>CAZNUT010000007.1:0-28794 GCA_964576365.1 uncultured Gammaproteobacteria bacterium
ACAAGACTCACCGTTTCCGCTAGAGTTCAAAAACGTTGATCATAGTCATTTTGTCGAGCATCTTCAAAAAGACCTAGAAAGCAAATCAAGATTGAGGGTCTATACTCCTTTCAATTCATCACCTCCAGATCACAACAATCAAAGCGCAAAGGTGAGAGGTATGAATGAATGGTATCCAAAAGATGCTGTCTCTCGAGCCTTATACCTAGCTCAATATGATGCTGATCCAGCTATTTCACAAGATGATTATGATGTGTTGACTCCTGCACTTCTTGCACACTTGAGTGCTGAAAATCAGGCGGTGAGTGCATGGGCAAACTCATTCGATTTGGCTCGCGCTTTGAATGTACAAGATGGTAGAGATATCAGAACACGTTTATGGGCGCAGGCGCAACACCTTCTCGAAGAAGTTATTCCGCTCATTCCACCTGAGATTTTTACTCAGTACTGCCAGGATAATAATCTTCCTCAACCTATAGATGCTGATAGCTTCAGAATGGTTTTGAATAATTATATTACCCATTCGGATTATTGAAGTGACATACTGGGAGAGATGATTGGCAGGGCTCTGCGAAAGTCTATCGAAACTTCTCGAGCACAAATTTCTCCAGAACAAACACAGGTAGAGCAGCCAGTTGTCCACGCAGTCGTCCCAGCAGTTAAGGACCCCCAACAACAAGATGAGCAACAATTAGCAGCTGCCCGGGCAAGTATAGTGGCCGAAAAAGCCCAGAAGAAGAATCCTTCATTTGGGCAGGAAGTTGATGAACCAGAGTCTATTGGCAGACATTTGGGTTTAGATGAAGCTCAATGTAAACAGTTAGAGTCACTGCGGAAACAGTACTATACAGAAGTTAAGAAAGATTCTGCAGAACAATATATTCAATCGCAGAAACAGCTCGCTGCTACATGGATCAACTCACATAGGGATATGTTCACGACAGCAGAGCATGCGTTAGTTCAACTTCAACAACAATACCAATTATCTGATACGCCTGGAATAGACCGTATAGATGGATTGTATTCGTGTATTGCCCGATTGATCGGAAATGAGCCAACAGATTCAGTAATAGGCGATCTCTATCATTTTATCTCGAATGCCCATGCTCTTGCTCATCGTGTATCTCAGGATCTTGCTTCAAAACCGTTTGCAGATCTGTACAAAAATATAGTACCTGTGTATGAATATATCAAAGATTGCATGATATATGATGAGGATGATATACAAGGTAAAACGAAAGCAGAGCTTAATGAAAAAAATATACCGATCGCTATATATCCAGCTGAATTGTTACGTTATGTCAAAGACGACGAGTCCGTGACAACTGTTCAGACTATTGGTATGACAAGCAATGTACCTGGTAATTTGCCTGATCGAGCGACTGTCAAATTTGCACCTTCTATTCTCGAGTTGCGCACACGACAGACACCACAAGAATTTTTAAACCATCTACCTATCACATATTCATCAATTATTTCTCCTGGTGGGCAGGAACAGTATATCGAGAATTTTTATGTGTTGCTGGGACTTCCACCAACCGCTTCTATGGCAGAGATAAAAAAAGCAATTGTACGAGGAATCAAGATGAAATATCATCCAGATAATCGTAAGGATTTTTCACCGGAAGATGAGTCGCGTGTTGGAGAGATTTTTCAATTGTTGACTGACGCGGAGATCATCCTCACCGATCCTCAAAAGCGAGCTAGGTACGATGCAATTCTGCAAAATTTGGGTTATGATTTACAATCTACATGGGGCGGGGCTATTTCACGTGATCAATATTTGACAAATCTTGATCGTGAACGAGGACATATCAATTATTCTTTCCTGACGAGAGAACCGGTATCTGAACCGGAACAATCTGGTGATTCGCCACCAGATGATGGTTCACCCAGGCATAACGAACCTGAAGATGAGCCAAGACCCTTAGGAGAAATACCCCGTACCATCTCTGCCGGAAAGACTACAGTTGGAGGAAAGCAAAAACCAAATATGGATGCAATCTGGGTCGATGGAGAAGGAATGAGTGGGGGAGTAGACTCCATGTTCAAAGTTCAGCTTAAGAATGGGACATTGTTTGACTCACCAACTACAAAAGCTGCAGTTCAGGCGTGCCAGGAAAAAGGCTACGTAGGAGCGATAAATGTAGTAGCTGATGGGACAGGATCTGTTGAGAAAAGCGAGCAAAAAAGCGCTGCGTTTGCGATTGTATTCCCAAAACTTGTTGCTGAAAAGACTGAAGAATTTATGCAGCGCTCTTCAAGTAAAAAATACAGTGATGTTTTGAAAGAGGCAGTATCGGAAACAACACGTTTACTTAAACACAATACTTACCTGCCGGGAAAAACAAACTTCGTGGCAAGTATCGTAGGTCCGGATGGTCATACCTATGTCCTTTCGATCGGAGACGCAAATGCGTATACGGTCACACAGCGGGAAGGAGATAGAGCGATCGCCACACTGGTGAGTGAAAATAAATTTCATTATGAATTGTGTACATCTTCACAAGATAAATTAGATCTAGCTTACAAAGATGCAAATTATAAGATCATCAGTTCGTCATCGGATTTACTCGATCATCCACAAATAAATGCGTCAATGACGACTACTGCTGCACTTTATAATGATAACAACATCAGTATCACCGACCTCAACATTCTTCCTGGGGATGTCAGACTGCTCCTTTGTAGCGATGGGCTTCATAAGGCAATAGATGAAACGCAAGGTCAATTTCGTGAAATAAGGCAGCACAATGAAGCAGCACTTTCAGGTCCACAAGGTGAGAGTAAGTGGCAGGCATGGAAGGCTGCTCAGAGCGACATCATGATGCACATATTAAACGATGTATGTAATATCCGCGCAGACTATTCACTACAAACCATGGCAACTGTTGCCACTGCCCCTTCTGTGAGCAATTTGAGCAGAGATAACGTGAGCGTAGTAGTGTCTCAACGTGACAGAGAGACTGTTGAATTGAATAAGTTTCGTCAGTTTGATTTTATGAGTTCAAGACGTACGCCTGATGAATCATATACCATACACAATACACCTGTCACACTTATCAATTTCAGGCCGAGAATAGATGGTAGTAAAATACTAATAGGAGAAAATGTATTAGCTGTCGCGATCGTAAAGCAACTAAGTCAAAAAGAGGATCCTGCTACAAGAGCAGATTATTCTTTGAAAGATATGCGGGTAAAAGACACAAGTTGTCTCATAGATTTTCCGCTCGGCCTTGATCAGCTCATTATAGCGGATAATAACAATACCAGATCGAATGTGATACCTATCGCTGCTGAAAACATAAACCCGTCCAATATTCAGACAAAAGTGCATGTCCCGATAGGTTTTCAAATCAATGGGAATGAGAAATTATGTTATCTCCATCCAGTACGGGTACGTGAGAAGAATCAATATCTGATCTATGAATATATACCCGGAGAATCAAAGCAATGGGGAAAGGAGCCAAAAGATGTTCATTTCAAACCATTGGCTGTTTGGGATGGCGAACCAGGGGAGATCATGATCGATGGACAGAAGGTAAGAATAGGAAAAAAAGGATTTTGGTCCAACATTGTCAAGAAAGTGACAGGATAATGTTATTAAAATAATAACGACTTGATAAGCCTTAGGATTGATAAATTAACTGAATTTATTTATTCATATCTCAATGCTTCGATTGGCTGGAGTCTGGCTGCACGATTGGCTGGATACCAGCCGAAAAGGATGCCGATCCCGCCCGAGACTCCGATCGCAAGTCCGATAGAATAAAACGAAATCGTGAAGGGTATACTCATCAGACTTGAAATAAGATAGGATATGCCCATTCCCAGCAGGATACCCAGACTACCTCCTACAAAAGTCAGCAAGACAGCCTCGATAAGAAACTGCGTAATAATGATATTCTTTTTTGCTCCTAAGGCCTTGCGAAGACCAATTTCACGAGTGCGCTCAGTGACGGTCACGAGCATGATATTCATGATGCCAATACCGCCGACCAGAAGTGAAATAGCTGCGATCCCTCCCAATAAAGCGGTAAAAGTACTCGTCACTTGTGAAGCAGTATTTAATATATCGTTTTGAGAGAAGATCGTGAAATCTGCCTCCGTCGGATCATTCAATTTATGTCGTGTAAGCAAAAAATAACCAACATCATTTTGAGTCTGGGTCATGACATCTGCGCTTGTTGTTTCTATAGATATCGATGTCAGGTGGCTTCCGCCAAATAATTGCTTTTGTGCAGTGGAGAGGGGAACGAACACGGTGTCATCAGGATTGTTAAAACCACTTCCTCCTTTTGAAGTGGTGATGCCGATGACAGTCAACACCTGTCCGTTGATGCGTATTTTTTGACCTACTGCATCAGTATTTTCACCAAAAAGATCGTTGGCGACTGTGGGGCCGAGTACTGCGACTTTTGCAATACTTTGCACATCTCGGATGGTGATGAATGTGCCAGATGAGAGCGAAAGAGTTTTGATTTGTGCATATTCGGGATAAACGCCGATCACTTGTGTATTTGTATTGTTTCGACCGGCTACTACTTGCGTACGATTGCTATATTCTGGCGATAGTCGTTTGATGGTGGCGATGCGAGATACACTGAGTAAAGCCTTGGCGTCCTCAAGGGTCAGGCTGGTTGCAGTACCCACTGCTTGTCGCACGCCCCCAGATGATCTGCCCCCAGGTGATACTGTCAAGAGATTTGAACCAAGAGATTGAATCTGGCTTTGAATGGCTTTTTGACTCCCTTGACCGAGTGAGATCAGCGCGATGACACTTCCGATACCGATCACAATGCCCAGGACTGCAAGGCCGGTACGGAGCTTATTCACCCGCAAGGTGTTTATTGATTCTGTAAATAGTTCGATGAGTTCCATAGGATAAGGTTATTACTGTTAGGTTTTAGATGATTAGCTTTTTAGCTTGACTATATGCAACATGTAGTATAAGGATGTAACAAATCATTGGTCATTGCATTTGTCATTTGGTATCCGAAATCAATTTTCCATCCCTTATAGTCAAAACTCTACTTGCATGTGCGGCAATATCAGACTCGTGCGTGATCATGACGATTGTATGTCCCTGATCATGCAAGGATTTAAAAATATCCATGATTTCCTCAGCTTGTGCAGATGCGATATTACCCGTCGGTTCGTCTGCCAGAAGCAGAGCTGGATTCATAGCTAGTCCTCGTGCGATAGCAACACGCTGCTGCTGGCCTCCTGAAAGTTGGTTTGTTGTATGCTCCATACGATTTTCCAGTCCGACCATCGTAAGATATTTTTTGGCACGTTCTATCCGTTCTTTTTTTGGTATGCCAGCATACATCATGGGCAGCATAACATTTTTGAGAGCACTGGTGCGAGGAAGCAGATTAAACGCTTGAAATATAAAACCTATTTTACGATTTCGAATATCAGCCAAAGCATCATCTTTGAGATCACTGACACGCTCTCCATCAAGTATATATTCACCAGATGTTGGGAGATCAAGCGCACCCAAAATATGCATCAATGTCGATTTGCCAGATCCTGAAGGTCCCATGATAGCCACAAATTCGCCTTTTTTTATCTCAAATGAAATGTCTGAAAGTGCGTGTGTAATGACTATACCTGTTTGGTATGTTTTAGAAACATGTGAAATGTGTAACATACATAAATAAATTAGCGTCTTGGTCCAAATACTGGGCTAAAAGGAGATGTGGATCGCGTTGAGTTTGAGGCAGAAGAATCTGTGGTTGTTTTTTTCGTTATGATGACATCTCCTTCTCGTATACCTGAAACGACCTCGATTTCTGTGTCAGATTCCAATCCTGTTTGAATTTCAACTGTTTTTATGTCGTTATTTTTTTTAATTTGAACAGTAGATTTTCCTTTTTTAGTAGATATGGTGCTCAAAGGGATAGTGAGTACATTTTTCTTTTCTGAAATGATGATTGCGGCAGATGCTGCCATATTTGGCAATATATTTTTATGTTGGGTTGTGGTGAAAGCTATCGTAGTGGGATAAGTTGTGACACCTGAGGTCGTACTTCCCACAGTGTCTACACTCAATACACTCCCCTGAAATTGTGTGTCCGGAAATGCATCAAGCGTGATAGTGACAGTTTGACCGGTCTGTATCCGATTAACATCTATTTCTGTGACATTGATTTGTACCGTTGGGGGAGTATCAGTCGCGATATGTGCTATCTGATTTTTTGAAGTAGAGGTCGTAGAGGAGGTGATAGTGGATGGTATGACCGTGCCAACTTGCAAGGCGAGTCCGGTCACCGTGCCTGAAATTGGTGCATAGATCACAGGTGATGATTCGTTGAGTTCATACCAGGCGGAGCTGAGTGCAGACTGTGTCTGAGTAATGATTTGCTCCTGATTCTTATAATCTGATTCCGCTGCAAGCCATTCTTTTTCAGGAATATGAAATTCCGGCAGCGTACGATTTGCATAGTTGGGAGTTTTATCACTGTTTGTATATGTATCACTTTCAGCCAATTCTTTAAAACTGTCCCATTTCGTAAACATCGCTGCTTGTAGAGCAAGTTTTTTTGATTTTGCACTTTCGACAGCATTTTTTGCATTTTGATATGCTGCGAGAGCCTGTGCATATCGTTGTTTTGAGGGCAAATCCAGATCCAGTTCAGCGATTTTATCACCACTTTTGATCGTGTCACCATTTTTGACATAGATAGCGGTAATAACCCCAGATGAGAGAGTAGTAATGGGGGAGTTGTTTGCAGAAACTACGATACCTGAGGCGGTTACCGTAGAGCGTATGGTGCTTCGTTTAACAGTGATTGTTTGTGCTGTGGTAGTGACATTGCTTTTAAAATAAGAAGAGTATAGATAATAACCCGAGAATAAAATGATTCCGGCTAATACCAATTTTGTCAAAAGAGATCGACGGGAGAAGATGTGGATTGAAGATTGTATTTTTTTCTTCAGCGAGGTAAACATATTGATGGAAGTGATCTTAATATTCAATCCTGAAAATATCCTGAAGAATAATGTATGTATTTTATTCTTCTTTTACGACTGGTCTGTTGAGGAGTTCAAGTATCACTTCTTTAGTGTACCTTCTGTCACCGCGTGAGTTTATGCGAATTGCGGGAAGCTTTCCTTTTTTACCCCAGCGTTTGATGGTGAGCGGAGAAACTCTGAGTAAATCAGACACTTCTTTTATGGTAAGAAGATCGGGTAAGTTATCAAGCGATATGGAGGGTGATTGTTTGGTTTTATTTGACATAGTAGGATGGATTATACGAATCTCAGATGTGAATGTCAACAAGGCAAGTTTATCAGGCTCGTCAGGTTCGTTAAGTTTGTCAAGTCGTGTAGCATGTAACATGTAGCGTGTAACATGTAACAATCTAATTATGTAAGCGTTGGGTTTTAGGTGTTAGGTGATAGCTGATAGCTTTTAGCTGTTGGCTGTTAGGCCTGCCCGCCGAAGAGGTGGGAGTTGCTAAATAATTCATTAGTTATTAGCAATTGGAAATTAGAATTTGTTACTTGGAATTGTTTCTTTCTTACGAACACTTGATAAAAGGCATAAACTATTCTATGCTGATAACTAATCTTATTTACCCATGAAGTCGTCATATTCTCGTTACCCGACTTTTCGTCATAACGCAAAAATACTCTATTTTATTTTATTGGGAGTTTTGGTGCTTGCCGGAATTTTTTTATACGTAAATCGTTATATTTATCCTTTCCGTGCAGCTTATCCACAAATAACAGCTACATTTTCAGCTCCTTCAACAGTCGACAAAAGTGTAAATCCCGAATTTACTATCACTCTCAATGTGAGTGGTCAACAGATATTAGCAGGCGATATTATATTGGCATATAACCCGGCGCAGGTGGAATATTATAAAGATTACGCATATGCATCAGGTGTTTCAAATACAGATGTTGCTACTGGGCAACCTTTTTTTAATCAACCATTACTGGAGCAAAGTACTCTTGCGACATCGCCTTCTCCAGACATCAAACTGCGAACTGTTTTAGTTTCTACTTACACAAATCCAAATAATCCAAACTGGACAACAAATGCAAATATTGTTTTTAAATTTCGCGCAATAGGTAATGGTCCGGCAACGATCAAATTAGATAGCACTTCCAAATTTGCGGGATTGTCTGGTGGCAATGCCACTTTTTTTGATCTACCTCTTACATTGCCGCAGTCAACCATCACACTTACCGGCGCTACACCTTCTGTGACCAGTTCACCAATCCCTACTACCACCTCAGGAGTAACCCCGACAACAGGATCATCTACTCCTATACCATCAACAACTCCATCAAGTACTCCAACTCGGACACCTACACCTACTCTTAATCCAAAAAAAGACATTTCATTGGATCTCTCAGTGCTATTTCAAGGTATTACTGACGATCCCAAAGACGGTACTACAAAAATGCAAGTCGATGTCAGTATAAAATCAACAGATGGAAAAGTATTTATGAATAAAAAACAACAGTTTGATGCACAGGGGTCTGGAGTATGGAATAGTGTTGTGGACTTTAAACAAGTTGATATATCAAAGCAATATGTCATTCTCATCAAAGGGCCAAAACATTTAAAAAAGCGCTTTTGCGATCGCGATGTGAGTGAAACTACTCCTGGTACTTACAATTGCAGCCTTGGTGCAATTTCTTTTAATGAAGGGGATAATATATTTGATTTTACTAATATTGTGCTCCTAGCCGGAGATATTCCATCACAGAATGGGATTATTGACGCTGTAGATATCACATTTATCCGTCAAAATTTTGGTAAAACCGATAAAGCAACTCGTGAGAAAGGCGACCTCAACTTGGATGGTATTGTAGACACGCAAGATTATGCATTGATTCTTGCAGCATTAAGATTCAAATATGACGAAGAATAATTTGGTACTATAAATAGAATGGAACAAGAACAAAAAAACATATTCTCTTTATTTTTCTCACATCCGGTTTTTCGGTATGTAGTGATTCTTGTTATTCTTGTTATTGGTATTTTTCTATTTACCAAGCAAGATACATTGCGCCAAAGTGTTGTTCGTACCATTCCTACACCCACAGTCAAAGTACTTACCGATGAACAAAGTGATTCACAGATGCCCTCAGTAGTACTTACGCAACCTGCTGTGATAAATAGAAATATTCCGTGGATAGAACCGGTGTTGCAAGAAAACAAAGAGATAAGAAAAGGGGAGACATTTTCTGTGGAATTACAATCTTTTTCAGGTGGAAGAGATGTCACTGGATATGATATTCTGTTTTCATATGACAGAGATCAATTTGAGTTGGTTTCTGTAACTTCAGCACTCTCACAGTATCAGGTGTATCAATATGAACGAGGATCATATATTACGATAACGGGTATTAAAAAGCTCGAAGAAAATAATCCTATCGTGTTTGATCAGACAAAACTTGTTAAGATAGAAATGAGGGCAAAAAAAGAAGGAGCTGGTACGATTTCAATTTTGTCAGAATCAGGAAAAGAAAAGACGCAGTTTGTCGATTCACAAGTAAATCCATATGTGCCACAGTCAGGAAAATTGATAGTTGAGATGGAGTGAGTTAGTTTATAACGTTAGCTGTTAGGTTTAAGGTTCTAGGTGTAAGGTTTTAGGTGTTAGCTTATTAGGTATAAGTAAAAAGTAAGAGTGAAAAGGTAAAAGGTTTTAGATTTAGGCTTTCAGGCAGGGATTCAGTTTATACATCATTGCGTTATAGGAAAATGAAGTTTCACAAAATTATTTCCACAACCGGTTTTTTGTTCTTATTCCTGTTTTTTGTGGGAACGGTAGAAGCAGCGACTTTGAATTTTAATCCTGATTCACTTTCTGCAAAATCGGGAGAAACGTTTACGGTAAGTATTGATATCGACGCCGGTTCAGATCAGGTTGCTGGTTCAGACATTTATATTGATTATGATACAGCTTTGGTAGAAGCTCAGACTGTCACCGCGGGAAGTTATTTTCCAAAAGTCAACAACGTACCATCATCTGGAAGGCTTTATATTTCAGGCATTATAGAAAATCAGGGAGATTATAAAACAGGGACTGGTACGGTGGCTACGGTTGTTTTTAAAGCAATTAAAAGTGGTAGTACTACTCTCAAATTTGATTGCGATCTTTCAAAGTCAGACACTTCAAAAATCGTGCAAAACGATATTAACGCTACAAATATCATCAATTGTGATGGTAACACCAGTTTGATAGTGGATATAACAGGAGCAACCACCACTTCAAATACAAGCAATCAAACGATTTTATTACAAAGCGGAGTTTTTGATTCAATGGGTTTTTATACCATTGCGGGCATTGCGCTTCTTACACTGGGTGCGGCACTTCGACTATTTATCTCGTAGTATGAGGGCCTATTTACATTAGGTCTCACAGTGATCCAGAAATGTTTATCAACAACTATAAGAATTTGTAATCAAAAATAAAATGTATTTTATTTTTGAACGGTTCCTATGCTATCATGAGATAGTATGCATACCGTTTCTCCTGTGAAAGAGACTCGTAATTATCTTCGGATGAGTATTTTTGTTGTGGTTGGTCTTATGGCCATTCCACTTCTGATCTTTTTTTATTCTATCGTGCAGGAACTCATGGTGAGAGCTGAAGATCTCCTTCCTCAAAAAGTTCAGGTTAATCGTATTACACGATCTTCAGCTGTTATTACGTGGTACACTCCTCATGCTACGCAGTCAATCATCGAGTATGGTACTACACCTGAATCTCTCATTTCTTATGCCCCTGAGACAGAAGCTACCCGCGACCATCATGTTGAGCTCACATTGCTTACATCTAGCACCAGTTATTATTTCCAGATACGTACAGGAGATACAGTATATGACCAAAATGGCATACCCTGGTCGTTTATCACCAAATCTCCAACAGGTGAAGACGTGTCCGATCAGGTACGAGGCATCTCCACGCGAATTCGGGAGAGTAGTCGGCCACGCGCATCAGCTACTCCTACGATTGCCATATGCGATGTCACGACTTGTGCTGAAATTCAGCGAAAATTAGGCAAGGGCTGCACGACATCAGATTATGTAAAGTGTATCGCTACTACTCCAGCTCGTTCTCCCACACCAACCTCTTTATTATTGAGCGGTTATGCGACGCTCACGCCCACACCACCTGCCACTACTCCCGGTATTATTTCTAGCAGATGCAAGCCTACCTATTTATATGCTGATACTAGCTCAACCAAAAAATGCTCACGTTGGGTATGGGAACGGCTCGATGCGTCAGGAAAACCATCAAGTTGTCGTGAGGATTTCGATCATTATGTACTTGAATGCAAAGCAAATAGCTTTGTGCCTACACCAGGCGCCACTCTTGCTCCAGAAAAACAGTATTTTAATGGTTCTATCACAGATATCACTCATAATGCGGCCAGTCTGGATGTGGTGCCTGATGCGGGGCAATATGTCTTTTGTCAGGTAAAAGCGGTAGATGTGGACGGATATAGTACCGACTGGTATCAGGGGAGCGCAAAATGTGAATAATTGATATCTTCTGATACATTTGGTATAATATATGCATGATTCTTCCCATTGTGAAAGTGCCAGCGGGTGTTTTGACAAAAAAAGTCAAACGTATCACAACGATCAATGATAAGATCAGAGCTCTCGCACGCGACATGGGGCAAACACTTCTTGTCCAGAAAGATCCTGAAGGAGTAGGACTTGCTGCTCCACAAGTAGGGGAGGGTGTTGCGCTTTTTATCATTCGACCGGACAAAAATTCACCCATTCGCACATTCATCAACCCTAAAATCATACAGGTTGAAGATGGTAAGCAGGTCTCAGCAAAAAAGAAAACGACCCTTGAAGGCTGTCTTTCTATCGATCGCATCTGGTCTCCTATTCAACGCCCACAACGTGTCTTATTGAGTTATCAGACGATAGACGGCAAAGAGCACGAGCAGTGGTTTGAGCAGTTTGAGGCAGTTATCGTACAGCACGAAATGGATCATCTGAATGGTATTTTATTCACCCAACGTGCGGTCGAACAGAAGAAAAAGATCTACGAAGAACATGATGGAGAACTACATGAGGTCAAGGTATAAAACACATTTATTTTTGCAATTCATTTAGTCTTTTTATTAAAACTTCTGCTTTCATAACATCTCCGTATGAGCAATCTACCCCAGGTGCCAATCCTTCGAGAAGTGAGCGTTCGATATACTCTCTCTCGCTTAAGCCACTAAGATCTATTGTTGCTCTTGTCATTACATGAGTGCCGTAACTAGGGCCATCTACTTCACTGTATTTAACAACTTCAACTTCATACCACTCTGCTTTTATGCGTTCTGGATCATTGCGATAGGCAAAATGCCGACCTTCAACATGAGCTGCTTCATGCCTCATGATATGGTTTATTGCGTCATCGGTCAAAGGTACATCCTGAGGTAAACCTGCATTTGAAATCAGACAAAGTGTAAATTCAAGTTGAAGTTCATTGGGTACTTTTATTATTGTATGTGGTTCTTGATATGTTGCAGATTCATACATTTGTTCTACTTGATCTGCAGTCCTGGGGTTGGCTATCTGCTGTGATAAAAGATCAACAATTTCAAACATGGATATTATTTTTTAATTTTTATGTTCAGTCCAGTGATCGTGTAATGCTGTATCTACTGTTGATGGGTCGCCATCAACAAAAAGCTATTTCAGCATTATTTTTTTAACTCGTTGAACTCTCAACAGAATGATATAAATTGTCAATTTGAGACGTACTATTCTTAAAAAGAATTAAGATGTGGATTCTTCTGGTTGGGGTGTTGGAAGATTGGCAAGAGTAAGAAATGGGGTCACGCCTTCTGTAGTATCTTTTTTGATTCTTTTGAGACAACGCGTACACAGTTTGATGCGTTCATTTTTACCTTCGATGACGGCCATCACCGGTTGTATATTGGGTTTAAATACGCGCTGAGTTTTCTGGGCACGTTTTTTCCAGCGACCTCCGGCCACACCACGATGATGTGTATGAGACCTGCCGAAAAGAAGGCCTTTACCGCAATGGTAGCATCCACTTGTATATATTCCCATATAAGATTTTTTATGATACCATAGACAAGGTATATTTGCAATGACGTAATATGATTCAAACTCTATTTACCAGTCCTGTTTCCTTTATTTTCAGCCTCATATCGATAGTGGTTGCTATCACGATCCATGAGTATGCTCATGCAAAGGCAGCTGATCATCTGGGTGATCCGACGCCTCGCATTCAAGGCAGATTGTCTCTGAGTCCTACGGCACATCTGGATCTTTATGGGTCATTACTTCTTCTTATTTTCGGATTCGGGTGGGGAAAGCCGGTGCAGTTTGATCCATACAACCTGAGAAATCCACGAAGAGATGCGGGTATCATCTCAGTTGCAGGGCCAATATCAAATATTTTGTTGGCTGTTTTAGCTTCCATAATACTCAGATTGTTCTATTTTTTTGACGTTTCAGGCTTGACAATTATAGGATCATTATTTCTCACAAATCTGATTGTGGTAAATCTCGGTTTAGCAGTCTTTAATCTTATACCTATTCACCCTCTTGATGGGTTCAAAATCGTTGGCGCATTGCTGAATAAAGAACAGGCGAGGGAGTGGTACCAGCTTGAACGCTACGGCATGATTTTTTTACTTATTCTGATATTGCCAATCGGAGGAAAATCAATGCTCCATAGTCTTCTTGATCCCATTCTGAGCTTTTTATTCAGTATTTTTATCCCCTTGAGTGGCTCTGGTATCATTTAGTCTGTTTTACACGCAAAATGATACAATATCCTATGCGACTTTCGGTCACCATCCCTACCTTTAACGAGGCAAAAAATATACGCTTGCCGCTTGATTCCGTTTTGGATATTGCTGATGAAATCGTGGTAGTAGATGGAGGTTCCACAGACGATACGATAAACATAGTCAAAAGCTACGGTGAAAAAATAAAGCTTTTTCAAGTCGATAACCCCCCCAATTTTCTTACCAATAAACAGCGAGCTATCGAGTTTGCAAAAGGGGAGTGGATACTGCAACTTGATGCAGATGAAGCAGTCTCACCGGAATTAAAAATGGAAATTGGGAAGCGACTCAGCGATTCAGCGACTCAGCCAGAAGGATTTAATGGTTTTTTTATTCCCCGGAAAAATTGGTTTCTCGGGAGATATCTCATGAAAGGTGGTGTGTATCCGGATGCAGTTTTGAGGCTTTATCGCAGGAAAAAAGCACACTTTGCACTGAAGGATATTCACGAGCATGCGATCATCGATGGGAAGGTAGGAGAGATGCATGAAGCATTATTACACCATGCGGATCCTGACTTCGAGCGCTATCTAATGCGTTGGAATCGATACACTTCATTTGATGCTGCGCAGCTGGTCAAAAAAGGAGAAGCCCCGTGCTTTCTTTGTTATTTTATTGGTAAGCCGCTTTATACTTTTTTTATGATTTATTTCCGGCATCTTGGTTTCCAGGATGGGTTTCCGGGCTTCGTGTGGGCTCTCTTCTCTTCGATCCGTTTCTGGGTGATATACATTAAAGCAGTGAACTGTAACATGTAACATGTAGCATGTAACATGTAACATGTAGCATGTAGCATGTAGCATGTAGCATGTAACATGTAACATGTAGCAATCTAATTATGTAGGTGTTAGGTTTTAGGTTGTTAGGTGATAGTTTTTTGGCTAATTAGCTTATTAGTGAGAAACGTCATTGCGCCTGCCCGCCTATGGCGGGAGGAGAGATATTAACACGACGAAGCAATCTGTTCTTGCAGTCATGTTACTCGTATTCAGATGGTTTATAGCTTGATATAAGGCTTTATTTTGTTATAATAGATGCTTATGAAGCCAAAAGAATTTGCTGAAGCAATGCTCTATGGTGTTGTCGCAACGGGTTTACCCATTGCAGCACTTGATATGAGAGTGGCTCATTATGCAACAGAACAGGAAATGGCTCTATATGCTGTTGTACTCTTCTCTTCACTTGCGGCTGCACAAACATTAGGAATTGTAGCAAGCGTTGCGGCTTATGTTTTGATAGATAAGAACGATGGCGGAGGCAGTGATGAGAATGGAGGAAATTCTTCGTTTAGCTAATTTACGCCCCAATCTTGAATTCCACCACATCGCCATCCTGCATGATATGTTCCTTTCCCACGGTCTGAACTAGTCCTTTTTCGCGAGAAGACACCCATCCCCCAGCTTCTACAAATTTGTCATATGGCACGATATCTGCCTTGATAAATTTTTTTATAAAATCGGTGTGTATCGCGCCTGCTGCCATCTGCGCACTCGTACCACGCTCGATCGTCCATGCACGGGCTTCCAGCTCACCTCCGGTGAGAAATGAGATCAGTCCAAGTGTTTCATATGCTGATCTTATCAACCGGTTCAGTCCAGTATCAGTAAGATGATATTGAGCGAGATATTCTTTTTGTTCTTCGGACGAAAAAGCCAATACGTCGTTTTCGAGCTTTGCATTTAAATATAAGTAGCTGTTAGGTTTTAGGTTATAGGTGTTAGGGTTGTTTTGCGAAACGTGAATCGTGGAGCGTGTAACGCTTCTATCTTGAACAGATTGACTGCTGCTAACTGTAAACTGTTTACTGGTTACTGTCTCGCTGAGCGTCTGAGCGTCTGAGCTGTTGCTATCTGTTGTTCCAAGGAGCTGCTCTATCTGCTTCTCTGTTTCTTCATGATTCTCGAGTTGTCTTTCCGAGACATTAAAGACATAAATGACCGGCTTCATGGTAAGAAGTTGTAAGGAGTTGACTTGTATCAACTCATCATCAGTGAATTCACAACTGCGTGCTGGATTGCCCGTGTCGAGATGATTTTTGAGTTTTTTCACAGCTTCGTATCTCAATATATCCTCTTTGGACGCATTACCTCTTGGCTCGCGCTGTTTTTCGAGTGTAGCAAGATCAGCGAGAATGAGTTCGGTATTGATGATCTCCATATCGCGTTTTGCATCGACGGAATTGGCGACATGTATCACATCTCCATCATCAAACAGTCGCACGATGTGGGCTATTGCCGCTACTTCACGGATATGGGAAAGGAATTTGTTACCGAGACCTTCTCCTTTTGAAGCGCCGGCGACAAGACCTGCAATGTCATAAAACTCGACTGTAGCTGGTACGATTTTTTCAGTATGTACTACTTTTGCGATCTCAGGCAGTCGGGGATCAGGCACTTCGACAATACCTACATTTGGCTCGATTGTCGCAAAAGGATAATTGGCGGCATATGCTACCTGTTTTTTTAAAAGAGCGTTAAAAAGGGTTGATTTGCCGACATTTGGCAGTCCGACAATGCCGATAGATAGATTCATAGTTTTATTGATTTTTTAATAGGTTTTTATTATAATTACAATATCACGATGACCGAGTTAAACAGCCTCAGGTTTCGACCGACCGCTGATCTCGGTCTTTTTTTTGTACTCTAGCGATTTTTTTAACAGATCTATTCTTACGATATAGTTATTGTACTTGCGCAATAGGCTTGAATAGTGCTTGTTTGGCGTGAGAATATGCAGTAATTTATCCTGCTGCTGCAGGTATTCAGCTAGACAATAAAAATCTCCATCACCTGAAACGATGATAGCTTTATGGTATTTTTGAAAATGAATCATGGTATGGAGTACGAGTTCTGCGTCTACATTGCCTTTCACTATACCATCAGGAAGCTCCAGAGTAGGTTTGAGTACTACAATATAGCCCATTTTCTGCATAGCAGTATATAAGGCTTCATTTCCTTTTTTATACCCTATAAACGCATATGCTTCGCTCACATGGTATTTATTTTTTAGATACTGTCTGAATTTGCGCCAGTCCATTTTCCAGCCCAAAGTATGCACACCAAGATTCAGATTCTGACTATCAATAAAAGCAAATGTTTTCATTTGGTTTATCGAGATATGATATCATAAAAAGAAAAGAGAGGTAAGGATGTCTAATGGAGTTTTCCCCTTTTTTTTGCTTTTGTGAGAGTTTCTTTCATTTTATCAAGCTTTTCTTCGGAAAGTTCTTCCGCGTCGATCATATTGTTACGAGCGCTTTTTACCGCACGGATAAGCTCATCCAGTTTGATATGAATAGCCTTGGCGTCCCGATTTTGCGTATTTTGCAAAAGAAAGATCATGAGAAAGGTGATGATAGTAGTGCCCGTATTTACAACAAGTTGCCATTGAGATGAAAAATGAAAAATGGGTCCACTCAACGCCCATACAAGAATGAGCAAGAATGCCGTTGCGAAAGCCCAAATACTACCCATTGCACGAGAAATTTTGGTTGCCCATCTGGTAAAAAAATCCTGCATAGTGCATTTACCAAATAAGAGCTATAAATCCCGCAAGAAGTAGAATAGAAAGTAACATAGTCCATCAGCATAGCTTTTACTTCTTAGAAAAAAAATAAAGAATAGTAAGGATTATGTAAGTTACATGTCGTATACTAAAGACGTGGAACAAACTTCATCAAATTGGATATGGTCGTCTATTGTTGTCTTTTTATTAATTGTTCTTATAGCGTTTGTCGGCCTCTTTTTTTATAAGCAGTATACTATTTCCAATAGTGCCAGCGGATCTTCAAAATTTCCTATTCCGACAAGCGAATCACAGATAAGTCCGACGTTACCGATACCCACAACTGCAGTGGAGGTAGAGGAGTACAAACTTGACACCGTACCAATAGGGGAAACTAAAAAGAATAATCAAACAGAAATTGATATGAATGGGTTATAATCAAATCATGAATCAAACTCCAACTCCCACTCAACAAACTCCAGTTCTGAATGAATCAGCTACAGTCTCTGCACCTTTTAGTCCGATTACGGGGTTGATGAAGCAGGCCTGGGATATGATGATGCAAAAAATTGGATTACTTGTCGTTTTGGGTATAGTGTACATTGTCGCTTCAGCGCTTGGCGTTCTTGTGATAGGGGGAACCGCTGCGTATACGATGTTTATGACAGGAGTGTTTGATTCAGGATTTCCTACGTCACCGATAAGTGTTATTTTTATCGTTTTGATACTATGTTTAATAGTAGTTTATTTTCTGATTATTTCGGCTCTGTATAGTACAGCCGGCCTCCTTATACTTACTGACAGTGATAAAAAGAATCTTAAAAGCTATATCAGGCAGGCAGTTCCTTTTATTATTCCTCTTTCCATTGCGGGTTTATTAGTCACTTTATTCCAAATAGGTGGATTTTTTCTGTTTGTTTTTCCGGTGCTTTTGATGGCGGTTGGTTTTGTTTTTGTTGGATATGCAGTGATTTGTGAAAAAATGAAGCCGTATGCGGCGCTTAAAAGAAGTTATGAGCTCGTGAGTCAACATTTTGGAGAAGTGTTATGGAGGATTGTTGTCTTATGGATATTACAAATAGTTGTGCTGTATATCGTGCCGTCACTATTTAATAACGGTAATGAAGGAAGTTCAGGTGGAGGTATCGTCTCAATGATACTTAGTTATGGGATGGGGATTTATGCAAGCGCTTATTTGTATCTTTTGTATCGTGAAACTGTCATGCGATTTGATTCAAGCAGAAAAGCAGCTACTTTCTGGCAGCCTGTCGTGGCAATTATTGGGTGGATTATCGGTATACTTGCTCTTTTTGGACTGCTCAATATGGTTGTGCAAAATAAAGAGAATATTTTCAATTCTGTAGAAAAATATATTCAAAAAAATGAAGGGAATATGAATAGGCAAAAAAGTCCCCTCAATCTTCCAAAGCAGGATGAGTTTGTGCCTCCACCAGGCTATAAGCAAGGAAATGAACTTTAGGTTTTAGTTCAGCCACATGTATTTCCTTCGCGTATTGCCTGTTTTTGTTTCGCAATGAGTTCGTCAGATATCTGATGGAGCATTTGCATCTTTTCATCACTAAAAATTTGTCCTCCCTGCATCACATGCTTTATAAAATTGAGATTATCCCTACCAACTGGCCATAATTCGGCGCTTCCCATGATATCAAAATCTCCCAGTTGGAATACGGGACGTCCTTCTGACATCATAAGCGTTGTTCTTACATCAGGTTTTTGAAGGTGGTAAGTCTCCAAGGTTTTTTGTACCCCTTCATCCCAGGGAGAAGTAAAAAGTGAAGGATGTGAGCCTCTTATTAATTCGCCACCATGAAACGTTGTATATTCGTCATTAAAGCCCCACAGCTGATGTCCGAGTTCATGAAAAATAACTCTGAGCAAGTCAGGATACCGTTTGGCGAGCAATACCAAGTTGTTCCTCACGCCCGAGCGAGTATCGCTATCCACCATCAAAATAGGATATACTGGTAAGCGAAAAGCATTTTGAAATGTATTTTTAAGATGTGCTCCTTCACCCTCTTTTAACTCAAAAGTATTACTAGGTTGCTTCACACCTACTGAGAGAGGCACTCTATTATGAGAAACGCCAAATTGAATGGGTAATAAGAGTGTATTTGCGATAAATTGGGCCTGCTCTTTGAGTTCTATTGTATCTGGAGGATAGGGTATGCTTCTATCATTTGCGTTTGCGGTTCCGATATCGTAGAAAACGACATTTAGCTTATCTTTATTCAAAGGTACATCAATGGCACATTCCTGTAATAATCTATTTCTCTCCAGTTCTTCAAGTAGTGAAGGAGGATATTCATGCACATATCGCAATTCTGACTGTGGTTGAAAGCCGTCCACATAAGAAGAAGCTGGAGTTACTGATACTTCTTGTGCCTCAGGGGTCGTACGACGCCAGGATGAACACAGCCGGCAAGGAGTAACGCAGTGCACAATTCAGCACTTGTACGTATCATTTTTCTCCTACTTATTTTTGTATCAGGTGTAGACATACATAAAAATTCAAAATCCCTTTATAACTTGAGAGATGTGACAAACATTATGATTTTTTTAACTTTTCTTCTCCCAACCACGAATAATACATGATCGGGATGAAAACAAGTTTTATGGTCCCGGAGAAAAAGAGTCCTGCGATGATCGCTCCACCCAATCCTCTCCAGAGAGGGTCAGCTATAGTGATAGGTAATAAACCGAAGATAGTTGCAAGCGAAGTGAGTAATACCGGCTCCAGACGACTGCCTGACGCATCAACAATAGCATCTACCATCTCCATACCCTCGCGTAAATTACTATTGATTTTTTCAACGACCACGATGGCGTTAGTCACCACGATGCCAAAGAGTGCCAGAATACCAATCAGTGCAGGGAACGATAGAGGAGTGCCAGTAAGTCCAAATACATAAAATACACCAGAAACGGCAAGAGGTATCGTCAACATCACGATAGCTGCTTGACGATAAGAATGAAATTCGATGATCATCGTAACCAAAATGAGAAGGAATGAAACCAGCATCGCCTGCAAAATAGAGTTCACTGATTTTTGATTTTCTTCGTTTACGCCACCTGTTTTCCAGCTATACCCCCTGGGCAAAGCGAGCTCGTTTGTGGCAAATGATTCGAGTTTGGTATTGATATCCGAAACAGCAAAACCTTTTGAGACGGAAGCAGTTACCGAAAGCGTACGCTTGGTATCTTCGTGATTGATAACAGTTGGATTGTTTTTGAGTCTGAGTTCTCCCAAAGCGACAAGTGGTATCAGAGTGCCATCTGGTTTTTGAATATTAAGATTTGCCAATTCATCAGGTGAACCAGTGGTGCTCGTGAGTTGAAAGTTGACATCTATTTTTTCGGTCGGATTGTCTGTAAGTCGCAATGCATCCAGAGTAAATCCTGATGCATAGGTGCGCAGCCAGAATCCGATATCATTTCGACTTATTCCTTCGACCGCAAGTTTGGTATCGTCAGGTACAAAAACAATTTTGCTTGTACCTGTTTTGACAGAAGTTTGTATATTGGTCACCCCTGGCTGATTGCGTAAGTAATTTTTTATTTTCTCTGCATAAGTAGATAGTGTCGCCAAATCGTCACCAAGCAATTTGATTTGAATGTCTGCACCAGCAGGGGGGCCACCACTCCTTTCGATCACTGTCACCGCGCCTCCTTCATAGTGAGCAAAATTATCTCTGAGCGACTGGGCAATGTCGATAGAGCTTGCATCCCGCTCATCAGCTTTTCCTACGTGAAGAG
Source organism: uncultured Gammaproteobacteria bacterium (assembly GCA_964576365.1). Taxonomy (GTDB): domain Bacteria; phylum Patescibacteriota; class Microgenomatia; order UBA1406; family GWC2-37-13; genus CAZMJG01. Next base: position 21,088 of record CAZNUT010000007.1, read on the forward strand.
TAAATAATGTATTGTTTGGACTGTTATCTCGTTGAAAGTCTGCATTTAGGGCGCTGCCGGTTTCTGCGATTACATACTGTACGGATGTTGTTTTGCGTAGCTTGTTCATCAAATTGATTCCCTGGCGATATGAAGAGTTCAGTGTGCTTCCCGAGGGAAGTTCTAATGAAACATATATGGTATCTTCATCTGTTTTGGGAAAAAATTCGTTTTTGACAAATCCAAGCGGGACTAATGCGTAAGATGCTAAGGCAAATACCACCAGAAAGATGAGTTTGTTGCGACGCGCACGAGGAGAGATGAGTACTGCACGTATCAACCGCATGTATGTATTACTCAAATATTCAGTATTGATATATCCATTTTGAGTGATTTCTTTTATTTTTTGTATCACTTTGTGGGTATGTGGGTATTTGTTGATCAAACTGGCAGATTGTACCTTGATTGGGTTATATTTTTTGTACACCAGCCAGATCAAAAGAAAAATCAAAGTAATAATAGGTAGTGTCAGTGGAGAAGGAGGTAATAGAAAAAAACTCACAAACCCTACAAGTAAAAGCCCAATGACAATAAGCAATATCCGTACACGTCGGGGAAATGAAGGTTTCAAAAAAATAATCATCAGAGGTATAGTGATGAGAACGGCGATGGATGTCGAAGACATCATGGTCGCAGTGACGATGATAGGAATTGGTTTGATAAATTCACCGATGATACCAGTTGCTAGAAGAAGGGGGATAAATGACCAGATTGTGGTGATAGTTGTAGACCAGATAGGTACAATAAAATCTTTCCAGACAAGAATACCTGTTTGAGCTGGGGTAAATTTTCCTGAGGCATAATAGCGTGTCATTGCCGTGACTACCACGATTGTGTCATCGACAAGAAGCCCCAAAGCTATCAAAAAAGCAAATAAAGTCAGAAAGTTCAGCGTCAGTCCCAGCATGTTGGCAATTGCAACACCGGACAAAAGGGTGAGTGGAACAGTAAATGAAGCTATGATAGCTTGCTTCAAACCAAGAAACAATGTCAGGATGATAAAGATCAAAATGACGGTAGATTGAAATTCACTTATGAGGTCAGTAAATTGATCTTCGATAAGAGTGCCGGTGTTTTCGATGGTAACTATCTGAAAACGATTTTCATTTTGTGATAAAAAGTTTTCGACTATTTCTTTGGCAGCTTTTGCACTTTCATCAATGTTTGCCGTTTTTGATTTATATACAAAAAATTGAACAGATTGTTTGGGCTTTGTTTTTGTATCAGCGTATAAAGTTACAGGTTTATTGCCTGGTGCTCGCTCCTGTACCGCTGCTATATCTCCCAGACGTACGACTGCACCCCCAGGAGGGGAGATGCGAATATTTCTGATATCTTCGATACGAGTGATTGAGGGATCGATTGAAAGTGCAAAGGTGGACTGGTCTGTTTGCAAGCTTCCGGCAGGTAATGAAGTGGCAGCGGCACGTATGCTTTGTGAAAGTTGCAACGGGTTGAGGCCGTATTCGGAAAGCTTAGTCGGATCAATCAAAATTGTTATCAACTCCTGTTCGTCGCCTGAGGTTGCTACCCGATCTATTTTTGCTACATTTTCAAGCTCTGTTTTGAGTATCTTTGTACCCCTCATGAGAGAAGGAGGGTCTGATGACAGGAGAGCAAATGTCCATACGGGCTGATTTTCAAAATCTACGGTATCTACGACAGGAGTTTTGGCATCTTCGGGAAGATCGGTGACTGTGTCTACTGCTTGCTGGACTTCAGTCCGTGCGTCTGCGGCAGAAACGGTGGAGAGAAACTGCATCACAATGATCGAGACATTGTCGCGTGATGATGAGGTGAGGATATCAACATTTTTAACAGATTTTAGTTCATCTTCAAGCGGTGTCGTAACAAGTTGTTCAATGTCTGTAGGATTGGCACCAGGAAGCACCGTAGAAATCGTTACTATTGGAATTTGGATTTCAGGATTGAGACGTCTTGGAATTGCACGATAGTTGATCCATCCAATACCAACGATAGCTACAATCAGCATGAGTACCAACCTGAAGTTGGTGAGATACTTGGCCTGAATGCTATTTCCCAGACTTGAATCGAATTTGAGCCGCGATAAATAGTTTGTGTATTCTGACATAGTAGTTAGGTTTTAGCTTTTAGGTGTAAGGTTTTAGGATCGGCCCTCCGATTCGGAGGGTAATGAATAAAAGTGTTCGTCTTTTGCGAAATAGATTCTGTCATTCGTTTATCCTCCCGTCAGTGCTCACTCACTTCCAATAGGTCGTTCGTTGTGCGCTGTCGGGAACCCTCTACTCATGACACCTATTTCGCAGTCAGTATATGAGAAACTGGATATCGGAAATTAATTATTAGTTTTTATTTTTTCTCCTGCAACTACCGTGCGGTCAAGGATAAGAGCGTCTCCGTTTTTCATACCATTTTCGACTTGTACAAAGTTGCCAAAAATTTGCCCGAGCTTGATGGTACGGCTTTCAACGCGATTTTTGTTTGCGACATATACATATGCTGCATTTTCATTTTGATACACGCTGTCGATAGGAATATAAGGAAATGCTGCGCCGGTATCAGATTTTCCGACAGGGATATTTACCGAAATATAGCCGTTATCAGTGAGAAAAGAAGCATAATTGTCAGGAATGGAAAAATATACTGCATAGAGAGATCCTTTTATGGCTTCCTGACTGACAAATGTGGGATATGTTTCGATAGAAAATGAGTCGATCATCAGTATGCTGGGTTCTGCAAGGCTGATTCTTTTTGCTACATCCCGCGATACATATGCGGTAGCGGTGACTGGATCTTCCTCAGCGACTTGTGAGATGAGCATGAGTGGCGTTCCTGGGTTTACTTGTTGGCCAGGACGGACAAACACTTTTTGCACAGTCCCGCGAAATGGTGCGGCAGGTGACATAGTTTGCTGTTGCACGAGGGCAAGCTGGTATTGCAGGCGTGTGATTTCTTTTTGTAAATTCAGTGCTTTTTCCTGTATATCAAGGTTTTTGAGTGTGATATCTTTTTGAAGATTGGAAAGATCTGCGGGAACCTTATCTGAGGATGCTGTGTATTCGGTGCTACGGAGCATACTTTTAAGCTGGTTATTGGCGCCGATAAATTGACTTTTCAACTGTCTGTTGACATCTACATTGGTTCCGGCATTGATTTGTGAGTCGAGGCCAGCGATGATCTCATCATTGAGAGAAATTGCTGATTTTGTTTCATCTATAGATTTTGTACTTATGTCGCGCAAGAGATCATTGTTTTCATCCGTTTTGTTTGCTACTTCACGCTGTTTTGCGATGATTTCTTTTTGTGTGTTATACGTTTCATTGGTATTTTGCATCTGCTGGTAGGCGAGTTGGGCTTGGATGGCCGGAGCATTGCCTCCCTGATAGTTTGAGGAAAGCATCAACAAGGTCTGACCTCGATATATACTGTCACCCGGAACTAAATCAACATATTGCACAACGCCAGGTACGAGTGAGGCTATAGTGATGACGCCGGATTTTTCGATCTGTGCCTGTACGCGGATTTTGGGTGAGGTGCCAATGCGATATACACTGACAACTTTTGGCGGTGTTTCTTTTTTTGTATCGGTAGTTTTTGGTGTGCGAAGGAAGCTCGAGATGGCGATGAGAATGATCAGGAGAGCGAGTAATCCAAAAAGTGTTTTGAATGGATTGTGATTAAAATATGCTTTGAACCAGCCGATAAAACGAGAAAAGCGAGTTTTTAGAGTTTGAAATAAAGATGTAAAAAATGCAATCATAGCCCTATAGTATATCATAAAAATAAGTAAATAAAAGATTGAGTTAGTCTCCGGCGGGTGTGATTTCGGGGGTAGGTTGAGATGTTGGAATTTGTGAGTATTGAGTCTCAGATTTGTTACGTGAAAAAAGCCTGGTGCCAAATGATTTCACAGATGATTGTAATGCCTGATATGTTTTTCTTGCTGCTTTTTTACTCAAGCCAGTAAGTGTTTCGGTGAGAATAGCCAAATCGAGCTCAAGATTTTGATTTTTTGTAAACCAAAGACCTGGAGATGCGCGATCCATATCATCTTTTTTTCCATTTTCCTCATCGCCTCTTTTGGTGCTATTCGCTGCAAAGAGCCCAGGCTTGATAGTTGGATATTGTGTAATCCATTGGTACACATCTTGCTTTTCTTGTCCGTGAGGAAGTAAATCTGCTCGTCGTTGCAGTTCTTTCAAGGCCTTTTCGCTTATAGCCCTATTTGGGCTCACCAAATCCATTTGATCGGGCAAAATACCTATTTTCATAAGAAAAATCTGTATCACCTGAGGTAGTTCGTCAGGCTCTCCCAAAATACGTATGAATTTACCAGGTCGAGTGAGGCGTGGATCATTGCCTGTGATGTTATACTCAGTAATCAGCTGCTGATCACATTTATCAGCGTCAGGAACCATAGTTCTTACTTTCCAAACATAAAAATCTTTTCCGTTTTCTCCGATGCGTTTACTGAGATAAAATGGCGAGTTGCCGTCTTCAAGATATACCGCAAGACCCATCAATCCGCTTAAAACAAAAGCAGGAATCGTCCCGACACCAGATGCGGCAATTTCAAACGCATTTTTTTGCCAGGAGTGCCGATATGCTTCAGCCTTTTTTGGTAGAACAGAGTGAAGTTGATGCTGAGAGCGTGCGTGTTCAGTGGAAAGTTCGTCGTATTGTTGCCATACAGAAATACCCGGTAGAAAATCATTTTCTAATATGGCTTGATCCTGATTTTGAAAAGCTACTATGTCATTATGGTGAATAAGTCCTTCCATATGATTTTGTAGCTCATAGTATATCAAAATATCCTATAATATTCAACTCAAAATTAGATATAAAGGTACAAGCATGTTCGTTAAAAAGAAATGAAGAAGTCGGTGAAGTACTATTTTTTCCACCCGGATACCAGGGTCATTTTGTATTATCACCAGGCTCTATATGCGAAAGATCAGTACTCTCGAGTTTGTACTCGTATCTTAGAAGAGCGCTTGCTGCAATAGCTATAAGCGCACCTGGTGCTGCTGCCTGTAGAAGATTAAGATGTTCAGGTGATATCTGTCCGATGTGTAAACCATATAACACGTTTGGAACAACTCCGCTAAGTAGCGCAGCGTATGTTATGGCAGTATGATCCATGATGAATATTTCTGTCGTTTTTTTCATGCGCAGATTTTACTCAAATTAAATAACCCTATAGTATATCATACAAACTTGGTAGCTGTAAGCAAATCCTACTCTCAAGAAGTATATGAGTGAAACACTAACGGGGGAATGCATATGTAGGTGCAAGTTGTTTCACCGGGATGGGTGCAAATACGCCGATTTTTCCCTGCTGAATTTTGCGGGTCATCGTATTTGCCATCTGGTAGGAGAGATATCCGATGGCATGATAATGTTCGTCAAAAACCGTAAAAGAAAATTGTTTATCTTTTTCTTTTGAGAGTGCGATGGATTTGGCTTTTACCAGTTCTTCGTTGCGATTGATTTTATACTGGTTGGCCTGGAAAACCGATGTGATGTAGGTGCCGATAATGCCGGTGAGTAAGAAGCCAGTCACAAGGAGGATGAGTTCTTTGTAGCGGATGTAAAATGAAGGGGAAAGGGCTGTCATTGTTTGAGAATACCTGTCATTCCGAACTGCAATGCGTCATCCTGATCCCGCCTTGGCTGGGGAAGCCTGCCTGCCGGCAGGCAGGGATCCAGTAGCAAAGTACGATGCAAAAAGGAGAAATCCCGCCCGATTTGAGATGGGGTTTATATCAGGAAGGTTTTCTAAATAATACAATCCCTTCACGTTTTGCTTCGTGGTAGATGGTGAGATGACTTGCAGCTCCATATTCTTTTGTAGTGAGAATTCGTACATCAAGCATATGCGGTACTTTATGGTCAATATCAGTATCCGATAGAGCTTTTTGCATTTTTTTATTTTTTTTCGAAGTCAGAATGATGATATCGATATCGCTCCAGCTTGTAGCTTCTTTTCGGGCAAATGATCCCCACAGGATGATTTTTTCTGGATTATATTGTTTTATTTTTTCGATGTATTCTTTGAGTGGCTTTTCAATAGCTTTTCTATTCATAGGTAGAGTTTTTTTAGCCAGAACTAATACAGTTAAATACGTTTACCTGTTTCTCTCACTTGTTTGCTAAATAGATCGAATGGAGAGGTCATTTCAATGTCTGATAGGGGATGGGGCTCAATGAGATCGCTGATACCTTCACGAAGCTTCATGAGGAGTACTCGCTCTTTTACCCGGTCTTGACCAAATGAGGGAGATACAATGCAAATATCTAGATCGCTTTGTTTTGTCGCTACTCCTTTTGCATGCGAGCCAAAAATATATGCGGATGACACTGGAATACCCGCTGCTTTCACAGCTTTGATATACGAGTGAGCAATATTGAGAATATTAGCTGATTTCATGTATGTTTTTTGAAATTGTATGATAGAGTTTTTCACAAATCTGCATCCATTTTTGTGTATATTCTTTGTTTGCCTTATGATAAAAAGAGAGTTTATAGTCATCGTACCTTGTTTCTATATTGAAGGTAGTGATCTCCCGCAGAGAGTCCAAAACGTCTTCTGTTTGTGGAAGATTGGTAATTTTTGCAAGTCGGACTAAATCATGAATATATAAGATTTCTTTGTTTTCTTTGAGAATGAGTGCTTTAAGGAGCTTTTCTATAGCAAGATGCCACACAAAGAGGCACCAATCAAAATGTTCAAGTCTGAAAAGATCAGTCGCAGTTTGTTTATCATGCGCAGCTTTTTGTAAAAATCCATCTATGACTTGCTTACGTGTCATGTGTATAGTATATAAAAAATTTCTTCTTTCTGAACCATAGTCTAACGTCATTCTGGGGAGGAGTAATAACGACGACTCCAGAATCTCAGTTTTTTTACGATGCAAAAAGTAGAAACCCACCCCGAGTACTTCGGGGTGGGTCTTTTTTTGGAGAATTCTCCTTTCTTCCCGGCCGGCCTTGGGGCCGCGCCAGTGCTTGCGCAAGCTGATAGCGCAGCGTGGCGGCCTTTGTCGGCCGGCCGGGAACTAGACTTCACGAACTACGCGAAACTTTTTGCTAGCGTGGTCCGAACGCTAGCAATCCCTCGGCGGTGGTACTTTGCCGCCGGGAGATTTGGATGTTGAGGCATGCCCAGCGTTCACCCTTTCGGGTGAAACTGTCGGACCGAATCCGCAACTCCGTCTCCCCCCCCAGGGAGACGGTTGTGGTCTGGCCTGTTGCTGGCCAGGCGATTTCAGTGAGCCCTTCCCCCGGGCGCTGAACGGAAATTCCAGTGATGATGCTACCAACAACCTCTGGTGAGGCGTTGGCTGCAGCCACCACTACCATGGGCGAGAGGTCTCCCCAGACCTCGTACCCATTTCCGGCGTCCCACAACTCGTGGGAACCGGACTGTGGCCATCCACAGTCCCACATGCTGGACTCGGGGTAGTCCAGCCATGTGGACACCCAGTCTGCGGGGAATTGCTGGGCGAAGCAGTGGGGGTCACGCTCTGCCCCCGAGATCACCCATGGCTCGGGTGTGGCGGTGTTCGTCGCCGTGGGAGTGGGGGCCACTACGACCGGGATGCACACTGCGTGGGGGGCGGGGGTGCCCCCATTGAGTGTCCCCCAACACCCGGTGGTGGGTGTTGGGGTGGTCGTCGCCGTGGG
>CAZNUT010000007.1:28894-34475 GCA_964576365.1 uncultured Gammaproteobacteria bacterium
CGTCGCCGTGGGCGTGGGTGTGCTGGTGGCCGTCGGGGTTTTTGTGCCGCCCATGGGGCAGGCGGCAATAGTAACGCTTTCGTGTGTTGAGCGGACTTTGTCCGTCATCACAGTCTGCGTTGACCACGTGTTTTGGGCCGTGTGGGCAAACTTCACCCACGACGACCCATTCCACCACTCGACAGCTTCTTGAGCATTTTTGGGGTCAACATCCCCGGGCGTGACCGCCATCACGCTCGGGAGAGTGATTTCAACCGATGGCAAATTGCCGCCGGTATCCATCGTGTCAACCCCATTGTGGCGGCCCGGCCGCCACCCAGCCGGCCATTCGGCCGGCTGGTACCACATCCCCCCGGGGCACGTCGGGGGCGTGCCCTTCAGGTCGCCACCCGCCACGGCGGCAACGATTTCCTCGCTGGTCCCGGGGGAGACCAGCGGGAGGTACAACTGCGACGTCAGACCGTCGCTGTCTTGCCCCAGAACCGCTGAGGCGCCGGTGGTGATAATTAAGCCTATCACCAAGGCTACCGTCAATAAGCCGACGGCGAGCTGTCGTTTTTTATTCATAATGACGCCTCCTTTGACGTCACTTCTGAATTGATGAGCTTTTAGCGGGAGCCCAAGGGAACCCGGCAGTTTTTTTTGAGGATCTGCAACCTCTTCAACGTCAGATTTTCACAGGATCTGAGATGAACCTGGCATTTTTTACGAGATATGCTCTCATCAGACTTCACGTTCTGATACTTTTTCCTGTCCCATGACAGAAACGGTGATCAGTCTAACCGTCTGTAGCGGGCCGCGCACTTCGTCGGCCTTTGTTCTCGGGGTCACTACACCCCGTTTCCGCGCTCTATACTTACAGGAAGGTGGCGCATGCCTTCCTGAGAAAATTGTTGCTTCTGGAAGTGAACCTCAAACCCCGAAGGGCGAGACTCCAACTTCGACAGAAGCACGAAGGGGACAAGAGAGGCGCGCGAAGCGCGCCGTGATAACGTCATTGCGAGCCAGATCATAAGGCGAAGCAATCTCTTTTTATTTAGATTGCCGCGTCGTCCTGTCACGAGCGGGACTCCTCGCAATGACATGTATGGTCGATGTGCCTTCTTGTCCATATTGTGCTTCTCTCGAAGTATTCTCCAGAAGAAACGATGTGAAAACTGTCTCATTGTTGAGATGTTGAAACGAATTCAGCATGACACGCAACGAGACGATCGTATTCGTCTAATAGAATTCTCCAAATTGTTAAAGAGCGTTTTGCATGCAACCCGCAACGTGTAGCGAAAATGCCATAATTGCATGTTGTTGCAAAACTCCAAAATTGTTATTCCCGAGATGCACCAAGCTATTTGATGACCTCAGGAAGAAAGAATAGACCTGACGTAATCCGGTTTATTTCCTTCTTTCTGCGGTCGGAATATACACATGCTATGTATCTTTTTTTATATGTATTACTTTTGGTTTGTTAAAATTTCTATATGTTTTTACAGATTGCGATCGGAAGAGCTCATTTACGGGTTTTTTCTGCGATATTGACAAATGTTACAGCTAGTATGGTTGTCGGTTTAGTTTTTATTACCAGTATGCAATTGTTGTTAGTAGCTTTCATTTTTGTTATACTTGGAATTGTATTTTCTATAGCAATTGAAAATATTCTGGAACATTATGATGAACTTTGATGAAATAATTGTCCGCATAAATATAGCCTATGGCCTTCTACTGATTGTTATTCTTTTGCTATTGATTTTCTTTGCCAGGTTTCCTCAAAGTAAAGGTTCGGCCAGATAGTATCGATACTTTTTTGAACGCATTTTTTCTTGCTGTTATTGCTATAAGGCTTGTTGTGCCCCGCAATCATAACAAAAAGTAATTCTTCGATTTTTTAAACGTGCGACGGGGAAATCGTACAGCGTATATCATGTTGCATGTAACATATAGCATGTAGCATGACTCCATGATTAAAACACAACTGTCTTCTTATCCGATGAGAGTGAAATGGTGCATGCTTACGCACCTTTTTTCTCATATATTCCGTCCCGATGTTCAGCATCATTTCGTTTGCATGTATCTGGTGTAGCGCATATGTACACTCAATACCTGAAAACAAATGAGTTTATAAGAATATGTATCAATACATATAAATCACTTTTACTTTTTTCTCATGGTCTATAATAAAAAACCATGTCGCCTTCTATAAGCCGAAAAGACGTATTTGTTCAGCTTGCTATAGCTTTTGCACAAGTGAGCTTTGGCATAGCTTGCGGAACAATTTTTTCGTATTCTATCGATGTCTATAAATTGATAACAATTTGTGTTAATATTGTATTGACAGGATTATGTATCGGTATTTGTTTACTCATTGTTAAGGTGAAATAGTATGACTATAAATCCGTTTTTGCTTCTGATTATTGTCGAATTGATTGTATTTGTACCTTTACTCTTTTACATGTATCGGGAGGTTTTTCGTCAACACAACTCACACCGCTCGTGATGTATTAACTTCTATTTTTTAAACGTGCGACGTTTTCCGTCTCAATGTTCAACATCATCTCGTTTGCATGTACCGAATGTGCTTGATATGTACACTCAATACTTGAAAACGATATTACTTTGTATAAATTGTTGTTTGCGTATTTGATGTGTATTTTTTATTTTCTCCTAAAAAAACTATAATTAATTAAATTAACTTATAGTAAATTTGTGTATCAAAAATGAATGTCGAGTTTGCCTTCTGCGTAGCGATGAAGAATACAACCAATCAGTGTCTGGTAGGGAAGAGCTATTTCTGCTGCTTTTGCTTTTATTTTTTCAAGATCTTCGTGATTTAATCGGATACTTACTGCGCGATCCTTCACAGCGCGAGAAGTACCATTTTTTTTCGTTTTGATCTTTTGCGGCGCGATGATTTCTGTTTGAGAAATAACCATAGTCCCATAGTATATCAGACATGTGATGCGTTGTCAAGTATTTGCATAGACGGTGTATGTACAGGAGAGGAGGGGTATTAGGTGTTAGCTGTTAGGTGTTAGATTTCAGGTCTGTAGATTATGAGCACATATATATTCTCCTCCTTTTTAAGGAGGAGTACCTGAAGTCGAGTCCCAGCCTCACTCGACGAAGGGGGAGGTGGTAAAAACAACAAGAGATATTTTCATACCACCCCATCCCGCTCAGCGGGACACCCCACCTATCTTAGGAGGGGGGTTTCAAACAGAGTGTTCCCGCCAAAGGCGGGATCGGGATGACGGTGAGGAGATTGCGTTGTCACTGCCGAATCGGCGCGTCCTCGTAGTAAGGGATTACTCAAGCAATAAACCTTGAGTATGACGTGTATCAGAACTGTCTACTGTAAACTGTCGTCTGTTGCTGAATTGCTGAGATGCTGAGAAGCTTAATTATTTGTTTCGTTTTATCACCATCAGTGTGCCGGAGGTGAGGGAGATGGTAGCCGTATCATTAATAAATACATTACTGACACCGCGGGTGCTGCCGAGAGGGAGCGTTTCATTTGTCAGCGGGTACTGGAGACCGGTCGTCGAGATGCCTGTACAATCGCTGCAGAACGGAATGAGAGAAAGCTCATCGCCAGGAGTGCCAGAGAGGCTGAGTGTGGATCGCGTCCATGTGATAAGCTGATTTCCTTCAATGATATACACACGTTCGTGCTGTTTTGCGAAGTAAAAGAGGTTGGCGGTGAGGTGGTCGAGCCGGTCACCCATAAGACCTATAATATATACGTCTGTGCATTTTTGTTCCTTGATATACTCAAAAGCTATCTGTGCATCGGTGAGATCTTTTTCTCTTGGATATTGATGCCAAAGGATGTTTTTATCCTGCTCAAAATAGCTTTTGCTCTCTCGGCTTATAGAATCCAGGTCGCCAACTATAGCATGAGGGACAATATTGAGCTTACGGGCAAGATCTGCGCCACCATCTGCTGCGACGATCACATCGACAGGAAGGGGCAATTCATGAATTGACCGTAGAGAGGAGAGGTTGCCGGAGAGTAAAATAAGGCCGGATTTCAAGTTTGTAACGTTTTTAAAGTTATAAAGTTCATAAAGTTTATAAAGTTCGTAAAGTAGCAACTCAGCAACCCAGCAACTCCTGCCTCTTCGGCGGGCAGGCAGCTGCTCAGCTATTCAGCACCTCAGCCACTCCGTGATTCAGGGACTCAGGTATGTAGGCGTCCAATAGCTCAGTCATTCAATTGTGTGTCATGCTGAACTTGTTTCAGCATATTCGGTTTATTAGTAGCAAAACATATACGTACTAATCATTTCTTCAACTAAAGATCCCGAAACAAGTTCGGGATGACAAATAGATGAATAACTTGGGTGTTTAAATACTTTTAACCTTGTATTGCTCCAGGGCATTTTTCAGCAATTCAAGTGCGCGGCGCAATTTTTTTTCTTCAAGTACATAGGCGATACGGACATATTGTTTACCTTTTTGTGGATCTGCATAAAAGCCATCACCGGGCGCCAACATGACCGTCTCATTATCATCTCTGAAATCCGTGAGTAACCATTCACAAAAGCGGGCTGCGTCAGGAATAGGTAGCTTCACAAATGCATAAAAAGCTCCTTCTGGCAGAGAAATCTCGACTCCGGGCATGTTTCTTAACATTTCAAACGTGATATCCCGTCGTTTTTGAAATTCTTTTTTAATTCCTTCGATATATGCTGTTGGTACTTGAGTGAGAGATGCGCCTAGATGTTGATCTATCAATCCGCTTGAGAGACGGCTCATGGCAAATTTTAACGCTCCTTGCATCAAATCTGGATTGAGACTGACAAGACAGCCAAGGCGGGCACCGCAGATACTATACCTTTTTGATAAACTGTCAACAAGAATAGCCTGATCGGGTATTTCCAGCATAAAGTCGAGGATTGGGATGTGCGGGCGATCAACAAACACATATTCCCGATACACCTCATCTGAGATCAAAAAAAGGTTGTGTTTTTTCGTCAAAGCCACAAGCATTTTAATCTCTTCATGGGTATAGACTGTGCCAGTTGGATTGTTGGGATTGGCTAGGAGAATAGCTTTTGTACGTGGTGTAATGGCAGCTTCAATCATTTCTTTTGAGGGGAGATGAAAGCCGTCTGCAAGCTTTGTTTCTACCGTGTTCAGCTGGATATTCCACAGCTTTGCGGCTGTTTGGTATGCACTATAAAATGGTTCAAATGTCAGTATATGGTCGCCTGGATCACATGTCGCAAACAGAGCCATATTGATAGCTTCTGAGCCTGCGGTCGTGCCGATGATCTGTTTTTCATCTATAAATGAATAGCCAAGCCCATGGTAATATGCTTTGAGCGCAGCTATATACTCTTTTGTACCACCCGAAGGCGCGTAGCGAATCGGATTGGTGGAAAAAGATTTGACCGCATCAAGCATGACATCAGGCGAAGCTATATCTGGCTCTCCCATATTGAGCTTATATATATTGACTCCTTGTTTCTCAGTCTGCACCATGAGAGGTATCAATTTACGCACAGAAGAGATGGGTAGGTTGGCAAGTCGCGATGAAAGTGAAGACATGGACTTAGTTTATCAAGTTTATCAGGTTTATCAAGTT
>CAZNUT010000007.1:34575-38232 GCA_964576365.1 uncultured Gammaproteobacteria bacterium
CGATGAAAGTGAAGACATGGACTTAGTTTATCAAGTTTATCAGGTTTATCAAGTTGATTGGCACTCAGCGATTCAGCAACTCAGCTGCTCAGCTATTCAGCACCTCAGTCATTTCGTATAACGCGTAGCGCAAAACGCGTAACGTACCTTTTTTTTCGTATGTCCTTGCGAACAAATAATAAGCGAAGCAATCTATTGATAATTGTCATTCTGGCAAGCAAATGAAATGAGCGCGTCCAGAATCTGAGTAATTATGTTGAGTAACTTTTACCTTTTCACTTTTAACTAAATCAAGCACGTGTTTAATAGATGATACGTACTCCTCCGAGCTGGTCATAGTCAAAGGGGTGGTGATGATGAATAGCACCGATGAGTATGCGATTTTTGCGAATACCAAATTCGTTTGAGACTTTATCAATGATTTCAGGCCCAAAAGGCTCGTTTTTAAATATGGTTTCAATTGAAAAGTGTGGATATACGCCAGCTCTTTGGAGTACTGGTAGTGTACGCTGTATTTCTTCGAAACTGTTTTTATCTTCGCAGTGGACAAGCGTTATTTTCCAGCCCGTTTCATTACGATTTACATAGTTGAGAATGTCATAAATGCGATCGATATTTCGGACAAAGATGATGAATCGGCCCTCAATCATATCATTAAAGTTTTCCTTCAAATATGTTTGAATAAAGGGTATATTTTTTGTGATGCGAATCAGAAATTTAAAGAGTTGATCCTGATATATCATTCCAAGTACAAGTACAAGCGAAGGAATAAAATACCGTTCAAAGAAAATAAGATTCTGGTGGTCGATACGAATATTGCCCAAGATTCCAAATGAAGTGGCTAAAAGTGCGATGATAACATATGGAATTGGAGCAGAATAGGTGCGCTTCAATTCGGTTCGAGACTCTTTGAGGATCAAATTTCCTAAAGCAAATAAAGACATCACGCCAAGGAATGCGATCGTGTATACGCCAGCAAGTGATAGAAGATTGCCGCCGGTCATAATGAGAATTGAGCTGCACAAAATGAAAAAAGCGATAATAATTCGTGGAAAGCTTCCCTTGCTGTTAACATGCGCAAGGAATGTGGGTAGACATGAGTCAAGAGACATACGATGCACAAGTCCACTGACACCCACAAATGAAGTTAAGACAGCGCCTGATAAGACCAAAAAAGCATCAGCCACCACGACATATTGTAAAAGTGATCCACCCATAGCTTTTGCAGCATCTGCAAGCACAAAATCTTTTGCTGCTGCAATGGCTTCGACTGGAAGGACATTCAGGATGACAAGCGCAATGAGAGGATTAAATATCGCTACTCCTACAAGCATATTGCGAAGTGTTTTGCGGAACACTCCTCGGTCCTGTTCTTCGACGAAGTTTGCTGAACTTTCGAATCCAGAAACTCCCAAAAGACAAGCAGAAAAAGCTAAATATAATGTGCTACCCAGACCACCCTGTTTCGAAATAATTTCTCCGGTTCTTCCCAAGTTTGCAAAAAACTCTGAATTGCCATTGAGGTAATAAATTAAACCAAACAGTACAAAACCCGTCAATGTGACGATATGAAATACAAATATACCAAATGCAACTTTGGCTGAGTCTTTGAGGCCGGAAATGACAAGCATGGCAAACGCAAAAAGAAGAACAATAGTGCCTATGATGATTGGATTAAGGTGCACGGTTGTTGATCCGAGGGGAATAGCCAATTCATGAATACCGACAACAGAGTTCAAATATTCAACGCCAACTTTTGCAGAAATAACAGCTGTTGCAATATAGGAAAGAATAGTCATCACGCCTGCGACCGCTGCTATTGTTTTTGATGTACCGTTCAAAAGACAGTTGTATGCGCCTCCGTTGACTGGAAGTGCTTCGACTACCTCTGTGTATACCGCTTTATAAAGATATAAAACCGCACCAATAGCAAGTAACACCAACGGAGCATATATACCTGCGAATATGACTGCGATGCCAGAAACGTACAAAGCAGAACTCAAGATATCGTTTCCACAAATGGCTGTCGCAAACCATTCATTTAATTTAATATGAGAGTGAGGCTGTTCAGCATGGCTGGTTTGCTGTGAGTCATGTTGAGTCATAGTGAGTGAATATTTTTGGGAAAAATTAAAATTTTATAAAAGATTATTCTAACGATCTCATCTCTGATCCCATAGACGCCTCAGATATGTATATAGATATGTAGGTATATCACGAAGTATGCTCTGCCTGATCGCGCTCAATCAGTCTTCGAAGATAGACAGATTTGGGTAGTTTTTCCCGTTTTGATATTTCATCTAAGTACGAAGCTATGCGTGGTGTGATAAAAAAAGTGAAGCGCAGATCACTATTTCCCTGAATGTAATGAATAAATTCGTCAAGAATAGTGGGGAGCGACTGAGCAGTGTATTTTTCACATAACAAATGTTCATCTTTGTGATGGGCGAGAAGAGAAGGCGGCTTTCCTTCACTATATAGTATTAATACAGGTTTACCTACCCGAAGGGCGAGGGAGATCTCATATCCTACACTAATACTCGGAAAAGATGTTTCAGCAATCATACCATCACATGCATAAATCCACTTTTCAATTTGTGTGTGAAATTTCAATAATTCAGATCTATCTGTCTGGCTTATTTGTTGTTCGGTAGCCTGAAAAATATGATCAGCGACGATGTCGCAATCACGTTTTTTGACAAACTGGATGATTTGTTGATAGTTGGGAAGATATTGATCTTTGGCAGCTACTGAGCCAGTAAAATACAGTTGTAACTTTTTACGATGAGTCATGACCATCATTATATCATTTTTTAGCTTACTCGTTATCAATGTATAGTAAAAAAAATCCTGTCAGAAATTGACATAGATCGATAATTTTGTTATGCTGAGTGTATGTCAAAAAAATCATTTAATGTTGGAATCATGATAGGGGCTTTGCTTGGAGGACTTGTTGCTTATTTTTTTTCACCACGGTCGGGTAAGGAAAATCGCAAAATGGCAAAAAAAGCATATAAAGATTTTATGAAATCTGTGGATGAAAAAGGGCTTGATGAGACAGTGAAAGAGGTTTTTGGAACAGCTTCTCAAGAAGGGGGAAAATTATTCCAAAAAGTGAAAAAAGAATTAGATAGCAAGCTAAATGAAGCATATAAAACCTTTCAGGATCTTGATTATGAACAATATCAGGAAATAGTGACTGACACTTTGAAAGAAGTCGAAAAAGAAGCTTCTGCAACCAAAGAGCGGTTATCCCAGCTCAAAGAATATTTATTAGCTCAATGGAACAAGCTCAAGGAGGAATAATGTATGACGCTTCAAAACTGGTATTACGCTTTGGCCATCGCAAATAGTATTTTGTGGATCATCTTCCTTTTATTAGTGATTGTTCTGGTCATAAAAATATATCTTAGTATCCGTTCAGCTCCTGCAAAAGTACAGCAGTCACTTCAGCAGCTTTTTCAGGAAAATAAAAAAGAGGTTTACACGATGGCTGGTATGACCGCTTTTACCATATTGGGTACTGCTATAAAACGCTGGTTTTCTCCGAAATAAACTTTTCATTAGTTAAGCTGTTAGCTGTTAGGTAATAGGTAAAAAGTAGGCTAAATGGTAAAAATTAGTGATATATCTTCAGTTATAGACTGCTATAATCTT
>CAZNUT010000008.1:0-37925 GCA_964576365.1 uncultured Gammaproteobacteria bacterium
GTGAAACTTGCCCTGTTTTAAAAAACTATGGACGTAAGTCCGTAGTTTTTTATTTACCTAAAACTACAATTGATAATTTTTTTAAAAATATTAATACAAGCGTTATGCAATAATATCTTCCAAGCAAGTTTGGAGATGTAGTATAGATAAGCAATTACCCCTTACTTCTCTCTTACCTTCTTTTTATTCTTCTATCAAAGCTACAGGTTATTGTAAAAGTCATTAGTATTTTTATTTTTATGTATGAATAAGGATCTACGTTCTCTTTTTGTTGAGGAGCTCTCAGATATATTGAGCGCTGAGGCGCAGATCATCAAAGCTGTGCCCAAAATGATCCGCCATGTCCAGTCGAAAGACCCGCGGACAGCTTTTGAAAATCATCTCGAACAAATATGTATACATGTAGAACGTCTGAAAGAAATCGAAAAAATACTTGGTTCAAAATGAAAAAGAAAAGAATGTGTAGGAATACAAGGGATTCCCCACAGAAGGTGAAGATTGTTGAAAAATAAGAAACTCAGAAATACTCAGGATCTGGCAATGACTGGAGCTGCGAAGCGGTAGCGCATAACCAAATAACAGTATCTTTTTGTATATCATTTTGCTTATGTTATACTCATAGTATGCAAAATGTCAGAAATAATAAAATGGTTCGAATAGTTGTCATGATGGTATTGCTCGCTGTTTTGATTTATCTTTATTTTAATATTTAAAGAGTTGTATGGAAGAAAAGATCAAGAAAAAGAAAGATGAATTATTGGATCGAGCCACTGATTTTAGTGGTTCAAAAAGTCGAAAAATTGTAAAAGGCATCGTCGGAGCAGTTATCGTATTATTATTAGGAGGGCTGGGATTGGAATTTTTTAACACCGATGTGGATTTGGGGAAGTTGATGGAAGGTAGTTCTGTGCGAGAGTCAGTTGTAAAGCGGGATGAATCAGGAAATATTGTTTATTATGATAAAGAGGGAAATATTACCTCAGATGAAAGTAAAGGTAAAAAGGCTAGTGATTACAATTGTGATGATTTTACCACACAAAGTGACGCGCAGAAGTTCTTCGCTAAAGTGAAGGATGATTTGTATCGATTAGATGGAGACAAAGACGGATCTGCATGCGAATCCCTACCCAAAGGTTCAAAAGCTCCTTAATTTGTAGTGTAAAATTGGCATCATTTATGAAAAGTGTTCTTTCAGTATCTGAATTACGCAAAGTATATCCTCCTGTAAAAAAAGGAGGTTCCTCATTTGTGGCTGTTGACGGAATTTCTTTCAACTTGAACGAGGGTGAAATATTAGGTTTGTTAGGACCAAATGGCGCTGGTAAATCTACTACCATTTCAATGTTATTGGGAGTTTTGAGTCCCACATCGGGCATGATACAGTATGGTGATTTAAATTTTGCAACTCATCGAAGTGAAATTCTTCAGTACGTCACATTTGCGAGTACTTATATTAAAATGCCCTGGCGATTGACTGTAGCAGAAAATTTAAATGTATACTCGATGATGTATGGTTTGAGTATGTCCGAATCAAAATCAAGAATAAAAAAGTTATTACAGTTTTTTAATGTCTGGGAGCAAAGGGATAAAACAATGAATCAGCTATCTGCAGGGCAAATGACGAGAATCATGTTAGCTAAAGCTTTTATCCCTCATCCCCGTATTGTTCTTCTAGATGAGCCGACTGCATCTCTTGACCCTGATATCGCGCACGAAGTACGTTCTTTTGTATTGGAGCAACAAAAACAATGGGGTACCAGCATTTTATATACGTCACATAATATGGATGAAGTCTCTGAGGTCTGCGATAGGGTTGTATTTTTGCGTCACGGAAAAATAATAGCGATTGATACACCAGAAAATCTAGCATCATCAGTATCTACAGCTCATATGAGATTGCAGGTAAAAGATGGAATGAAGCGAACAGAGAAATTTGCAAAAGAGCATGGGCTTGTTGCCCGTATCGACGGAAGAGAAATCGAGATTGCGATAGATGAGCATCAAATCGCTACATTTTTACAGCAGCTAGCAGCTGCTCAAATAGAATATACGCAAATTTCAATTGCAAAGCCTACTTTAGAAGATTATTTTTTAACTCAAGCGCGCGCCTCAACACAATTTCAAAAAAGAACAGAATGAATAATTCTCTATCAATAAAACGGATGTATGCGTTTGCTCTTAGACATTTGTATCCATTAAAACGGGATTTTGACATCATGAGCGACATGCTGTACTGGCCCATGATAGATATTGTACTTTGGGGAGTTACCAGCCAGTGGCTGAGTGGCCAATCTGGAGTTTCGAATGCAGCGGTGACTATACTCTCAGGTCTTATATTATGGAATGTGATCTGGAGGTCACAGTCAGAAGTATCGCGCAATCTTATTGAGGAAATATGGAACAACAATCTAGTAAATCTATTTTCAACACCTCTTACCCTGAGAGAATGGGTTATGGGAGTTATCGGCCTTTCCATTTTAAAAATGGCTTTTACAGTAAGCGCTATTACCCTTGCTATTTTGCTACTATATAAAATCAATATTTTTATGCTGGGGTGGTGGCTGGTGCCATTTTTTATTTTATGTGTTATGACAGGTTGGTGGGTAGGCTTTATATCAGCTGGGATTGTAATACGACATGGTCCTAAGGTGCAGACGGTAGTGTGGACACTGCCGGGAATACTTATCCCTTTTAGTGTAGTATTTTTTCCTCTTGCACTTCTCCCATCAATATTGCGTCCTGTTTCTCAGCTTATTCCTACAACATACGTTTTTGAATCTATGAGAATGTTGATTGCTCAAGGAACACTGCCAGTTCATTATCTTTTGATCAGCGCAGGACTCAATACCCTCTATTTGATTTTATCTATAATTTGGTTTGTCCGGAGCTTCCACGAGAGTGTAAAGTTGGGTTTAGGAAGGTTTAATTAGCCATTCAATCTTCAAGAGTGACAATTGCTTTCAGAAGATCAGCTGACCAACGATAAATATTATAGTTTTTGATAGCAGATCGCATTCGTTTCATACGTCTTTCCTGCTCAGCCGGATGCATTTCCAATCCTTTTTTGATCGCTTCAGCGGTCTGTTTTGCATTATATGGATTTACAATCAGGCTATCTTTGAGTTCGCGTGATGATCCTGCAAACTCACTCAGGATAAGAACACCTTTTTCATCTGAACGGGCAGCTATATACTCTTTGGAAACGAGGTTCATGCCGTCGTGCAAAGATGTTACAAGACATATATCTGCAATCTGATAAAACTCTGTTATTCTTTCGTGATCAAAATGTTGTTTGAGGTACACAATAGGCTTCCATTGACGAGTTTTAAATGTGTTGTTTATTCGGTCGATTTCATTTTGCACCTCGAGGACAAATTGTTGATATTTTTTGATGTCGCTTCTACTTGGTGCACCAATCTGAATAAAGGTAAATTGTTCTTTGTACGTAGGATTTTGTTTCAGAAAAATTTCAACAGCTTTTAAGCGTTCCAAAATACCTTTTGTGTAGTCCAATCTATCGACACCCAGTCCAATATATTTTGATTTAATATTTAATTTTTCAGAAAGATGTTTTCTTAATTGTGTTAGTTCTTGGGGAGTCTGTTTATGTTCATTGTTTGAAAAGGCTATACTGATTGGAAAAGCTCTGACATATGAATGGTGCTCAAACCTCGAAATGGTGAATCTCTCTGTGTCAAGAAGCGCCTCCAATTCTTTACCTACCGTTTCCATGAAATTATTACAATGGAGCTGAGTATGAAAGCCAAGAAGATCTGCACCAAGGAGCCCATCAAGTAACTCTTTTTTCCATGGACAAATGCTAAATGATTCAGGGTTTGGCCAGGGGATGTGCCAGAAAATTGCGATTTGACAGTCAGGTCGGTATTTTTTTATCATGCGAGGTAGAAGAGCAAGGTGAAAATCTTGCACAAGGACAATAGGTTTATGAACGCCCTTAATTTCTTTTAAAATAACTTCAGAAAATAAATGATTTACTTCTTTATACTTCTGCCAGTCGTCAGCGCGAAATTCTGGTCTAGTATGCGCGATATGACAAAGCGCCCACAAACCTTCATTGGAAAATCCGTTATAAAATCCTTTTTCCTGCTCTTTATTGAGCCAGACACGCCTCAGGCTATATACTGGCTCATCAGGAGGAACCATAAGTGAATCGTGTATGTCGACCGTTTCTTTATCTGCATCTCCGCTACCATAAGCTACCCATTTTCCACCACATGCCTGCATGATCGGTTCAAGAGCAGTCACCATACCGCTTGCAGGTTGGAAATAAGATATAGCTCCATCGGTTTTTGTATGTACATACGGCTCTCTGTTTGATACTACGATAAACATTCTTCCCTGAAGTATTTCTTTTACAAATTCCTGTAGTCGTCTCGCAGTCCACGGAGAATCTATTTTTTCGATACGAAGACGCGCCTCTTCCATCGCAGAAAGCCTTGCAGTGATAAGATTTTTTTTGATTTTGCCAATCTCATTTATTAACGGCTTGAAAAAAGCAGGTTGATTTGATTTTCCGAGATCATCATCGATGTTTCCAATCCGAGCAAGTTCAATAGATTTTGCCAATTCACGCACCGGTTTAAATACAACAGATTTCATCATCACAAGGGCTAAAGCAGTAAGAAATATAATCAATACAAAAGCATATAGAGCATTTTGTTGCCAAATAAGAGCAAGATTTGAGTTGATGTGTCCTGACGAAAGAGCCATGAGAACTACACCCTGTTTTTCGTTATTCCGATTGAGAGGGATGCTTGAAAAGTAAGTGGGTTCATTTATGATAAAGTCAAATTTTTCTGCCTGTTTACTGGTATTGAGGGTGTCACTGATTAATGATTGAATTGGTGGATATGATGTAAAAGTAAGTGGAGGAAGAAAGGTTTCGGTATTAATGTCATATACAGTCAGGTTGGTAAGTTGATGCGCAATTTTGTACTCGTTGAGCGTACGTGTGAAAGATGGGAGGTTTCCCTCTAGTTTGATCCATTGTTGAGATAATTCTTTTAAGTGTATATTTGCTTCGCTTCTGATTTGGGCCTCGAGTTGTTTTTCACGCCGATCAACTTGAAAAAGAGTGAAGAAAAAAGTGATCCCTCCGACGATAAAAATAAGAAGAAAAAAAATAAAAAATAGTTGTCGCATGAGGCTATTGTACCAGTTGGTTGGTAGCTCAGCAACCAGGTAAGCCAATTTATAAGATCATAATACTTGAAAAATAGAGGGAGAAGTTTTTTATATTATTATAAATCTGAGATTTTTTTCTATTTAAATTCTCTCACATTATTGATATTTACAAAAAAACTGGTACCCTGGCCAGATACGAGTTTGTAAGCAGCTTTGCGTACCATTGTCTCCACAAATCGCTCAAGAGAACGGATACCTGGTTCAAACCCCAGAGGGCGGACGATCTCTGGCCACAAAGATTCGTCTACAACAAGTTGTTTTGGATCTAAACCTGCTTTGGCGAGATACTTGGGGAAAATATATACCTTTCCGATCTGGATTTTTTCTTCATCAGTGTACGAAGGCATTTGTACAAGCTCCATACGGTCAAGTACAGGAGGTGCGATATTTGCGGTATTGTTTGCCGTTGCGACGAAAAGTACGTTTGATAAATCAAATGGAAAGTCGATAAAGTAATCAGAAAAATGTGCATTTTGATTGGGGTCAAGTAGTTCGAGTAAAACTCCCATGATTGACGATCGAGCTTCTGGAGTAACACGGTCAAGTTCGTCTAGAAGAATGACTGGGTTTTTTGTTTTTACCTCTCGAAGAGCTTTGATGATTTTTCCTGGCTCAGATTCTGCCGATGTCTTTGGTTGTCCACGTAAGTCCGAAGCAGAAGCGAGTCCTCCAAACGGAATGCGCACTATTTTTCTGCCCAAAGATTCTGCGATAGAAAGGGCAAATGTGGTTTTTCCCGTACCGGCAAGTCCTACAAAAAACAGCGGTCGAGTATGAATAGTATGAGCTTGAAACTTATCTTTTTGTAGTTTAAAAATAGCAAGGTATTCAAGTATACGCATTTTTATTTTTTCTAGTCCAAAGTGATTTTTATCGAGTAGTTGTTTTGTCAGTGTGATGTTGATAGCATCCTGCGTTTCGGCATTCCAAGGAAGATTGATGATCCAGTCAATATATTTTTCAATAGTATCCAGATGGCTCAAGTTACCGCCAAATCGAAGAGATAGTTGAATCCGTTCTATTTGCTCCATGGCTTTTTCCATGAGATTAGCAGGGAGCTGAACTGATTGCAATTTTGCTTTTAGCTTAACTATTTCAGATAATTCAGATTGATCATTCATATAATTAGCAGACAAACAATTCGCTTGACAAAATATCAAGCATTGGTTAAGATGATTTTGATTTGAAACTCAACCTAGGTGATTTCATTTTATAAATTCATTCTATAAATGTCTATGGCACAACAAAGTATCAAGCCATTGTTTTCGTACGTGCTGATTCGTCCTGCAAAACAGGATGACAAAACATCTTCAGGTATTTACCTTCCAGAAACCGCAAAGGAAAAGCCTCAGATGGGTGAGGTGATGGAAGTAGGCACAGGCGGTTGCTGTGATAGTTGCACATGTGAGGATAAAAAATCTTGCGGCATGGTGGTGAAAAAGAAACAAAAAGTAATATATAAAAAATGGGGCGGCAACGAGATCAAAGTTGGTAATGAAGAATGGCTTTTGGTCGAACAAAAAGACATTATGGCAATAGTTAACTAGGTTTTGGTGGAAGGTTTTAGCTTTTAGACAATGTCATGTCTAGTAGTGCGAAAGACCTTTACTTAATAGTTAAAAGTAAATAGTAAAAATCTGACATGAACACAGATGTCAGATGTAAACATTTTAGTGTTAGTTAATCCTTATATTAAAAATTTATAAAATTTATTATGGCAAAACAAATCATCTTTGATGAAGAGGCGCGCAAAAAACTTGCCTCAGGTGTCAATCAGCTTGCAAAAGCAGTGACTACTACACTTGGTCCCCGTGGACAAAATGTTGGTATCGAAAGTAAGTGGAGTGCGCCAAAAGTGATGCACGACGGTGTGACTGTTGCAAAAGAAGTCGATCTTGAAGATCCATTTGAAAATATGGGTGCACAAATGGTCAAAGAAGCAGCCTCAAAAACCAATGATGTGGCAGGGGATGGTACTACCACCTCAACATTACTGACTCAGGCTATGGTCAATCTCGGACTTAAAAATGTCACCGCAGGTAGTAATGCTATGATTCTCCGACGAGGCATGGAACAGGCGCTGAATATAGTCGTGAAACATGTAGTTGAAAAAATGGCAAAAAAGATCCCGGCTAATGATATTGCGCAGATTACGCAAGTTGCTACTATATCAGCAGGAGACGACCAGATCGGTAAAATGATTGCTGAGGCAATCAAAAAAGTTGGAAAAGATGGTGTTGTGACTGTTGAAGAAGGAAAGGGTCTGCAGATGGAAACTGAACATAAAGAGGGTATGGAGTTTGATCGCGGATATCTTTCTGCTTATTTTGTCACAAATCCGGACCGCATGGAGGCTGAAATAGATAGTCCTTATATTCTTATTACTGATAAAAAAATCAGTGCTATTTCAGATCTGCTGCCTATCCTCGAAAAGGTAGTGAAAGTGACCAAAAACATCGTGATAATTGCCGAAGAAGTTGACGGAGAAGCGCTTGCTACACTCGTAGTCAACAAATTGAGAGGCACTTTCAATGCGCTCGTAGTGAAGGCTCCAGGCTTTGGTGATAGACGCAAAGCGATGCTTGAGGATATTGCAATCCTTACCGGAGGTACTGTGATTTCTGAAGACCTCGGTAAGAAGCTTGAGAGTGTAGAGATTGATGAACTTGGTCGTGCAGACAAAGTATGGGCAGACAAGGATAATACACGGGTTGTTGGTGGTAAAGGTCAAAAAGCTGCTATAGAAGCACGTATCGCATCAATCAAACGTGAAATCAGCGCAACAACATCTGATTTCGACAAAGAGAAGTTGCAGGAGCGACTGGCAAAGCTTTCGGGCGGTGTCGTCGTGATAAAGGTGGGAGCAGCGACTGAAGTCGAACTCAAAGAGAAGAAAGAGCGCGTCAATGATGCAGTAGCCGCGACAAAAGCTGCATTGGAGGCAGGTATAGTAGCAGGAGGTGGTACGGCTTATTTGCAAGCACGTAAAGTGTTAATTGCATTTAAAGAAACACTTGAATCGGTCGAAGAAAAAACAGGTGTAGAAATTATTTATAAAGCGTTGGAAGAGCCAATCAAAATGATTGCTCAAAATAGCGGTATGGATCCAGGACGAGTGATGTATCAGATAGAGCAGCAAAAAGATCCTGACTATGGATTTGATGCTGTTACCCTTGAATTTGGTTCTATGATGAAGCGAGGTATTGTAGATCCAGTCAAGGTGATCACATCAGCCATGACACACGCTGGTTCTATAGCAGGTTCTATTTTGACAACATCTGCTCTCATTGCTGAAATTCCAGAGAAAAAGCAAGAGCCAGTAATGCCTCCAGGTGGTGGAATGGGTGGAGGTATGGGAATGTATTAAGAGAAAAATAATTTTTTAAGCCCCCTCCGAATCGGAGGGGGCTTTTTTTATATAACATCGTTAGTTACCAGAAAAATGCGTAGTAAAATAAATAAATGTGTATAGTTAAGCCACTACGAGTTGTGAGTCGCAAAGAGGGAAGAGCGATACTTGAGAATGGGCTTGAAGCGGTGTATGATAAATCCAGCGGTGATATAAAACCAGGAGATATGGTTGTAGTATACGGCAATTATATTATTCGTACTTATTCTCATGAAAATAAAGAACCTCATCACTAATGGTCTTTTTCTTGCCACTATCACTGCGTGTCTCTCTGGAATAGCAATTTATTTTTCGAAAATTTCGGTTGTTAAAATAGATCCGCTTGTTCTCACAACATGTCGCAATTTATTAGTCGGAGCTCTTTTTAGCTTTCTTTTGTTTATGAAACCGTCTCTTATGAAAAAAAGAGACTTGAAATGGACTCGGGCTACATTGATGAGGCTTGTAGCAGTTGGCATATTTGGCGGGGCACTCCCATTTTATCTTTTTTTTACTGGGTTGCAGATAACAAGCGCGCTTACGGCCAATTACATTCATAAATCAATGTTTATATGGGTTTCACTCCTGGCTTTTTTTGTATTGAAAGAGCGCATGAAAGGATATTATTGGGTAGCGTATGCTTGTTTGATTATCGCGCATTTTGTCATCACGCCACTCAAACAGATGTCAATCTCGGGAGAACTGCTTATTTTAGCCGCAACTTTCATCTGGTCTGTGGAGACAGTTTATTCAAAAATATTACTCCGAGATATTGAGCCAGATGTCCTTGCTCTTTTCAGAATGGGAATAGGTGGGTTAACGTTGCTTTTTGTCACAATACTGGCAGGAAAGGGAGGATTGCTATTGTCTTTTGATTTACCAACTATTGTCACCATTGGCACGGGTGGTTTTATTTTGTTTGGTTATAATTTTTTTTGGTATCGGGCACTTGAGCGTATTCCGGCAAGCCTCGCTACACTTATTCTTTCTTTTTCTGTCGTAGTAGGTCATATACTCAATGGTACGTTTGCAGGTGCTCAAGTTACTCAAAAAGAATGGCAGACCGCTCTATGTATCTGTTTTGCTGTTTTCTTGGTTTTGTACTTTACACGAAAAACTCCCACATCCCAGGTTGTTCAGAAAAAAAATGAGTAAAGTTGGTGCATTGCTCTGCGCACGCTATGCAGCTTCACCCAATTTTTTTGGGTATTGCGGTCCTGATAAAAATACTATTATTCTTCAGCGAGTACAAGAAGGTCGAGAAGACGGCGAAGTGACTTCGGTACTGACAGAATTTGAAACACTATTTCCTTATTTGGAGATCATTGCAAAAAAAAATGGACTTGAAGATTGTTTTGATCCACGGGTTGTTGAGGCTTATTGGATAGGAAATAGTATGCTGAGTGGTTTTACGCGACATGAATATGTTGCGTTTCTAAAAGAAAAACTAAAACTTGATTACAAATTAGAGCGTAGAGACTTTCAATCTCTTATGCTGCATATGCAAAATGTCGCTCCATTTCCATTTCATACATTTCACGTTCTGCATGTTTTTAAACGTACAGGTAATATAATTTCGACACATACACTCGAGACCATGGAAAATTGTCGGATCAGCTGGGGGAAGGTAGTAAAAAAAGAAAATGATAATCAGGTGGTTGTTAGTACGCCTTCACTCTCTATAGAAAATGATATGTTGAGTTTGAGTAGGCCTGAATCAGAGATAGTTTCTTTAAGGTACGGACCTCAGCAGTTTGTTAGAGGAGTTGAAGTGGGAGATTGGGTGAGTTTTCATTGGGGGTTGATTTGTGACAAGTTGACTTTGTCCCAGGTGAGGCGCCTTGATCGCTATACCCGTCTATCAATTCAATTAAGCAATATATGAAGGTATATATATGTGGTAATGAATCTTTATCGTTTGACTCTGCTCCATTTCGTTTTTTGCAGAAATTAAAAAAAGAATTTAAGAATATTGAGTTTTTACCTGCAGATCCGAATGAAAACTTTCCACCTAACTCAGAACGAACGCTTTATATACTTGATACAGTAGCTTTGCTCGAAAAGCCCATGCTCATCACGATAGATGATTTTATTGATCTCAAAAAAACACCTGTCTCTCCTCACGATTATGATCTTTTATTTCACCTTCTTCTTTTAAAAAAAATGGGAAAAATCAATACCGTGCATATTTTGGGGATACCTTCATTTTGGAAAGATGAAAAAATGATATGCGCATTGTTAAAGGAGATGATCACTATGTCCACTTGAGTTTTATGAAGTGTGACGCACAACTCATACAAGGATCAAATGCCCGAATCATTTCTTCGACCTTATTGATGATTGTTTCCTCGTCAGGGATAGAAGGAAGGAGGTCTGAAACAACCTGATAAACAGATTGTTCCATGAGGATCTGATTGAGACCGCTTGGCACGATAATATCTCCTTTTATCACGGTTCCATCATTTGCCGTCTCTAGTTTATAATACAATGTACCTCTTGGAGCCTCAATAGCTCCTACCCCCAGTCCAGCTTTCGGGATGATTTTTTGAGGAGTTTCAGGCTTGATTTCAGTTAATGAGGTTACGAGATTTTCATATGCATCAATGGCATGAAGGATTTCTATTGCCTGCGCGATGTTGTTATCATAAATATTTTCGCTTGGAAATCTGGATAAGTGCTCATTTGCAAGCAGGCGGGTTTTGAGATGGAGGCGATCTTTTGCTAAATTTATGCGGGATACAGCTCCCACCATCATCATATCTCCATCAAAAGTAAACCCACGGGCTTGAGAATATGGTATCACTTCAGCATCCAGATAATTACCCAGTTCCAACCCAGAAACGGTACGATTATCAGACGTTTTTAAATCACCGTCAAGAAATGAAAAGTCGGGCGAGTCAAGTGCAATAAAAATTAATTTTCGGTTTTTAATATGGCAAGTTGTTTTGGAGTTAGCAAAAATCTGCAATAATCGCATGATTCGTTCGCGACACGATACCAGATCTGGTAATATTTTTTTCAGCTCATCAAGGGTGGGTAGTTTGAGAAATCCGCCGATTGTTGGCTGGGGAGCATGCACTGATCGACCACCAACAGCGATAGATATGCGATTTCCTACTTCTTTCACAAAAAAAGCATCATGCAGACATTCGTGTTGAACCGGATCATTTTCGTCAAATTCGAGAATCGAATTTTTTTTAAACACGTCCGGTAGGGCAAACAGATACAAATGCAAAGCGTGATCCCGAATGATAAGTCCAAAGTTAAGGAGTTTGCGAAGCAAAATAGTTTGTTCCGAGGGAACGATGTCCAATGTGCGTTCTACTGCTTTTATACAGCAGAGTAAATGGGCATTAGAACAGGTGCCACAGATGCGAGCGACAAGTTGAGGGACAGCTGTCACAGGCTTTTTGCGGATTGCCTGGGTATAAAAACGTTTCCACTCCGATATGCTAAATTTGAGATCTTTTATACTTCCGTCACGTATCATGATTTCAAGTGAAGCCGAACCTTCGATTTTTGATATTTCTTTAAGGTTGATGTCAAAGTCGAGAGTGCCTTGATGCATGTTAGTTTATAAATTTTGTAAAGCAGGTGTTAGGTTTAAGGTTTTAGGTGTAAGGTGTTAGCTGTTAGTTAATAGATAATCTGTCATTCATTCAGCCCTAATAGTCTGTTCATTGCGGCAATAAAAAGTTGTTCATTCATAGGACAACCTGGGATTGATTCATCCACAGTTACCACATCCGCAAGCTTGAGCACTTTTTCTTTATATTTAAATTTTTCAAGAATAGGTCTGATTTCTTCAATATTTTCTCTTGTAAAAAAATTACGTTGATTGGATGGTGAGCCTACTACCGCACAAGAGCCTATTGCAACCATTTTTTTTGCCTTTGCACGAATTTGTTTTAGTTTTTCTTCCTGAGTATCTGAACTAATGGCGCCTTCTACAAACGCTACATCCATGTCCTTAATTTCGTGTGTATCATCACGTCTTAGTATTCGAGCATGGACAAAATCTAGTCGAGGTAGCCATTCTTGATAGTGTGCATTGAGTAGTTCAGTAAACATGATTGTTGAATCTTCACAACAAGTAAAACTAAACCATCCAACTTTAATTTTTTGCATATGTATATGTGAATATATTACACCTTATTGCATTCGTTATGATTAGTAAGTACTATGAAATCAGGCATGAATTAAACCGTGTCTTTTATTTGATATGCAGTCACTTGAAGAAATAAAACTCCGGTTGCATTCTCTCATCAAGAAAAAGATTGATGGAGCGACAGTCCAAACCATGCGTTTTTATGAACAGGATGGGCATTGTCACTTCATCATGACAAACCAACATGCACCCGAAAAACCTCTGCATGGTGTCAGTAGTGATGGTTTTACTTTCACCCTCATACCGTTTCCTCATGAACAGAAATTATTTTTAGGCGAATTGGAGGGTCTTATACCACTTGTTTCTTCTGATCAGACTATCAGATTTGGTTATTGTGGTGATAGACACATTCATTTGGCTTTTCAAAATGGTACAAAGGAGTGGATCTGCGATAGTAAGATTTTGATACATTCCTCTCGACCTACACAGGCTGCAGGTGCATGGAAATTTCCCGGGGGCAACTTATTACTTTATTACGAAAAGCAAACAGTACATGGAATACCTCAGTATAGTGCTCATTTGGCGCTATTTGACTCTGAACATCCAGATGAGTTATTGTGGCATACCAGCGATCCACTGTGGAAAAGTAAAGATCAGTGGGGATATCAGGTGGTTGAACCACTGGGATCTGTTTTTCTGAATGAAACTATCGTTATGTACTGGAGAGTAAATGAGCAGGTATTGTATGGAGTACATTTGAGCGGAGTTCCATTTGATCCATCACGATTCAGTCGTCCGCAACTTCGCATAGATAGACATGCGAGCAATCCTATGATTGCGCCACATAAACATCATCCATGGGAATCATTTACGACACTCAATCCTGCAGCATTTTATGCAGATAAAGCTGTGCATATTTTATATAGAGCACAAGGATATGATTATATTTCTTCAGTAGGGTATGCAAGAAGTAAAAATGGATATTCGATTGAAAAAAGGCATCATAAACCAGTTTTTGCCCCACATCAGGATTTTGAAATAAACAATACAGGTCATGCATCAAGCGAGTATATGTCTGCTGGAGGTTATGGGGGCTGTGAAGATCCACGAGTAACTCTGATAGATGATACGCTTTACATGATCTATGTTGCATTTGATGGATGGACCCCTCCTCGTCTGGCAATGACATCTATTTTGCTTGATGACTTTTTGAAAGAAAGATGGAACTGGGCAAAGCCTGTCCTGATATCTCCTCCTGGTGTTGTTGATAAAAGCGGCTGCTTGCTGTCGGAAAAAATAAGAGGTCAATACGTGCTCTTTCATCGGATTTTCCCAGATATTCTTATCGATTATGTTGACAATCTTGCGTTTGACGGCAAGTCTACTTTTCTCAAAGGGCAGTATCGCATTTCTCCCCGACCAACAGGTTGGGATAGTCGTAAAATTGGCGCAGGCGCGCCGCCGATAAAAACAAAAGACGGATGGCTACTCATTTATTACGGGGTAGATGATAAAGATGCGAGTAAATACCACATTGGAGCAATGCTTTTAGATCTTAAACGGCCTGAAAAAGTACTGTATCGGACAGACAAACCTATTCTCTCGCCGACTGCCCAATACGAGATGAGCGGATTTAAACCAGGTATTGCATACCCGTGCGGTGCAGTGGTTGTGCAAGGTAAATTATTAGTGTATTACGGAGGAGCGGATATGTATGTGTGTGTTGCTGAAGCAGATCTTGATGTATTTTTGAATGATATGAAGGCGGATCGTACGCCACTTTTACACTCTATACGTGTTAACGAATTAACAATCTAATGTCTTTACTCAGACACGTTCTCAACCCTATTCTCACACCGTGCAAAGATAGACAGTGGGAGTCCTACGCTGCTTTTAACGGCACGGTCATCCGACATGGAGAGTCATACATCATGTTATATCGAGCAATGGGCGATGAAATGAACATCGACGCTCATCATTTGCGACTGTCTGTCGTAGGGAAGGCCATTAGTCATGATGGCTATAATTTTTCAGATCGTACTCCGTTTATCACACCTGAAATGGTTTGGGAACGGTATGGCTGCGAAGATCCCAGGGCGACGTATATCGATGGAAAGTACTACATTTTCTATACAGCGCTCGCATCGTTTCCTCCAAATGCAGATAGTATTAAGGTGGCTGTTGCTGTCACCTCTGATTTTCAGACAATCGAATCAAGGCATCTGGTAACTCCTTTTAACGCAAAGGCAATGTGTCTTTTTCCCGAAAAAATAAATGGTAAGTATACCGTCCTTTTTACTGTAAACACTGATCGCCCTCCTTCGCATATGGTGTTTGCTCAGGTTGATGCATTATCTCAACTTTGGAGCCCGGATTTCTGGAGCGACTGGTATAAAAAAATGGATCAGTATATCGTGCCTTTACAGCGAGTAAATAGCGATGGGCTTGAAGTAGGTGCTCCGCCGATTCTTACCGAACATGGCTGGTTGTTGATTTATTCTTACATTAAGCACTATCACAATCAGGATGTTCGTAAGCAGTTTCGAATAGAAGCTGTTATGCTCGACAGAAATAATATTGCTCAGATCGTAGGGAGAGTAGAACAGCCATTACTGATACCAGAGGCCACCTATGAATTAAAGGGAACGGTCAATGATATTGTATTCCCATCAGGTGCTTTGAGGGTAGAAGACGAGCTTCGTGTTTATTATGGAGGTGCGGATACTGTATGTGCTGCAGGGTATATCAAATATGATGAGCTGATAAAAAATATGGAAACAGGAGCTCCTTATACTCTAAAAGCTCATAAATTTCCGCATAATCCATTGTTGTTACCCATCACAGAGCACAAATGGGAAGCACAGGCAGTGTTTAATCCCGCAGCACTACAGCTACGCGATAAAACATTCCTTTTGTATCGGAGTCTTTCTGCGGACAACGTTTCATATATTGGTATGGCGGTCAGTCAAGATGGACTACTCATTGATGAGCGTTTAGACGAACCAATTTATCCACTGAGAAGCAAGTTTGAAAAACCCCAGCGACCTGGTGGAGGTGGTGGTTGTGAAGATCCACGAGTGACTCTATTGGGAGACCGTATTTATATGTTGTATACGGCTTACGACGGAGTATTGCCACGTCTAGCAATGACATCGATTCATACTGACGATTTTTATTGTCGCAGATGGCAGAAATGGGATATGCCCATCATTATATCGCCTCCAGGGATAGGAGATAAAGATGGTATGTTGTTTCCGGAAAAAGTCAACGGTCACTATGTATTTTTTCACCGGATTGAACCAAATATTTGTATAGATTTTGTTCCTTCATTACAATTTGAAAATGGAGCCTATTTGAAAAGTCAGGGAGTCATTCCTCCTCAGTGGTCATCATGGGAAGGACATAAAATAGGTATCAATGCTGCACCCTTAAAAACTGCAGATGGCTGGCTGGCGTTATATCATGGTATCAGCGCTATCGATCATCATTACCGGATTGGTGCTTTATTGCTAGATCTACAAGATGTTACCAAAGTGGTAGGGCGCACTCCATATCCGATTTTGGAGCCGGAGACTGTGTTTGAGCATTATGGAGTCGTGAATCATGTGGTGTTTCCCTGCGGATATGTCGTGCGCAATGACTTGATTCATATTTATTACGGAGGAGCAGATAAAGTAGTATGTGGCGCTACGATTTCATTGAGTAAGTTGCTCAAATATTTACGAGATAGCGCTGTCAAAAAGTACGGATTTACTACATGATTGTATTATCGTTACCAGGCAAAAGGGTCAAGTAACGAAGTTTTGTTTGGTGGTATGCTTATTTTTTTTGGTGTGTTGACTGGTGGATACGTGTCATCAGGATTATTCCACCCAAAATGTGCATCAATATCAATCAAATCTTTACCACTGATTTGTGAAAGCTCTAGATTTACATATTTTACAAGTCCTCTCGGTGTCCAGTATCCACTTCCAAGCAACAACTTATCAATGATCATTTTGTTAAC
Organism: uncultured Gammaproteobacteria bacterium; assembly: GCA_964576365.1. GTDB lineage: Bacteria > Patescibacteriota > Microgenomatia > UBA1406 > GWC2-37-13 > CAZMJG01. The sequence goes on from CAZNUT010000008.1 coordinate 16,708, forward strand.
ATACCCTTCGTATGCAATACCATAGAGAGCTCCAAGTTCTTGTATTTGTTGCACTGGGTTTGGGAAGTATCTCAGCTCACTGACAATTTCTGGATCCAATTCACCTTTTGAATTAAATCCTTTTCTCATGTTTTCTACATTCCGCCCGGCTGAGTACGGATCAAGTGATAAAGATCGTAATAGTTCTTTTTTTTCTTCAATAGTATTTTTATTTTGAGAATCAGTTCCAAATCTACCTAGAGGGTCGGCTACGACATAGCGGGTGAAATGCTGCATACGTCGAATGTACTCATGTACTTTTACCTCTTTAAGGTACCTGTCAAGCATTTTTTGATAATCTTGATCAATACCCAGCTTGGAAATTATATCGGGATATTCTTGAAGGCGTACCAGTAGCTCAGTTTCAAAATATTGTGCAATAGCCTCCTGTGATGCAATAGTTGCAGTTGAGCTAGATTGTAGAACCGTAGGCAATTCGTTCATGTCAGTAATGTGCTGGTGCATTGCATGAGCGATGAATTCATGGCCAAATAATTCCAGCATATGTATGACATCGATTGATAAGCGATTGTTGACAGAGCCATCTTGCAAGTACTCTGAATTGATATTGCAAAGTGCGGATAAACTCAGTCCCACATAATTAAGAAGGGGAGAATAATAAGAACGACTTCTTGTGGTGACTTCAATAGGCGCTGATGGAGTTACGGGCGTTCCCCACATTCGATTAAACATTTCAGATATCTGGGGGTGATATTGTTCAATATGTTGTTGTACCAACTCTTCTGCTTTCCGTCTTCGATTTGTGACATCAAAGGGCACGTCTCTCATTTGAGTGTAATTATAGGTGTGCGAAAGTTGCCGTATCGTTTCTTCAATGACAGGTTTATTTTCTGTTAGCCATGTTTCTAATTTTTTAAATTCAGACATTTCAATCCCATAAACGTCCATCATTTCTACAAAATTAAGAGAAGTTCCTTTTATACCTTGTTCTAGTAGTTGTGCGCGAACATGTGTTTTTCGAAGCATTTCATGCTCAAGGAGTTGTTCATATGGACTTTCACGATGAGGAGTTTCTACGTTACTAAATTGACTTATCTTATCGAAGATAGGCCTTACCAGGACTCGGGGCATGACTCCCATGGTCGAAGAAAATGCGTATAATCCTTCTAATTCACCATTAATTGTTTCAAATTTTTCTAAGCGTTGCGCAAGTGGATCAGATGGGGGGAGATAGCGATTGTAGTTTTCGAAATGCATACAGTTTATTTTATGATTTTATGGAAGTATACCATGATATATCATTTAATTTCTCTTATTGTGACAATAAAATGTGATTTTTTATATATCTGATGTGTAATCAAAAGGTTGGGTATTTTTGTTATCAATTTTAGTCATAATATCATTATGAAGCTCTTCACAAAAAGCATCACCAAGAAAGAGCTGAAAGAAATGAGCGAGGGATCATTTGGCTTGTTGGTAAAAGCAGTGGTAGATATAGAAAAGAATATCAGGTAGTAGACGCTGCCATGCATGCAGATGAAGAAAAAATGCTACTTGAAAACGGGTCTAACCAAGATAATTTATGGGGTATCAATCTGTATCCTGATATAGAAGGTGAAGATTTTATTGAATATGATTCCATGATTAATATCCGACCCAGGCAGGGTAATTCGTCTAGAGGCATAGAAGATAAAAATATCCGCAAACAGATAGTACGCGTTGTCAATATGTTAGTTGTAGATTCATGAATATAATTCACAAAGATTTACAGCACAGATGGGCGTCATTTTCTATTTATTTCCAAATGGCCAATATTGGCGCCGAGGTAGGAAGGTGTTTGAAATGGAAAGGTAAAAATGAGCTGCTGAGCGAGTCTGCTTTTCATCGAGCACTTGAGCTTATTGATTTTACCATTGCTGATAAGAAGAACAGAAATAGTTTGAAAGAATTGTGTGTGATGCGGGAAGTTTTTTGCGATCATGTGGTGGGTGAGAATCAATATCGATCTTCCGCAAAGGGATGGGATAAATATTTTTACTACTTCACGGTCGCTACCCGGAAAGGTAAGTGAGATAGGATCTACAATCAGTGCGGATGTGGTTATGAAAAAATATACAATCCCTGCATCAATTATCAACGGATAATTGGTCGCAGCCGTTTAAAAATAGTGATTTTATGATTTGGAATGTTTTATATTGAACTTACTTTTTGTAGAAAAGTAGAGAAAAAGAGCGCTCCCGCCGATAAATAGAGTAAAAAGTCCGACGTAAATTGAAGCTGTATGAAGTCCCTGAGAGTCTATTAGAGCTCCCCAGAATGGTAATGATAGACCCACTACAAAACTGCTTAAAAAACTGCTGGTGGATGCCATAGTGGACCGGTTTTCTTCGTATAATTCTTCTTGTGTTAGTCGTGCTATCACTGGTTCTTTATATGCATGTCCTATCTGCATCACAATCAAAAAGATCATCGCAAGTGGAGTAGAAAGAGAGCCAAGAATGAGTGCGCATATACCGGGGATTATAATCATAAGAAATAGTGATCTGGTATCTCCGATTACTTTTGACACTTTATAGGTAAACGCATGGATGCCGCTCAGGAGTACAGAGGTAAAAGCCGTCAGTATGCCGATAAAACCGATACTAACTCCCACGCTCACCAGATATGGTTGTGCGATATTTTGATTAAAAGTGAGTCGCATTGAGGTAAGAGCGATAGTGATGAGCACAAAAGACACCAGTCGTGGATTATGCAGAGTAAGCATCACCCCACTTTGCATTTTTTTGAAATAAGTTGTGAGCGACACTTCGTGTTTTTTATGAAATTCCCATTTGATGGCGTAAATCAGAATCGCTGCACAAAAGGTAGTTAAAAAAGCTAGAAAGTAAGGTATTCTTGGATACTGTTCAAAAAGAAATGCACCAATTGGAGCTCCAAATACTGATGAAAGCATAAAAATAGCATTCATTCGCCCCTGCACTTTTTCAAACTGGCTAATCATTTCAGTTTTGTGTAAAAGGTCATACATGAGAGAAGAGAGTGCGCCAGATTGAAAAGCAAGTCCGGCTGATGATACAAGCATCGCGATCAAAAACGTATAGAATTGTGTACCTACTGCTAGGATCAAGTAAGAAATGGCGAGTAAAAATGTTCCGAGTGCAACCGAAGATTTGTGTCCGATGGTATCTGCGTACGCGCCGGTTGGGATCTCAAGGATCGCAAGACTGATCATAAAACAAGAAAACAAGGTGCCAATCTGAGTCTGGGTCAGACCGTTTGAGAGAAAGAATAGTGTGTAGGTGACCGAAGCAACAATCCCAAAACCCTGTAAAAAGGCAGCGAGATATATTTTTTTTATTTCGTACATTTCTTTTATTCTCTCATAAAAAGAAATTGTTTGGTAAATTTGAAGAAGGGTGTCAAGGCTGCGGGTGATACCTACATCTTTTTTTTAATTTGGAACTCTGAGAAAACTACGAAAAGGACCTTCTAACCATGGTTTTTTTCGAAAATACTCACTAATATACTCAAAGCTAAAGTTTTCAACAATGTGTTTCAACACATAGATTTTGATATCCATTGGTAAATGTAAATTATTTTTTTCCTCATAAAATCCAAATTGAGACACAATTGTTGCCACATGAGGGTTACGACTTCCGATATAGAGATGAGAGTGTTGATGTTCAGACATGATAGTAGTAAAGATTTTTTTTACCAACTCCCTGATTTTGATACTTTTCAAACACTACAAATGGTCCAAGTTTTGTCCAGCGTTTTAATTGAGCGATTCCACAAACTCCTACTAGTTCCTTATCATGCATGGCTACATATATTTTTTTTAATTGTCGCCAGGATCTCTTGATGGTTAAAGGGTTGGGGAATTTTCTGATTTCTTCAGTGATTGTATCTATTTCTTTATCAGTCAGATATCGTTTGGAGATGACAATATCCATGGAAGTTTATATCAAGGATCCAGACTCGTGGACGACGTTAGAGCTTTTTTCTGTTCCGTATATACTTAAAAACGGAACGACTGAATGAATATATTTAACTTATTATTAAATGAAGCCTTATTCGTAATAGTAATTTGATATTGATATCCATTTGAAAAGATATAGTAATATTTGTTTACATCCACAGGGTTTTTTTGATTTTGCGACTGGTTTTCATCTATAAGCTGGTAACCTTCAGTATTTCCAAAATTTATTTTTTTATATGTTAATTTGATACCTAAAAACCCTCTTGTTGGGAGTTCTTGATTTCCCTCTGATTTAATTACTGTAATAGCCCCAGCAATATCATTTGATCGATTATCGCAGCTAGAAGAAAATCTAATATATTCTTCATACCCGAGTGGCTCTCCGAGATATTCTTTACATTCACTGATAGGAAAGTTGTTTGGATAGGAAAAAGATAAAGGTACCCTGCTACTGCTATATTTATTCCAAAATAAAAGTTCAAAAGGATATTTTTTATTGGTAAGAAGTGCTAATGAAAATAGAATGATGATGGTCAAAAGCAAAAAAAATATTTTTTTTCTCACAAGAAATTAAATTCTTACAAAATCACTTTATGATTATGAAATGAACTTTTAATTGAGTCCAGGGGGAGGGATTCGAACCCCCGCAGGCATAAGCCGACAGATTTACAGTCTGTTGCGATTGGCCACTCCGCCACCCCTGGTGTTTTAGCGTATAGCGATTAGCTGATAGCTGTTAGCCAAATTTTTGATGTTCACTTCGATTTAATCAGCTGAAAAGATGTTCTATTATATCATTAGGGGAGTAATGTAGTAAACAAGGACTCAGTACATCAAATACTTAATTTATCTATATAATCGATTTACTCGCGACTAATGATTAGTGACTGAATCACTGCTCAACCTCTTTTCGTTTTTAACTAAGGAAATCTTGGCTCACTCGGGATGAAGAGTGAGAAACATTGAGCGCTCTGAGTTTGATGAATTTTGTAAACGTGATGAAGTGATTGGCTTCTTCTGCTAAGATGGTAACATGACGCTTACTGAAGTTAATTTTTATGCTCGAAGAATGGCCCCTCTTGTCGCTATTTTTCTTCTTGTTCTCCTTACGCTTTTTTTTGGCATCCGTCTTATTTTTAAAATACTGGAAAGTCAGTCTGGCAATCCCAATACTCCTTCAGGGCCGCAAATAGTTTTAAATCCTTCTTTTAATCAGATTAAGCCACCTGAAATTGCCGGGGCTCAACTCTCTGACAGTTTTACTTATGTGCTTGATACACTCGATGGTACGGCCAATATCGCAGAAGCCACGCCAGCTGCGGTTGTCTATTTTATCCCCAAAGAAGTGCCTACTTTTGGGTTTTTGAATAATATTTATGCGATGGCAAAAGCTGCGGGATTTGATACCGAAATCACCAAACATGTCGTCAAAGATCGTATTGCTGAATTTAACGATGGAAAACGAAAACTCAGTATAAATATTGACACCTTTAATTTTAATTTTGACTATACAATCACGCCGGAAGATATCAATTTTGATGATACGTTTATTCCAGCCGAGAGCAACCTGCAAAGTGCTGCTACTACTTTTTTTGACAAAATGAAAAAGTATCCCTCTGAGCTCGCTCAAGGCAAGAGAAATTTTATTTATCTCAAATTTGATACTGCGAACAAGCAGATTTCGGCGCTCGATACACCTGCAGGTGCTAATATGGTTGAGATAGATTTTTTCCAGCCAGATATGCATGGAAGACCAGTAGTAAGTTCTAGTTTTTATAATAGTCCGAATTATATTGTTCTCGCGTACGAAAAAAGCGGCATGAAGGTGATACGCGCGCAGACTCGCTTATTTGCCCGCTCAAAAGATCAGACTGGTATGTATCCCCTCAGGAGTAGCCAAGAAGCGTGGGAAGATCTAAAAAAGGGCAAAGGACTGGTAGTTTCATCGGCGCAGAAAGAGGGAGAAATAGTCGTCAAGAAAATAGTGCTTGCGTATTATGACCCTGACGTATATCAGGAATATCTGCAGCCAGTATATGTATTTCTGGGTGATAACAAATTTGCTGCCTATGTACCGGCTGTGACAGAGCAGTATCTGATAGTTTCAAACTAATATAATATTTCATTATGTTTCTTGAACAGTATCGCGATGATCGCATTCATATCGAAAGGATTTTATCTTCTTATACGTTTGTATTCGATGAATATAGGGCACCACTTTTAGTAGTAGATGCTGGTTTGATACAAAGTAAAGAGGCAATTGAGGTTTGGACATTAAATTCAAACGGAGTAAAAGAAGCGATCGATTTTAAAGTGGTTGAACAAAGGTGATATTGGCGTCGAGCCAGTTTACAATTGCAGTGGTATCGGCAAACCGATCTTCACTTTTCATGACCACAATGATAAAGTCGTGTCCCTCATGCCGATAAAAGCTCACCAGGTTTTCTCCCGCAGCTTCGGTATAGCCTGTTTTTAATCCTCCAAGACCCTTGATCTCTCCTAGTAATTTATTGACATTTGTCAATTTGTGAAACTGTTTGTAGTCTACATCTGAGATGATGATTTCCTTCGTGCCGACAATCTTTTTGAGATACGGCTGGGCAAGGAGCGCGCGGGCAGCAAGTGCAAGATCAAAAGGAGTTGTGAGTTGTCTATGATCGTCTAGTCCGGCAGGGTTTGCGAAGTTGCTTGCTTTCATCCCGAGCTCCTGTGCTTTTGCGTTCATACGGGATATAAAGGAGTCATAATTATTCGCTCCTGCTATCGCATATGCAGCATCGTTTCCGGAGTGTACCAGGAGGCCATAGAGCAGATTTTCAAAACTTATCCTCTCATTGGGTGTCAGTCCCATGAGTTGACCTTCTGTGGTGGCAGTCTTGACTGTGATGATGTCATCTGGCTGATAGAGTTCGCGGGCGACAAGAGCCGTGATGATTTTGGTTATTGAAGCGGGAAAAAAACGCACATGTTCCTGTCTTGCAAAAAGAGGAGTGAGTGTGTCTGCTTCGACGACATAGACGCCTTGAGCTGAAATAAAGGGTGGTGCTGCCTCTGATAGTATCACAGGTACCGGCCGGATAGCTATTGGTTTTGGGGTTGGCGGCTTCTCAAGAAGCTCTCTATGAAAGGCTAGAAGAGTGATATACGGATTTGCGCCCGGATAAAAAAAGAGAGCGAGTATAAAGCATACAAAAAATAATACAGCACGAAATGGCATGTGCTTATTGTAATGCCTGAGATTTAAAAGGAGAAATGATTTTTAATTAAGCTTTGTAGATTTATATCCCAAGCTCTTTCAATTGTTCCTTTGACACTTCGGATGGGGCGTCCATCACGGCTGTTTTGCCACTTGAGGTCATCGGGAATGCGATCGCTTCTTTGAGTGATGTCTGACCCGCAAGGATCATAGTGTGTCGGTCGATACCGAGGGCAATACCTCCATGAGGTGGTGTGCCGTATGAAAACGCTTCAATCATGTGTCCCACGCTGGCTTTTGTTTCTTCTTGAGAGTACCCCATGATTTTATATGTAGCTTCAAGAATCTCGGGTTTATGAGCTCGAATACTTCCGCCACCAGCCTCATAGCCATTACACACGAGATCATACTGTGTTGTCAGGATTTGCCCCACATTCTCACCTTTCAGATGTTGCTCGACATGCTCGGGAATAGGGATGCTAAATGGATTGTGAGTGAATGTCCAGCCGCTTTTACCGTCTGCTACTTCTGCCCGGTCTGCTTTATCAACCTGCTTAAAAAACGGAAAATTGATGACCCACGCAAACGCGAGGATATTTTCTTCTTTTTCTTTTTCGGATCGAAGGTCAAATTTATCTGCGCCATATTTTTTTATCGCATCATGATAATCAATGATTGGAAATGATTCATGCTGGAGTTTGCCCCCCACAGCTTTGATAGCTTTTTTTACCATTTTTTCCACGGTGTTCATCACGTCTTCACGGTTTACAAAGCTCATTTCAAGATCAAGTTGAGTATGTTCAAATCCACGATCTGCCCGCAAATCTTCATCCCGGATACAGCGAGCAAACTGAAAGTAGCGCTCGATACCGGCTACCATCAGTAATTGTTTGTATTGCTGTGGAGACTGGGGAAGGGCATAAAATTTACCCGGCTGAAGTCGGGAAGGTACGATAAAATCCCGCGCTCCTTCTTTGGTTGATTTGGTGAGCATGGGAGTCTCGACTTCGGTAAATTTTTCGGTATGAAGCTCTTGTCTTAAGGCATATATATAGTCAGATCTCATGTGAAGGGCATGCGCCATACGCGGGCGTCTCAGATCGAGATACCGATATTTGAGCCTGAGTTCTTCATCTATTTCCTGTCCGTCAGTGTGAAGCGGGATGGGTGGCGTTTGGGCTTTTCCCAATATTTCAATAGTTTTGAGTTCAAGCTCGATGGCACCTGTTTTGATATGGGGGTTTATCAGTTTTTCAGGGCGTTTTTTGACTATTCCGGTTATTTTCACTACGTCTTCACCACTGCATTGCCTGAGGATTTCGTTTCCGACTATCTGTATAGTGCCGGTGCGGTCTCGAAGATCTATAAAGATGATTTTTTTGTGGTCGCGGATCGTGTCTACCCAGCCGTTTAAGGTTACTTCTTCACCAATTGTATTAAGAGTATCTATGATATCGAGTTGTTTCATATATCTGGTTATAATACCCGAGAATCATTGATTTAGCAACTAAACAGTACATCAGTATCTCAGCTACTCAGCGAGATAGTTTATCAAGTTCATCAAGTTATCAAGTTATAAAGTTGTGTAGCGCATAACGTGTAACGTGTAACTTATTTGTATTTTAATATGTCATTTTGGCATGTGAATGAAATAAGCGCGTCCAGAATCTGAACGGACAATATGTAGCAAAAGAATATACGTCATTGCGAGCGTAGCGAAGCAATCTGTTAGAATCCTCATCCTGACCTGCTTGCCGGTAGGCGGGTCCTCGATGAAATCGGGATTTCAGGATCTCTAGTTGGTTATTACAACAAACCAATAAAATTGACTATCACTTATAATCTACTTATATGATTCGATTAATTTTGTGTGATTTTTCCTGGACTCTTCTTCATCCGAAAGATCGGACATATACAGGTAGCATAAATGGATTAAATAAGAAGCTGGGAGGTGAAAATAGCATGGGAGATTATCCATTTTTTGATCACTTCGTTCTCAATCACGCACTGTTTAACCAAATTAAAGCGCTAAAAAATACCCATACACTTAAGACGTGTTTGTTCACCACTGATATTATTCAGGAGCGCCCCGAAGTAAAGGGTGTAATAACTGAAGTATTTGATCGCGTCATCTCTGGTCACGATTTAGTTCGTGCAAATCTGGGAGCAGCTCAGGATTTGGGGAAGATAAAAACAGAGCCAAACGTATATCAGTATATTGTTTCGCTATTTGATGTGAATCCAGGAGAAACTATTTTTATAGATGATGCTCAATCAAATCTTGATGCAGCAGTAAAAATAGGCGTTATCCCACTCTTATATCCCAAACTTGAAACGATGGAACAATCAAATGAAATAGTAGTAATGAGATTGAGGAAATTATTTTCCTGAATTGGAAATCTATCTCATTATTCTTTTTTTGCAGCAGGAGCAGGGGCAGCTTCACCTTCAGCACCTTCTTCACCCTCAGCAGGCTTGCTGGTAATTATCTCGGGAGCTTCGGTAGCTGATTGTACCTCGACAGTTTCTTCGACGTGCTCGGTGACTGAAACGATGACTTTTTCAGCATCATCTTTTACTGTGTATGATTTTGAAACCGGGAGAGATAATACTTTGATTTCGCCTCCGATGTCAACGAGAGAAGAGATGTCAACTTCAATTTCATGAGGAATATCTGTAGGAAGTGCTTCAATGGTAAGTTCACCCATTTGGGTTATCAGTACACCATTTTTGCGCGCAACTGCCTCAGATGTGCCGACAAAAACAAGAGGAACTTTTGTTGTGATTTGCTTTTTGAGATCAACTTTGCGGAAATCGGCATGAATCACTTTACGACTGATGGGATGCTTTTGTACGTCTCCAATAAGAGTAGGAATACTTTCTTTATCTACATTTACATAAACGAGAGTAGTATGGCCAGCAAGCCGGTACGTATTGTCAAATTCCACTGAATTGATGCTGATTGCTGCTGGTTCAAACCCTTTTCCATACACATTTGCAGGAATCATGCCGGTCTTTCGGATCGAACGCACGGCTTTACCGAGAACTTCACGCTTTTGAGCATTGATAGAAACTTTTTGATTTGTTGATGCGTTCATATCTATTGTTTTTGAAATTCAATGACAATAATTTTATCTGAGGAAATGGAGGTATTATAGTTGATTTTTTTACCCATTACAAGAGGAGAAAAGTCACTTTTTCGCAATATTAAGTTATCAGGCAGATTGATCTGTATTCCTAAATCTTCAGCCGCAGAGCCTATTTGTTTCTGAAAAATGAGCTGATATACGCCTTCCCCTTTTAAAATAGAGGTGGGGAGAGTGTATTTAATTGAAATTGTTTTGGTGCTTTCAGGAAGAGTTTCAAAATAGAACTCTATGACTTTATAGAGTCCATTTGTTTCTTTTACTTCATTTGCCAGCTCTCCATCGATCGTGATACGTTCAACTGTGGAATTTGGAGCTAGATAAAGCTGAAAATAATTTTTATACGGACCTCCTGGAAATATTTCAGGTTTGGAATTGTTGCGGTATGAAAGCGTTAGCGTATTTGAAATTGTACCTGTTTCATCGATTTGAATTTCTAGTTGCATCGGTCTTCTCATGAAGAAATTTGCTTTATTTACCCCAAGATTTGCATCAACTGGAAAAAGATAGTCAACAATACAAGTAGTACCGGCTGGTATTTGACATGTTGGTTGCAAAATTCTACCCGACCAGTATCGTTTTTCAAAATGACTGCGTATGTCAGAGTCATTTACTGTGAGAACCACTTGTTTTTCGTCTAGAGATTGAGAAAGTGCGTGTATTAAATCGGGCAGTTTTTCAGCTTTGACTCCGATCAATAATTGATTTATCAATGCCGAAAGAAAACTTTTTTTTTCAAGAGATCCAGGAAAAAAATTTCGCTCTGCATGCAATTGTGTTTTAAGATAAAAGTTTTCAGCAGAGATTTCTTCTTGGTAATCAGGTATGTATATTGGCCCAGTTGCTTCTAAAATGCGCTGTACAGCCGTAGTAGTTATCAGTATGCCCCCGTCTATATTTGTGACTCCCATTTCTTTTTCCAGCAGTCGTTTTGCTTCTTCAAAATTGATCGAAAAATCAGGTGAAAACGCAGAATCCCGTAAAAACCATCGAGGTTGATTGAGATATCGAGCTAATGGTTCAGGAGCGTTGATATGTTCTGTCAGTTGACCGTCCGCATCGTATACATCATATGTTTTTATGTTTTTGATGTGATACTGCTGAACATCAACTAAAGCAAAAGAGCCAATAAACCCCCCACCTGGACGCAACTCCATATTGTTGGCAAAGAGGAGAAGGTATGTGCGTTTCCCATCTGCGGCAAATAACGAATCAAGAAAGGGCTCCCATTGCAAAATGTCAGGAGCTATATTTGTATATGTTTTAATTTTTTCAGATACTTTTTTGTTTTCATATAACCACTCGGGCAAACGGTCTGAAATGATTTGAACGTCTCTCATTGCAGCGCGTAAATCATGAAATAAAGCTTTTTTCATGAGCTTGATCTCAGTCGGATCTCCGATAAACGTCTGTTGTCCAGTCATATAAGTGAGGATTTTTCTCCCTGTTTCATTTACAGCATTTACTCTTCTTGTGGCGTCTATTGCCGCTTCGTTAAGAATAATTAAATCCTCAAATGGTCCAACGATGTTCAACAATCGCAAAGTAGGCTCAGCCAGCCTGAAGAGTTTTTTTGTGACGTTTAATGCAGTGATGGTATGTACAGAAACAGATAGTGGTTTTCCCTGCTGATATAGTTTAAACATCTGATAATTCAAAAGAGAGGTTGTCAGAAGTGGAAAAATAAAAAGTATATGAAAAAATAATACGAAAAGAAAAAGGATCAATATAATACTTCTTGATGATCGAGGATATATGTATCTATTCTGTGACGATAGTATTTTTTTTGTGTGAAGTGTATGTGTTGTTTTTGCTTTATGTACAAGTGGATGATACAGATGAAGAAAAATATCATCATGTGATGTAAAAATGAACCATAAAATAGTCTCCACATCTTTTGAATACCATTCTGGTGATGAATCGAGATTTATCACTTTTATGCGACTTGCTTCATGAGAGTATGCATAACTTGTCATAAGCTGAGCGATTTCATCCGATTTAAAATAGATAAATATGCAGTTGTTGTGCTTCTCAGTCATTCGATCAGGAAGAAAATCAAGCTGATCGACAAAAAAATAAAAATCGTATTTATCGAGTCGTTCAGGAATGGCAGATGAGTGGTCAATACGTGCGCGTGATTTGTGTAATTGTGTTTCGAGCAACGTGGTAAATTCAGTTTTTGATTTGGAAATAATGAGGATTGAAGTGAAATCCTCGCCAATATCTTGTGTAAGTGGAACACCCTGAGCGTATGTCATACAATATCCTGTTATAATTCTAGCAAGGAATTCTGATATGAAACCCGCAAAAAAAATTTGGAAATATCAGTACATCGATGAATTAAAAAATCAACTCAAAGATCAGGTTGTCGTATTGATCGGTGGTTGTTTTGATGTGCTTCATTTTGGTCACATACGTTTTTTGGAAGCAGCAAAAGAAAAGGGAGATATACTTTGTGTTGCACTTGAATCGGATGAGTTTATTCAAAAAAGTAAAAAAAGAACACCTGTACATACCCAATCGCAGAGAGCTCATCTTTTAAGTGCTTTGCATGTGGTGGACAGCGTTATTTTATTACCATATTTTAATTCTGATGAAGGTTATTCCGATCTTGTATCACATATCAGGCCAGCTGTAATAGCAGTCACCGAAGGAGATGCACATTTAGAAAAAAAACATGTGCATGCTAATAAAGTAGGTGCTACAGTAGAAATTGTATTACCTTTGATTTCCCCGTTATCAACATCTCATATAGTTCACCATGAATCTTTTTCTAGTAGTAAACATACCCTCTGATGTGCAATCGCAAATAGTCAGAGCAACTATTTCACTTCGGGAGCAATATCCGACAATGAGCTGGATCAACCCAAATCACTATAAATTAGTGATTGGAGAGTTAGGAGAAATACCCGAAGACAGGTATGATGTCGTTTCAAACCATATAGGCATGCTTCTTTTTGATATTAAAAAAACAAGAGTATATCCTTTTGATCTTCATTTGAGCGTTGATAAAGAAGCCGAGCTTTTTATCCGTCTCCGAGAAAATAAAGTGATAAAAGAGATACATGATAGAATAGCTATTTTTACTGAGACACGAGCTTCTCGTAATCAAGGTAAATATATTCCTTCTTTTATTATTGCACGAGGGCGAGTAGCAGCAAAGCAACAGAATACACATTTACGTAATAAATTGGCAAAAACACCTCTTGATTTTGAGTTTGATGTGACGCATGTCGCGCTTTATGAATCGATTTCACATGGTCGACATGTTGAATACAAAGAGAAGTGTACATATCAACTCGTCGTTGATGAAGAATAGTTTTTTTATAAAAAAAGATCCCGATTTCTTTTTGTTTTTCAATTGTATCCGTTAGTTATAATTGAAAAACCTTTAGAGCACGGGATCACCAATTTCTTATTTTATTTTGTCCCAATCTTCTTTGGAGACAAATTTGTTTAATTTTTTGCCATCTTTAACTGCAGTAAGTCCATAACGAACTTGTACTGAGCCACTTTTTGTCTTACGTTCAAATGTTACTTTTTTGACTTGAGAAGCTGGAACGCTTACGTAAGCCTTTGATTTCAAATCATAAAATTGTACATCTTGCATGAGGAATCACCTCCTTGTCATTGCCAAATTGATATCAGCCTTTTCAGTATATCATGATAAGATGACTGAGCTGTATACAGAACATATTCAATACATAGAAGTCCTATGCTGATCATCAGTGTTTTGATAAGATCATGTTTAAAAACACTAATATCGGAAACAGGCAGAGTTATCGATTTGCGAACAAAAGTTGGTCGTTGAACAGACGGAGTATTGAGTTCAATAACGCGCTGCGTAGCATCAACAAAATGTGATGTTGTTTGTTCACTTTTATGCCTTTCAATTGCGAGTTTTTGACGCTTTGTTTTTTTGGGCATGCTGTAATTTAATCATATTGACTCCCTGTATGCAAGCCGTTACAATGATTAAATTCTGTTAACAATTCTTCTGTGGCATGAATAAATTGTTTGTGTTGGTTATGGGTTTTATTGTATATATAGCGTCTACTTACGCCTCATATGCATATTTTTCTACATCTGTGGGAGGCGGATCTGGCACAACATATCAAAAGCCTGTCAGCCAAAATGGAGAGGTGATTGATAATAGTCCCAAGACTGAGGAATGTCCATTAAATGGAATGATGTACTCCAAAGAACAGCGTGCTACATGGGAAACCCGAAGGCCGCTGGGTATTATGGTGCAAAATAATATTGAAGCACGACCCCAATCAGGATTATCTTCGGCAGATGTTATATATGAAGCGGTGGCTGAAGGAGGGATTACTCGTTTTTTGGCAATGTATTATTGTGAAAGTCCAAAAATCGTAGGTTCAGTTCGTTCAGCTCGTATTTATTTTCTTCGGATACTTCAAGGATATGGTGCAAACCCGTTGTATGGACATGTCGGAGGAGCCAATACACCAGGTCCAGCAAATGCACTAGGTGAAATTAAAAAGTTGGGTTGGCATGCATATAATGATATGGATCAATTTGCAGTGCCGTTTCCTAATTATTGGCGTGATTATGATCGACTTCCAGGAAGAGCTACGGAGCATACTGTATACACAAATACGACTAAGTTGTGGGAATATGCTGCAAAAAATCGTAAGTTAACTCATGTTGATGAAGATGGGATTCCCTGGAGTGAAGGATTTGAACCATGGACGTTTCAAGATGCTGCCGCAGTTTCCGATCGCGGAAACGTAAACTCTGTATCGTTTTATTTCTGGGATGACAATCTCGGTTCAGATTATACCGTCAACTGGAGATACGACAAGCAATCAAACAGATATAAACGTATAAATGGTGGCAAAGAGCACATTGACTTTAATACAAAAAAACAATTACAAGCTGATAACGTTATCATTATATTTGCAGACGAGAGTGTCGCTGATGATGGGTACGATCATGGCCAACATTTATTGTATGATGTTTTGGGCAAAGGAGACGCATTGATTTTCCAGAATGGAAAAGCTATCGAAGGAAAATGGGAAAAGCCAAAAGCCGAAAACTCAATGAAGGTATATGATGAATCCGATAAAGAAATTGCTTTTGTCAGGGGTAAAATATGGTTTGCGATCCTCCCAACAGGAAATAAAGTTCAATATGGTGCCACATCCCAAGTTCCCAAAAATACCAAAAAAACCTCTGCAAACTGAATGATATAATACGGTCAATGTATTTCTAGATGAATATGAGTATTGAATATTTGCAAGATATTATTCCATCAAAGGTAAGAAGAAAGATTCTTAAGCTTTTCTATGAAGCTCCAGATTCAGTATATTTTTTGAGAGAAGTTGTCCGACGGATAGATGAAGAAGTAAATGCGGTAAAACGTGAATTAGATATACTTTTTGATGCAAAAGTCTTGACTCGTGAAAAACGAATGAATAAAGTATTTTACTCATTAAATCGGTCATATATTTTTTTTGATGAGTTTAATCGGATTTTTTCAAAAACTTCTATATTGGCGCAGCTTTGTTTACAGAATTTGAGCAAGCTGGGAAAGGTCAAATATATCGCTTTATCAAGTAAATTTGCCAGACGAATAGCGATTAAAGATGATGAAATATATATCCTTTTTGTAGGTACTATTGTTTTGCCTGAAATTGACGCGATTTTAGATGAAGCTAAACGAAATTTTGGCTGGGATATAAATTACACAGCTATGACTGAAGAAGAATTGAAATTTCGCAAAAAAAATAATGATCCATTTATCTGGAAATTCCTGAAACAGCCCAAAATTATGCTGGTAGGGCAGGAAGAGGATCTGCTAAAATAACTATCGGCATATGAAATTCATATCATTATTTTTAACATTTCTTCTTTTTATTCTCTTACTCTGGGTAAATCTACCTTTTCAAATTCCTCTTAAGTTTGCTGTATCAAAATTCAGAGTTGACTATACAATCAAGCCACTGGTGCTTGATTTTCAAATTGGTACTTTTAGAGTGTATAAGGATTTTCATACAAGACTTGGTTTGGATTTACAAGGAGGCAGCCATTTGGTTTTTCAGGCAGACACATCTAAGACAAAAAAAGAAGATTTGGAAGATGCGCTCAATGCAGCAAGAGATGTCATAGAAAGACGTGTCAATCTTTTTGGGGTTTCTGAGCCTCAAATACGCACCATTAAATCAGGAAATGTATATAGGATAAATGTAGATCTGCCGGGTATTTCAGACATCCGTCAGGCAGTTGAACTTATTGGCCAAACTGCTCAGTTGAGATTTATGGAAATGAAGGACAATCCAGATCCAAAAGAAGCGACGACAACGCCTCTTTTTTTATTGCTTTCCAAAGAATCAGGTTTAAATGGTACGCATATTACTAAAGCAAATGTTGATTTTAATACACAGGATGGATCGCCGCAGGTAGCCCTGCATTTTACTAAAGAAGGAGCTAAGCGATTTGCAGATATAACTGCGCGCAATGTCGGAAAGCCAGTAGGTATTTATCTTGATACATACATTATTTCTGCCCCCACAGTGCAACGAGCGATTACAGACGGAAATGCGGTAATAACTGGCAACTTCACCCTGGAAGAAGCAAAGCAACTTGCCATTTCGATTAATTCAGGAGCTTTACCTCTCCCTATCAAGTTAGTTGAGCAACGTAGTATCGGCCCTACGCTGGGAAAAACCGAAGTACAAAAAAGTATAGTAGCTGGTTTGACAGGTCTTTTGATAGTAATGATATTTATGGTGATATATTATGGCAAGTTTGGCATCATAGCTTGTCTGGGGCTAATCGTTTATGGCCTTATCACATTTGCATTATTTAGGGCAGTTCCTGTTGTGCTTACCTTGCCAGGCATTGCAGGTTTTATTCTTTCTATCGGCATGGCAGTAGATTCGAATATTCTTATTTTTGAGCGTATCAAGGAAGAGCAGAGAAAAGGAAAAACATTTGACAAGGCTTTAAAAGCGGGTTTTGGCCGCGCACTAGATGCGATAAAAGATGCGAATATTACAACTCTGTTAGTTTCATTTATTCTTTTTAATCCACTTAATTGGGATTTTTTCCCGCAATTTGGCTTGGTCAGAGGATTTGCACTTACTCTGGCAATTGGTGTCGGCACCAGTCTTTTTACTGGAGTGGTGGTCACCAGACGACTTATCTCTTATTTTTATAAAACAACTATATGATTCGTTTTTCACGTTTTACTTGGTTATATAGATTGATTTCTGTTGTTGTGATAGGTGTAGGCATCTGGTCAATTACTATGTTTGGATTTCGCATATCGATTGATTTTCAGGGAGGAACAGATCTGGCATATAAACTGCAAAGCCCCCTTTCTCAAAGTGTTATCGAATCTATTCTCAAGAAACAAGGAATCCAGACAATAGATTTAAAAAATAATGCTACTCAACTGACCATCAAATCAAAAGCCATTGATGAAAAACAGGAAGTATTGCTGCGAAAAGCCATAGAAGCTGAATCAAAAAAACCTGTCACTTTGCTTTCGTTCGAAACTGTGGGTCCGGTGATTGGTGCTGAAACTCTTAGAAAAACAGCTTTTGCTGCCGGTGTCGGTGTTATAGGCATTTTACTGTATGTAGCATACGCTTTCAGAAATATTAATTTTGCATTTGCAGCAGTTATCGCTCTGGTTCACGATGTACTTGTGGTAGTTGGAATGTATTCCCTCATTTCTCGTTATTTTGGAGCCGAAGTAGATACATTATTTGTCACTGCACTTTTGACAACAATGTCATTTTCAGTACATGATACCATTGTGGTTTTTGATCAGATACGTGAGTATCAGAAGAGATATGGAGAGGGCGATATGACAGAATACGCAGACAAAGCCCTTACAGATACTATGGTGCGATCATTTAATAATTCCATGACGATTATTTTCATGCTGCTTGCACTGGTTTTGCTTGGGGGAGAAACCATTCGCTATTTTGCGATCACACTTCTTATTGGTACCATCACTGGCACGTATTCTTCACCATTTGTCGCGACCCCAACAGCCGTATGGTTAGATAAACTTCGTAAAAAATAGTATGACAGTGTCTTCTCGGTTGTTTAATTTATATGAGGTTGACAAAAAAAAGAGGGCAAAAATGAGCAAACACCCGTTGGTTTTGAAGCGATGGGAAGAGCAAAATAGGCAAACAATTGCTGAATTCAGATCATTTGAGTCAGAAGTAGATTTTTCTGAAATCTGGAATTGTCATTATGCAGCGTATATTCTCATTCATTCCTCTTCTGTAGCTGATTTATCAGATGCGCATGAGTATGCAAAAAAAGCTGTCGAAATGGGGAGTAAAGTAACGCGCTGGCTATATGCTGCCACACTAGATCGGTATCTCGTTGCCCAGGGTAAAAAACAGAAATTTGGCACACAGTTTGAACAAATAGACGGAGCGTGGAGATTGTTGCCTTATGATTCTTCAACCACCGATAAGGAGAGGAAAGAATACGGAGTACCTCCTATTCATGAGGCGCTCAATGTATTTCATCAAAAATACTCACATGCAGATTCATAGATATCCACTTGGTCAGATGCAGGCCAATTGTTACGTGCTTATTAAAGGTTCAGATTGTATTATTATTGATCCTGCAGACGATGCTGATTTTATTCTTGGACAAATCACGAGACATAAAGTGAACCTTTTAGCTGTGCTTGCGACACACGGGCATTTTGATCACGTTATGGCTGGGGGCGAACTGCAAATACAATTCCCAGAAATTCCATTTTTTATTCATGCAAAGGATTCATTTTTACTCAAAAGAGTTGTTGAGACAGCACGTCATTTTTTGGGCTACGATCCTGTGACGCTCCCGATTCAATCACCTCAGGACTTAAAAGAAGGTAAAATGACTCTTGGTTCATTTCATTTTGAGGTTATTCATACGCCCGGACATACACCAGGGAGTTGTGCTTTTTATTTTGAAAAAGAAAAAGCGCTTTTTGTAGGAGATCTCATATTTCAAGAAGGAGTCGGGAGGACAGATTTTTCATATTCAGACTCCTCTTTGATGTCTACGTCTCTTGACCATATTACAAAATTGCCAGCAGACGTATGTGTGTATAGTGGACATGGAGAGCCGTTTCTTCTTGAGGAAAAAAAATAGAAGTAAATCAGTTAAGTTGATTTGCGATATCTTTGATTTTCTGAAGAAGTGGTTCCCGTTCATTTTGAAGTTCGCCATCATCAACAGCTGCAAATAACTCATTAAGAATTTTGCCTATTTGTGGGCCGGGTTTGATTTTTAGAATCTGCATAACATCATTGCCATCTACTTTTAAGTCTTTTACGCTAAAAGGGACTGTTTGGACTTCAACAATCCTTTTTTTGAAAAGTTCAGTGCGCCATGAAGTTTCTTTGGCACCCGATCCTATGCGATCCGCTGTGCGCAAAGCCAGCATATCATCGATATTCTCTACGCCGATATCACGGATAAATCTTCGGACTGCTTTGTCACTTTGATCTTCTGAAACAGTGAATTGATGATGTCTTACGAGAAGCACAAGTTTTTCTTTTTCTTTGCGCGAGAGGCGAAATCGGTCTGCGATCACCCCTGCTTGTCTCCCTCCCACAACCTCGTGGTTATAAAAAGTGATAATTTGAGTTTCTGGATCTTTGCGATATGTTTCTACTTTGCCGATATCATGAATGAGAGTAGCAAAACGGGTGACAGGATCTGAAGAAGTGCAATGCCGAAGCGATTCTACAAGATGTGTCCCCACATCATAGATATGATGACGTTTTGGACTGAGTTGCGAAACGGAAAAGCTTATTTCAACCTCTGGAAGTATAAGTTTCAAAAGCCCTGTATTTCGAAGCAGTATGATGCCATCGGCTGCGTATCGAGCACATAGTAATTTGAGAAATTCATCACGGATACGCTCCCAGGAAATTTTATGAATAGTTTCAGCTTTGTTTATCAAGGCTTCAAGTGTTTTTTGTTCTATCGCAAAACCCAGTTGCGTGGCCTGTCTTACGGCCCGCATCAGTCTGAGAGCATCTTCACTGAAACGTTTTTCTGGATCACCAACTGCGCGAATGATTTTTTTCTGAATATCTTTTTGTCCTCCGAATAGATCTATCAATTTTGTTCCGTCATACGCCATGGCATTGATCGTAAAATCTCGACGTGCCAAATCTTCTTCAAGATGTTGTGCCCACTCTATACGATCAGGATGGCGCGCATTGTTGTAGTCTGATTCTTTGCGGTATGTTGTGGTTTCAAAAACGAGTGTTTGGCCATTTATTTCTACTGAGGTGCCAACAGTACCAAATTGATTATTGTAAAAACTGTCTGGAAAAAGTTTGATGATTTCTTCCGGTCTGGCTGAGGTGGTGAAGTCCCAGTTCACAATCGGTTCGCCCATGATGAGATGGCGTACAGCGCCGCCTACTAGATAGATTTCATATCCATGAGTAGTAAACCGTTTCATGAAGTTAGTGACTGCAGAAGGAAGTTGCATAGCAGTATTATAAATCTTTGTTCAGGAAAAAAAGTTGATTATTGTGGTTTTATCTTTGGTGGGAACTCAAAACGATCTTCATTTAATTCCCCATGCCTTGCTCTATATAGGAAAGAATCATCACCATGGTGGATAACTATTGCGCCGCTATTCGTAGTCCAGCCACAGGTTCCTTGATAGCAATCACGATCTAATAAGCTAAAGTGAGTTAAATCATCACAAACATTTTGCATCCAAATATCATGTATAGGTATTTTATTAACAGGATCGTCTATCGGCACAGACACAACGGGCCGTTGTTCAAAAGGGTCATTTGTGATTTGTTTTCTTGAGTCATAGATTTATGTATATTTTATTTTCAGCGCTGTGTTGATATTTTATTTCTGAGAGAAAAGAATTGATATT
>CAZNUT010000009.1:0-35379 GCA_964576365.1 uncultured Gammaproteobacteria bacterium
TTTTATTTTCAGCGCTGTGTTGATATTTTATTTCTGAGAGAAAAGAATTGATATTGTAATCAATTTTTTGTGCATTTTAAGGAAATTAGTATATCAAGATTTTCTTTGTCCGGGCCATTGCCGTCAAATCCGGGAGTTTCAGTAATAAAAGTCAGGTGTTTTGTCTTTGGATGAGTAAGAAAATTGCGAAAGACCTGAATGCCTACGTTTCCTTTGCCTATGTTTTCGTGTCTATCTCGAAGCGAACCAAATGTGTCTTTACTGTCGTTTACATGTACTACTTCGAGATTTGAAAGTCCCATCAGTTCATCAAACCGCTTGATAAATCGTTCAAATGATTCCTGGGTAGTCAAGTCGTATCCAGCGGCATGTAGATGGCAGGTATCCAGACAGATTTTCAACCGTTTATCTTGTATCGTCTCAAGAAGAGTTGCCAAATCTTCCAGCCTTTTGCCTATTTTGCGGGTACCCGAGTTTTCCAGGATTAAGAAAGTCTGGGATGGCGTCTCACTTAAAATAGTTTTTAGGTTGTTTGTAAGAGTTGGAAAGTGTCCCTCTTCCTCAATATGTTTTTCGTTTTTACCATTTTTGAAGGAGCCGGTGTGAACAATAGATCCTTTTACCTGTGTTTCACTCGCAAGACGAAGTTCGTGAATAAGCGAGTTGACAGATTTTTTTCCTGTTTCTCCCGGATCTGCAAGGTTTATGAGGTAGCATGCGTGAAAATAAGATGCGCGAATATTATATTGTTTTTGAAGAGAACAAAATAATTTTTTTGTTTCAGGGGTGAATTGTTTTTGTTGCCAGGTGCGCGGGGAGCCGGCAAATGTCTGCAGACAGTTCCCACCCATGGAAATCAGTTTCTCTATAGCCTTCTGATAACCTCCTGATGTAGAGAGATGCGCGCCCAATAGTACATTCATGGACATTATTTTAGCAGTTGAGAAGAAAAAAAAGATAGTAGTTAAATTGTCTCAAAGAGTGAATCATGAAGTAAAAATTGTCTATTTTTGATCTAGTAACTCGGGCTCGTATGTTGTTCCATCGTGGTTAATTCATTTTAATCTGCTTTGTCTCGCAGCCTCTTGTATGTTTCCAAATAGTTCTGCATGACTAGGTAAGTTTGGCACGTTTCTGATAACAAGAAATGGTGGATCGTTATTATAAATAGTCAGTTCGCCATAAGAATTTGGTCATTGAGTGAAGGTAAAACTGGGCTTTTTTGAAAGCTGTAAATATCTTCTAATATCCCTTCAACTGTACCTGTGATCTTTTTGTTTTGTTCATGGCCTATTATGCTTTATTATAGCTCAAATATCTATCCACTTGACAGGTATTAGCAGAGTTGTTAAGATAATGCTAATGGAAGACTTGACTCAAAGACAAATCGATATTCTTACTGCAATCATCAAAGAGTACACTGAGACCGGTGAAGCGGTAGGATCAGAAATTCTCGAACGCAAATACAAACTGGGAGTTTCACCTGCGACAATTCGCAATGAAATGGTCGTGCTCGCCCACAAAGGATATCTTGAGAAAAATCATTTTTCTTCTGGTCGACTGCCATCACCCAAAGGATATCGCTTTTATATCACCAATGTGATGAAAGAGCGTTCACTTTCGACGGTAGATGAGGTTGCATTTAAACACAGTATCTGGGATGAACGAGTGAAAGAGTATCGCATGCTTTCTCAGGCGGTGAGAGTTTTGGCCGAAAAAACCGGTCTTCTTGCTCTTGTGACAACAAATTCCGGCGATTTATATTATGCAGGTGTTTGTAATTTGCTTAAACAGGATGAGTTTCGTAATCCCGATGTTTCCCAACCCGTGCTTTCAAGACTTGATCAAGTGAATTTCTGGGTAGAGATTTTAAAGCAATCTATAGCTTCAAAAAGAGATATACTGCTGATTTTGGGAGAAGATGATTTTCGAGATGAAATTTTCGATTCATGCGCCAGTATTTTTGGTGAATTTGAATCACCCCGGATCAGCGGCATTATAGGCGTCATTGGACCAAAGCATATCCCGTATGAATATGTTGTTCCTCAAATCCGATATTTATCCCAACTTATCGAGGAGATCATTAGATTAAAAAATAATGAATAGTATTATATGACAGATAAAAAACAACAGGTTGTAAATGAACAGTCTGATATTGAAACATCGTTAAATGAAGAAAACAGAATCGAGACGCCAGCCGTAACGTGCGAAGATCAGCTTGTAGAAGCAAAAAAAGAATTGGAACATATGCGTCAACTTTACTTGAGGGCTTTAGCTGATTACAAAAATCAGGAACAGCGAGTCAGGCAAGAGCGCATCCAGATGCGAGATATATTGCGTGAACAATTTGTTGGAGAGCTTTTACCTATACTCGATCATCTTGATACGGCTGAAGCTTTTACAAAAGACCCAGGCTTGCAGATGATCGCCAAAATGATGAGAGATACATTAAAAACTATGGGTTTAGAACAAGTTGAGTTGTTAAACAAAGTATATGACCCACATGAAGCTGAAGTCATAGAGGTGATAGAAGGTGAAAAAGACGACGTGATCATTGCGGTTTTACAAAAAGCATATAAGATGCATGGACATGTTATCCGACCCGGCACCGTTAAAGTGAGTCGGAAAAAGAATTAGCACATTTATTAATTATTACTTTATATATATGTCAAAAATCATAGGAATCGATCTCGGGACAACTAATTCAGCAGTCGCAGTGATGGAGGGAGGTAAGCCGGTGATCATTCATTCCAAAGAAGGTCGAAATGTCATTCCTTCTGTCGTGGATCCGGTGAAACGCGTGGTGGGAGATGTGGCAAAACGACAGATGGTGCTAAATCCACACCGTACATTGTATTCAGTCAAACGACTTATGGGAAGGCGCTTTCAAGATGCCTCAATATCACATGATAAAAGTTTACTCCCCTACAAAATTGTTGAAGGAAAAGATGGCCGTGTGGAAGTAGAAGTAGAAGGTAAAAAATATACACCTCAGGAAATTTCTGCACTTGTTTTGACCAAAGTCAAAGAAGACGCTGAAGCATATTTAGGTGAAAAAATTGATAGGGCGGTTATTACCGTTCCTGCGTATTTTGATGACGCTCAGCGACAGGCCACCAAGCAAGCCGGTGAGATCGCTGGCCTCAAAGTGGAGCGTATTCTTAATGAGCCAACTGCCGCAGCACTCGCATACGGACTGGACAAGTCTCATGCGCATACTATCGCAGTTTACGATCTCGGAGGAGGAACGTTTGACATTACTATTTTGGAGCTTGGAGATGGTGTATTTGAAGTAAAAGCTACAAATGGAGACACTCATTTAGGAGGAGATGATTTTGACAAGGTTCTCATTGATTACATTGCTGATGAGTTTAAAAAAGAAAATAGTATCGATTTGCGAAAAGATACTCAGGCGTTGCAGAGATTAAAAGAAGCTGCAGAAAAAGCCAAAATCGAATTGTCATCATCCACTGAAGCAGAAATCAATCTGCCATATGTCACTATTCGCGACAATCAACCTCTCCATCTCGTGATGAAGATCACAAGGGCAAAATTTGAATCGCTTGTCGATGAATTGATTCAAAGAACATTTGAACCGTTGCGTAAAGCATTGAAAGACGCAAAAATTTCAGCCAAAGATGTACAAGAAGTCATCATGGTTGGAGGTATGACTCGTGTGCCCAAAATTATTGAAGAAGTAAAGAAATTTTTTGGTAAAGATCCAAATCGTTCGGTGAATCCGGATGAGGTAGTTGCGATAGGCGCCGCTGTACAGGCAGGCATCCTCACTGGCGAGGCAAAGGATGTTGTGTTGCTCGATGTGACACCATTGACTTTGGGAGTAGAAACATTGGGAGGTGTCATGACACCGCTTATTCAGCGCAATACTACGGTGCCTACTTCAAAATCAGAAGTATTTTCTACTGCGCAGGATAATCAGACTCAGGTGCAGATACATATATTGCAGGGAGAGCGTCCACTCGCGAGAGATAACAAATCGTTGGGTACATTTACTCTTGAAGGTATTCCTCCTGCACCACGAGGTGTACCACAGGTCGAAGTCACCTGTGATTTAGATGCCAATGGGTTGCTCACAGTCACTGCCAAAGACAAGGCGACAGGAAAATCACAAAGTATCACCATCACAGGTTCCACAGGTCTTTCCAAAGAAGAAATCGAGCGTATGAAGGAGGAAGCGACCAAAAATGAAGAAAATGATCGTAAAGTAAAAGAGCGTATTGATGCCAAAAATAAAGCAGAACATCTTGTATATACAGCGGAAAAAGCGTTAAAAGATGGAGGGGACAAAGTACCCGCAGATATTAAATCCGATGTAGAAGGAAAGATTAAAGATTTGAAAGATTTGATGGTAAAAGAAGATGCTGATGCTGGCGAAATTGATGCAAAAACTGGAGCATTATCTGAAACACTTCAGAAAATTGGTCAAACAGCTTATCAATCTCAATCGCAAGCAGGAGAACAATCTGCATCACAAGAAGCTCAGCAAGAAGCTCCATCTGACGACAAGAAAAAAGACGTAGAGGAAGGCGAAGTGGTTGGCTAGGCAATACTGTGGCTTCTTAGCTGTTAGGCCTGCCCTCCGAATCGGAGAGTGTTGTTGATTAGCTTATTAGGTTTAGTTAACAGGTAAAAGTGAATAGATAATAGGTTTCTTTTTAAAACTACTATTTAAAATTTAGGATTTAGTATTTTCATTAGAAATTGGATATTGGTATTTGTTACTCGGGTCAGCTAGAGGCTGGCAGGTTTTTAGCTTGTTAGTGATAAACGTCATTGCGAGGAGAGATTCAACATGACGAAGCAGTCTGTAATAATTGTCATTCTGGCCTGCCTGCTGGAGGGAGGGTGATATGTGTGTATTTATTACCACCTCCCCCTTCGGGTACTCCTCCTTAAAAAAAGGAGGAGAGTAAATTGGAAATTGATTTGGAAATTAGTAATTCGTCATTGGTAATTTGCCACTCTTTGATTTATAGTATTACTTCATGAAAGATTATTATTCAGAATTAGGAGTTTCTCGTAGCGCTACAGCTGCGGAAATAAAATCTGCATACAGAAAGCTGGCACTGCAATGGCATCCTGACAGAAATAAAGCTCCAGAAGCAAACGAAAAATTTAAAGCGATAAACCGTGCGTACGAAGTTCTTTCAGATGAAGCAAAAAAACAACTGTATGATCAGATGGGACATGATGCATACACACGGAGCGGAGGAGCGACGCAAGGAGCAGGGGGTGCAGGATATGGACAGTATGGGCCATTTTCTTATTACTCAACAGGAGGTCAAAACGTAGATTTTGATTTAGGTGGCATGGACCCTTTTGAAATTTTTGAACAGTTTTTTGGCGGAGGTGGTAGAGGCCGCGCTAGACAACGAAGATCGGTGTATGAATTACAACTTTCATTTGATGAAGCTGTACATGGTGTAGAGAAAAAGACAGTTATTGGTGGTAAAGAGCGTAGTATCAAAGTACCTGCTGGTGTGGATACGGGTTCTCGTATTAGATTTTCAGATTTTGATATAGTTGTGTCAGTCCGACCTCATAATACGTTCCGGCGAGAAGGACAAGATATTTATATTGAAAAACGTATCACCTATCCACAGGCAGTACTAGGAGATGTTGTTGAGGTGATAACGATCAGTGAGCCGGTCAAAATCAGAGTGCGTCCAGGTACGCAGTCCGGCACTGTGGTGCGTTTACGTGAAAAAGGCGTACCTCATCCAAATTCAAGTCGAAAAGGCGATCAATATGTAGTTTTACAAGTAGATATACCACAAAATCCATCAACAAAAGCGAAAGAATTGATTGAACAACTCAAAGGAGTTTTGTAGTTTGACGAATATAAGGAGAGAGGTTATAGCAACATTTTATCAGGATATATTTTTTATAAAATATCACGCTTTTAAGTAATACATATATGTTATGTCCGAAGTAATACAGATGCAAAGTAAGATAAACAATCTATCTGTATACACTCATTATCTTGTCATGGTTCAGGCAATCCACCGTTTTTTAGCTCAAAAAAAATATTTACAGCTCGATTTGCCAGTTCTTGCACCTTCACTGATTCCTGAAAGCTACCTTGAGGTTTTTGAAACCACATTTACCTACCTAGACGCCCATAAAAAATATTATCTTACGCCTTCGCCAGAACTTTTCATAAAGCGGCTTCTTGCGGATGGAGTGGGAGATTGTTATTACCTGGGCAAATGTTTCCGCAATAGTGAGCCGCATTCACCTCGTCACGAGCCAGAATTTACAATGCTTGAATGGTATAAAGTAGGTGAAAATTACCGATTTATGGCTCATGAAGTGTTATCTTTGCTTCAATTTCTTGCAAAAGAAGTGTGTCAAAGTACAGATAATACCATTACATATCAAGGTAAGCATATTGATTTGACAAGCTGGGAAGAGTTGACTGTCGCTGAGGCATTTGAACAGTATGCTGGCATTTCTGCAGAAGAGCTATTTGATCATAAATTGTTTGCAGCCAAGGCTCAGGAAAAAAAATATAAGACAGAAGGATTTGGTTATGAAGATCTTTTTTCGCAAATATATACTCAGGAGGTTGAACCGCACCTGGGTATGAATGGTAAACCTACTCTTCTTTACGATTATCCAGTTGAGTTTGCAGCTCTTTCAAAACCAAATGATGACGGGAAAACTTCTCAACGATTTGAATTTTATATCAGTGGACTTGAATTGGGCAATTGCTACAGTGAACTAACCGACTGGAAATTGCAGGAAACGAGATTTGCCGATGAGGAGGCAGCCAGAAAAAAATCTGGTAAAATAGAACATCCAACCGATTGGGGTTTTATTGACGCTTTGAAAAAAGGTTTGCCGAATTCGACTGGAATTGCAATCGGGGTAGAGAGACTAGGCATGATCTTTACTAATGTTAACGAAATTGAAAAATTGAAATTGATTTCTATTAGCAATTAATTTTTTCTCTATGGCTTCCGTTTACGCTGGAAATTTAAAAAAAGGTGAATTTATCATCTATCAAGGTGATATCTGGCAAGTTCAAAAAACAGAATTTTATTCTCCCGGCAAAGGTTCTGCGCTCATGAGAACAAAAATTAAGAATGTCGTATCAGGAAAAAATATTGACTACACATTTAAATCTTCAGAGTCAGTTGAAACGGTTGAGGTAAATAGCATTGAGATGCAGTATTTATATCATGATGCTGAATATGCATACTTCATGGATCAGCGTTCGTACAACCAATATCAAGTACCTTTGAGTGTCATTGGTGACGTGATTGAATTTATCAAGGAAGGAGACAATATATTCGTGTATGTTCATGACGAAAAACCGTTGAGTATCCGTGCGCCACTTTCTGTGACTCTTAAAATTACCGCGACCGAAGACGCTGTCAAGGGAGATACGGTAAGCGGAGCAAAAAAAGAAGCAACGCTTGAAACTGGAGCAAAAGTCATGGTGCCGCTTTTTATTAAAGTAGGAGAAAAAATCAGCATCAATCCGGAAACACGTGAATATACTGGAAGACAGTCTGAATAAAATTTAGTTTTATATCGTTCTGATCCCGCTTGGCGGGAGAAGAATCTATTGATACCATACGATCCTTCGGTCGCTATCTTTCCTCAGGATGATACATAAAGCGTTTGGTTTATAAACTCACACACTATGCTTACCATTGGAGAAATTTTGAGAAGAGCTCGTTTAAAAAAAAATGTAACCTTGGATCAAGTATCTCATTCTATTCACTTGCAAAAAAAATACTTAGAAGCAATTGAGCGAAATGACTGGAGCGTATTTGCTTCAAATGTATATATATTGGGTTCTTTGCGACAATATGCGGACTATTTAGATTTAGAGCCTTCTCATGCTGTTGCTTACTTTAGAAGGGATTTTGAGAAAAAAGAGGATATTCGTTTTCGTCGACGATTACCCTCACTTTCTACCCTATCTGATCATAAAAAAATTATGATCATTTTGGTCTCTTTTATAAGTACATTATTTGCTGTTTTTTTTGGATATCAAGTGTATCTCTATCTCACGCCACCACCTGTTGAAATCATGTCTCCATCACGAACAACTTTTCGAAATGTGGAGCTGATACGCATTGTAGGTCGTACCCAAAAAGAGTCAGTTGTGCATATCTTTAATCAAGAGATTTTTCCTGACAAAGCAGGAGTATTTTATTTTGATTTACCTTTAAAAAAAGGAAATAATTCTGTCAAAATAAAGGTGACAGGCCCAAATGGTAAAGTCACGGAGCTTATGAGGCAGTATGTATTGGAGTAGGGCAATAAGATTGCTAACGTTGACCAAATTTGCATCACAAGAATAAAGATAAATTATAAATGATTGATGGATGGATAATTTTCAACCTGTAATTAGCTTTTATAAGCAATAAACTTATTACCTTTCACTTTTACTTATTAACGATTGAGCAGGACAGACTGAAATTGGTTACTAGTGGTTTATTATTTTTTTAGTAGACTTGTTTTTAATGTTTTGAGGGAGTCGGTGTTTGCAGGAGAAAAAACGTGATCAAACGATAATCGTTTTGCTTCATTGAGAATTTTATCCTGTCCTTGCACTTTTCGTACCTCGCCAAGCAACCCCACCTCACCGATAAAAAGACTTTTTGAAGGAAGCGGTTTGTCGATGGAGGCTGAGATAAGGGATGCTGCGATTCCTAGATCTGCCGCAGGGGAATACACATCAATTCCACCGATCACATTCATGTATACATCCATAGTAGCAATTGAGATATTTAGATGTTTACGAATGACTGCTAAAAGTAATAAGACTTTGTTGTAGTCCACTCCTTTGACTACACGTCGTGGTACAGCAAGTACTGAAGGTGCACACAATGTCTGAATTTCATACAGGAGAGGTCTCTTGCCCTCCATAATTCCAATAACTGCTTTTCCTGGTGCATGTATTTGTTTTTCGTTTTCAATAAATGCGAGTGGATCATTTACTTCTTTTAATCCACCTTTTTCCATAGAAAAGACACCGATTTCATCTGTAGTTCCAAATCTATTTTTTTGAGCCCGCAAAATACGGTGAAGCGATACAGATTCACCTTCGAAGTGAAGTACGGTATCCACCATATGCTCGAGAGTTTTTGGACCCGCAATATCTCCCTCTTTTGTCACGTGTCCAACGATAAGGAGAGGGATGCGAAGCTCTTTTGCCATGCGGATGAGTTGAGCAGATGATTCACGCAGTTGTGAGACCGTGCCCGGAGGAGCCTCTACATTTTTAGAAAATACAGTCTGAATCGAATCTACCACCACAATTTCGATGGATTTTATATGCTCTTCGACTCCTTCCCTGATACCTTCAACCTGTAGTACATTTGAAAAGAAAAATCGATCAAGATTGACACCGAGTCGAGAAGCCCGATCTTTGACTTGTTCTGCCGACTCTTCCCCGGAAATGTAAAGGGTTTTCATCGAAGCTAATGCCTGTAAAAGGAGGGTTGATTTTCCTATTCCTGGCTGGCCGGTGAGGAGGATTACGGCTCCTTTTACAATACCTCCTCCGAGTACACGGTCAAATTCAAAGAGACCACTTGGAAAGCGACTCGTATCAAGATCAGGAACTGAAGACAGGCTTTTCAGGGTAAATGGCTCAACCACTTTTTGCTTTTCTTCTTTTCCTAAGCGTTGTTGTATGAGTGTATTCCACTGATTACATGATGGACATTTTCCCATCCAACCACCTACACCTTCACCACAATTTGAACAGATATATAAAGCCATGGCACATTATACCTGCTGTAGCTTATTCTATGTGTAAGGTTTAGCTGTTAGCTGTTAGGTTTTAGGCCTGCATGCCAAAGGCAAGTATGTCTGCCTCAGGAAGAAATGTAGGGTTTCAGTTTTTCTGAAACTAGGAATTTAGAAGGCGAGTGACTTAGCAGCAGTTGATAAGTTCTTACCAAATGCTATCTGTGGTTTGTGCACATCGTCGCTATGTCCCCATTCATTATCACAACGACAAAATCTCACATCACAGGCATGTTTAAAGAGCTATTGCATGGATCAGCTGTCGTTGCTTTTCGTGCCTTTTGTGCTAGAATTACCGTATGGTAATTGTAAAAAGTGAATTTGCTTTAGCATTGAATCAAGTTGCCACTGAACGTGGTATTAGTGTACAAGATGTCGTCACTTCGATCGAAGCGGCTGTTCTTGCAGCATTTAAAAAAGAGCATCCTGATATGGCTCAAGATGAAACAGTCAGTGTAAAAGTAGATATGAAGTCAGGTGAGACACGTATTTATCGTGAAGAAAAAGATATTACGCCTCCAGGATTTGGCCGTATAGCAGCTCAAACTGCACGACAAGTCGTGATTCAAAAAATTCGGGAAGCAGAAAAAAAGACAGTTATTTCACATTATCAAGATCAGATCGGCGCCATTATTCGCGGAAGAGTAATGCGTTATGATGGATACAATGCATACGTTGATCTGGGCAAAGCTGAGGGTGTGATGCCTCAAGAAGAACAGATACGAAATGAATCTTACACGGTCAACGAACGGTATCTTTTTTACTTAAAAGAGATTGGTACTTCCAAAGCAGGATATTCCCGCATCATTCTTTCACGTAGTGCTCCACAGCTTATCAGCGAGCTTTTTAAACGAGAAGTGCCCGAAGTAGCCAATAATACTGTAGAAATCAAAAAAGTAGTTCGTGAGCCTGGTGAACGTGCAAAAATAGCTGTTCACAGCAGTCAAAATGGCGTTGATCCAGTAGGCGCATGTGTAGGTCAAAAAGGTGTTAGAGTGCAAACAGTGACAGATGAACTGAATGGACAAGAAAAAATAGATATCATTCAGTGGAGTGACAATCCAAAGATTTTTATTATGAGCGCGCTTTCTCCTGCTAAAATTCTCTCTGTTGAAATAGACGAACAAATCAAAAAAGCTAAAGTAACTGTTGATGAATCTCAAGCTCCTCTTGCTATTGGTAAAAATGGAGTAAATGTGAATCTTGCCGCCAAGTTGACCGGGTACGAAATTGACATTTTGCAACAAGCTGCTGATGGTACTGTTTCTGCGGGTCCTCGAAAAAATGCTAAAAAGGAGCAAGAAATCATTCAAGATGCTTCTGTGGAAGATACGACTTCTTCATCTCAAACAGCTGAACAACAAAACGAAACCGAAAAACAAGCTTAAGGCAGCATATTAGGTTTACATAGGTATAATGCCTGAAGGCACGATTTAAAGTTGATGCACGGTAACAAGGTCTGCCTATATTTATTTCATGCACTTATTTCACGATGTATTAATTATGAATCTCTATAGAAATGGCTCAAAAAAAAACATCAGCTAAAACGAACAATACGACAAGTCAGCCTCGACCACCTATCGTGGCTATTTTAGGCCACGTTGATCACGGAAAAACATCATTACTAGACTATATTCGCAAAAGTAGACTTGCTGCCAAGGAACATGGAGGTATCACCCAACGTATTGGAGCATATGAAATAAAAACAGGCATTAAAGGATATCCAACGGATACAATCACATTCATTGATACACCTGGCCACGAGGCTTTTTCTCAACTTCGGGCAAGAGGGGCTACCGTAGCAGATATTGCCATCCTTATCGTAGATGCGAAGGATTCGCTCATGCCTCAAACTGTAGAGTCTATCGCACATATTAAGACAGCCAAAATACCTTTTATTGTTGCTTTAAATAAATGTGATTTACCAGATGCACGTCCTGAAAAAGTAAAAAAAGATTTGTTAAAGCACAACATCCAGACAGAAGGGCTTGGTGGCACAGTGGTTGCGCTCCCAATTTCTGCAAAAACTGGAAATGGTATAAATGAGCTTCTTGAAGCCCTCCTTTTGCTAGCTGCAGATCGAGAGCTTGTGTATGATTCACAGGCGCCAGGAGAAGCATATATCATCGAAACCAAAAAGGACCAGCGTGGCATAGTGGTGAGCGCCATCATAAAAAACGGAAGTTTTCGCGTAAGCCAGGAAGTGTATATCGGATCTCAAAAGTTGAAAATACGCTCGCTTATGAGCGATACCGGTTCTCAACTTCGAGAAGTTTTGCCTTCAACGCCATTTGAACTTTTAGGATGTTCTGAAATGCCAGGAGTAGGAGCTCGTATTTCTACTCAACCTGAGGCAAAAACAGACGATGAGGCGTTGACACAGACACAAGCACCATCTATATCCGATTTTTCTATTTTTGACACTCAGGAAGTTCAAAAAAAACTGTCACTTGTGATTAAAGCTGATGCTCAAGGATCGCTTGAAGCTATTTGCGCAGCCCTTTCCAAAAATGAAAATGTTGATATTGTTATGTCC
Source organism: uncultured Gammaproteobacteria bacterium (assembly GCA_964576365.1). Lineage (GTDB taxonomy): Bacteria > Patescibacteriota > Microgenomatia > UBA1406 > GWC2-37-13 > CAZMJG01. Next base: position 12,329 of record CAZNUT010000009.1, read on the forward strand.
GCACTTGGAGGTATTCACCGATCTGATATTTTTCTTGCGAAAACAACTAAATCAATTGCAATTGGTTTTTCAGTACCAGTTGATAATGAAGTAAAGGAATTGGCAAGACAGGAAAAAGTGATCATTAAAACTTATTCGATTATATACGAGATGCTAGAAGAGCTGCAGGAAGTATCTGATCTGATGCGTGAGAAAGAAGAGCAGGAAAAAAATATGAAAGCTGAAGCTAAAGTACTTGCTACCTTCATTATTGATGGCGAAACCGTATTTGGTGTCAAAGTCACAAAAGGCAAAGTAAACATAGCAGACAATGTAGAACTATATCGAAATGGTACAGTTGTCGGAAAAACAAAACTCGTTTCTCTTAAAATTCGGGCGAAATCTGTGCAAGAAGTCAAAAAAGATCAAGAGTGTGGTATGCAGTTTGCACCCCATCTTGACATTAAAGTAGGGGACGTGTTAAAATATATCCTATAATATATTTTAATATTCGCTTATGGCACCGCAACCTCCAGCACCAAAAGTTATTGATGTACCGAAAGCATTAGCTCAAACAAAGGAATTTTTAAGTAAAGGAAATAGTGGCGTTATTGTAATATCTCCAAATGCAGTACCCGATAGTATTGCAGCAGCTACAAGTTTGTACCTTGCACTTCTTAAAATGGGAAAAAGTGTGTCTCTCGTATGTGCAGACAAACCTCAAAGCGATATGATTGGTGTTGATAAATTTCAACAGACTATTTCTACTGGCGGGAACAATCTTGTTATTTCGTTTCCTTATACAGAAGGATCGATTGATGATGTTACATATGATGTTGATCCACAGAATTTTTATATTATTATCACTCCACGTCAAGGCAAGCCAAAAGTAGAACCAAAAGAAGTTAAGTTCCGATATACGGGCGGGAAGCTTGATTTTATTGTTGCGATAGATACACCAAATCCTCAACTTCTTGGAGATGTGTATCGAAGACATCCTCATATTTTTAACGGCAAAACAACGCTTATCAACATCGACCGTCACATGATGAATACGGTCTGGGGAAACGTCAATTTACTGGTGCGCAATGTAAGTTCTACCTCTGAAATTATTTATCACGTTATTCGCGTGTTGGGAGTAGCGATGGATGTCGATATCGCAACCAACATATATACGGGTATTGCATCTGCTACCAATAACTTTGCATCAATGACATTGGGTGCCGAAACATTTGAGCTTGTTGCAAATCTTATGCGCGCAGGAGCAGTGAGGCGACAAATGGTGCAGGGTAGACCTACTCAAACTGTGCCACAAGGTATGCCTCAGATGGCTCCAGGAGTAGTACCGGGCATGGTGCCGGGTATGCAGCCCGGGGTAAACCCTTACGCAGCAGCTCAGATGGGTGTCAATCCGTATGCTCAACGTATGCCGGCAGGGTATCCACAATATCCTCAGCAGATGCCCATGATGCCACAAATGCCAATGCAACCACAACCATATGCGACACCAGTGCCTGTCACTTCTTCTCCAGCACAGCAACCGTCTCAACCAGCTCCTCAACAAGAAGCAACTCAGACAGCAGGTAGCTCCTCAGCTCAATCACCTCAGATGCCGACCTTTCAGCAGGGAAAAATACAAAAACAGCCAGATGAACAACAAAGTGAGTCAAACGAATCAGATCAATCATCTTCTGATGAATCCGTGTCATCTCCAGATGACAACGATCAGCGAAAATCTGTATCCCGTGCAAAAGATACTCAGGTGACCCCAATTTCCCAAGTAGAGAGAAAAGCCGCTCAACATCACGTCGATACCAAAGATGAAGCAAATGGCGATAGTTTTCTGAAGCCCAAAATTTTCTCCCAAAACGGTGGATTAGTATAAAAAAATGACCATTAACTTAATTGAACAAAAAGTTAGTAATGTGTTAGATAATACATTGTTGGGTGTTTATCGTGATTTTGTAGCAGCTGAACAATCTTATCTTAATGAGTTTGGAGTTGAGCCTTCTCTTTCGTATAGCCTACGTGTAGATTTGCTTATAAATCAAGAAAGGTTAAAATTTTTAGCTGCACTCGGTATTACAACTCTAACTTGCGGGTTATTAAATCAATTTAAAGGTAGTACTGAAGTCAGTGATGACTATATTTCTTCTTAATATACTTCGCGTTGTTGGTATAATAATTGGGTGGAGCAGGTAAGTAGTATTATTTTAATAACAATCGTTTTTTTCTGCGTTTTTTTGATTGCTGCTTTATTGTTTATCCGTAAATGGATCGGGGTAGCTTCGGAAAAGCAGAAAGTCTCAGATGAGCTTGTGGCATGGCTCAAGCAGGTGAGCGAAAGATTGGAATCATCAAACAGACATGTAGATCAGAAGCTTACCCATACCGTCGATCAATTCAACCATCGTCTCGATAAAGCCGCTGAAACCATGATGGGTGTGCAAAAAAGCATCGGGGAATTTTCCGAGATCGGGCGCTCTATGAAGGAACTTCAACTATTACTTCAGTCTCCGAAGTTGCGGGGAAATCTGGGCGAAACACTTCTTGGTGAACTGTTAAGACAGGTACTTCCGCAGGACTGCTTTTCATTGCAGTATACATTTAGCTCAGGAGAAAAAGTTGATGCCGTCATACGTACTTCACATGGTATGGTCGCGATAGATTCAAAATTCCCCTACACTCATTTTCGACTTCTCATGGAAAATGATGGAGCTGCGCGCGCTGAGTACGAAAAAAAGTTTATCGCAGATGTCAAAAATCATATAAAAGCAATTTCAAAAAAGTATATTCTTGTGTCCGAAGGCACACTTGATTATGCGCTCATGTATATTCCCAGCGAAAGTATTTATTATCAGGTCATTCAGAATGCTGATCTCTCTGATTTTGCCTCCCAGCAGAGAGTTGTTTTTGTATCGCCCATGAGTTTTTATGCGTATATCAAAGTGATTTTTCTTTCGCTTGAAGGCCAGCGTATTCAAAAACAAGCTCGTGAAATACTACGCACTCTTTCTGCGATGAAACAGGATTATCATAAAGTTGATGAAGCTGTTGCCCTGCTTAATAAACACCTCACAAACGCCTACAACCAATCTTCACAAGTCGTCCGTCAGACTCAGATACTTGGTCAGAAAATAGAGCATACTGCTTCTCTCCAGACTTCCGATATTGAGTCAAACCTGTTAGAATGATGCGGTATGCAAATCAGCGCGCATGTAAAAGCAGATATACTTCAGCCTTCTGAAGTTATAGAAACACTATTAACAAGTAGGGGTATTACCGACATCGATTCCTTTTTACATCCTACCTCACCACTTCATTTATCATTAAAGGATTTTGGATATGAAAAGGAGTGGCAAAACATACTACCGATACTTATTGATGTGAGAAAGGCAAATCGTCCGGTGGTGGTGTATACGGATTATGATGCAGACGGTATCACTGGAGGCACGGTGTTGTGGGAGACATTGTATTTGCTCGGTTTTCAAGTCATGCCCTATGTGCCTCATCGGTCACTTGAAGGATACGGATTCTCACGGATTGGCATCGATGCTGTGAAGAAAAATTTTGATCCAGCTCTTATCATCAGTGTGGATCACGGGATCACGGCAGTTGATCAGATTACATACGCAAAATCGATAGGAATTCCGGTGATTGTGACAGATCACCATCATAAACAGGAAAAAATACCCGATGCTGCTGAGGGTATTTTTCACATTCCGCAGCTATCAGGATCGGGTGTCGCGTATATGTTTGCAAAACAGATTTTTATGTATTTTCGAGAGCATATTGCTGAGTTTGGGATTGATATCGAGCATATTGAGAAGTTGAAAAAGAATTTTGAGACAGAGTATGCAGCTATCGCTTCTATCGGTACCATAGCAGACCTTGTACCTCTTGTCGGACCATCCCGAAGTCTGGTGAAATATGGATTAAGCCAGTTTTCAAAAGTCAAAAGACCGGGCGTTGATTGCTTGATCCAGTCCGCTGGTTTGAGAGGAAAAGAAATTGGTACATACGAAATCGGTTTTATGATCGCTCCTCGGATAAATGCGGTAGGAAGACTTGAGCATGCGATCGACGCGCTGCGTTTATTGTGTACGACGAGTCAGGAAAGAGCTTCGACTCTTGCAGCACGTATTGGTGAGTTGAATACAGATCGGCAGGAGCTGGTGAAAAAAGCCGTCGCAGAAGCAAAAGAAGCTGTTGAACTCCTGAGAAATGAAAAAGGTGATTTACCTAAAATCATTATTCTTTCTTCACCACACTGGCATGAAGGCATCATCGGTCTCATAGCGTCGCAGATGGTGGAGGAGTATTATCGGCCCACGATCGTCATGAATGAGTCGGAAGATTTGTACAAAGGCTCCGCAAGGTCAATAAGTTCATTTCACATCACGGATTATTTTGCGCAGATGAAAGAATTATTCATCAATTTTGGTGGACATGCGCAGGCTGGTGGATTTTCTTTACTTGCGAATAATATCACATTATTACGAGAAAAAGGAATGGAGATCGCGTCAAACATCATCACTGATGATCATCTCGTGCGCAGGCTTGAGGTAGATCTTGAGGTGCCGCTACATGCTGTATCTCTTAAGTTAGCTCGGGAGATCGATACACTGCAGCCGTTTGGGATTGGCAATCCCAGGCCGTCTTTCGTAAGCGAAGTAGAGCTTGAAGATGCGAAAATAATGGGTAAGACAGGTGAGCATCTCAAGATGATCGTACGTGATCCGGAAAAGAAATCAGCTATGCTTGAGATTGTAGCTTTTAAGAAGGCGAAGCTATTTGAATCACTCGAAAAGGGGATGAGATTGAGAGTAGCCTATCAGCTCGACATCAATCGGTGGAATGGGAAGGAGACTTTGCAAGGAAAGCTGCTTGGCATTGAGTAGTTTGTAATTTTTGTAAAGTTATAAAGTTTATCAGGCCATCTGCTGTAGACAGGTGTTAGGTTATAGGTGATAGTTATTAGTGATAAACGTCATTGCGAGGAGTCCGAATGCGAAAGACGACGAAGCAATCTATTTTTTTAGTCATACTAATTGGTGATATGATTTTTGGTAAGAAAGCGAATAGCTGCAGGTAATTTATGTATAATGTTGTAATTATTCATAGTCATTTTTCCACATGAGTTTACTCAATATTGATAAAAAAACAGTTGGAAATATTATTTTTGCTGGTGGATTGATTCTAGCTACCGAACAGACAGGAGAATTGTTGATTGATGTCTCTGAAGCAATAAAAGAACAAGCATCGCTTCGACAGGAGTTTGACCAGCAGCTTTATGATGATGTTCCTATAATCACAAACGGCAATGTAAGAGAAGCAGAAGAAAATTTAAATTTACAGTTTGCTGATTTTGTCGATCAAAACGCTCAAATTCAACCTCAACATATTGTGTTTGATGGGATCGGAGGGATTGGAGGCATCGGTGTCGCAGCTATAGGAACAATGATTGGACAGAGAAACGATCGAAAGAAGCAGAGCAAAGTATAAATGGTATTAGTTTTTACATCTTCTCCACAGTGTGGATGCCCAGGAGTGAGAGGCCGTTTTGCAGCACGTGAGATACTGCTTTGGTCAAAGTGAGTCGCAGTTGTTTTTGCTCCTCATTCGATTTCAAAATATTGTGTTTCTGGTAAAACAGATTGTATAATTGTGCCACTTCAAAAAGATAGGTACATACTTGATTTGGCGAAAAAGAAGTTGCCGCATCCATCACTACTTCTGGAAATACTATCAATTTCCGAAGAATTTCTTTTTCCTCCGGTGAAGATTCAGTAATTAATTTTGGATCAAGTAGGATAGTTTTGCCATCTTCATTTTGCTTTGATTTCTCAAGTACGGCTTTACAGCGCACATAGGTGTATTGGATATATGGACCTGAGTTGCCGTCCATTTTGAGAATCTCATCCCAGTCAAAGGTGATGTCAAGATGCGAACTGCGTTTCAGGTCATTCCACTTAATGGCGCCGATTCCGACAATGCTGCAGATATTCATTTTTTCTGCCAGATTGAAAATATGTTTTTTTGATGATTCAGTATGTTTTGTACTATGAGATTCTATTTCGGTAGGCGAGGCTTCGGTTGATTCTGATTTGATAAGATAAAATGCTCTCTTTTCTGCTTCCTGTAACACATCTTCAAGCCAGATTACGTTTCCTTTGCGCGTGGACATTTTGCCTTCTTTAAAGCGGTACATACCATGCTTCACATGAACACGTTGTCCTGGTATTGTCCACCCGAGAAGCTGCTCAGTTTCAAAAAGCTGATTAAAATAAAGCGATTGTTCGGCGCCCACTTCGTTGATAATTAAAATATCTTTTCCATAAGTTTTAAGACGGAAAGAATCGGTTGCTAGATCACGAGTACTATAAAGCGTAGCACCGTCTTTTTTGATAATCATGAGAGGTGGATATTTCTCATCAGGAAAAAATACCAGTTTTGCGCCGTTGTTTTCTCGATACATTTGTGCAGGTTGTAGCTTTGACTCTAGTTCTTTTATCACCGCACCCATTTTATCTTCAAAAAATGATTCTCCATAGCCGCGACCATGATTTTCAGTAAATTTCACACCGAGCTTTTGATAGATAGCATCAAACTCTTTCCACGAAGCGTCGATACAAAACTGCCAGAGTTTTTTGGCCTCCTGATCGCCGTCTTCAAGTTTTTTAAACCAAGCGCGACCTTTATCTTCAAGTTCAGGATTTTTTTCTGCCTCGTCGTGAAACTTGACATATAGATCAACTAGTTCTTTTACAGGTCTTTCGGATGTACTGATTTTTTCTTTATCACCCCAGGTGAGGATTGCGTACATCAATTTGCCAAATTGAGTCCCCCAATCACCTACATGATTGTCTCGATACACTTTATATCCTGTTGCTTCCAGGAGATTTGCTATCGCGTCTCCGATGATGGTTGAGCGTAGATGACCGATGGTAAATGGTTTGGCGATATTGGGGGAAGAGTACTCTACGATCACTTTTTTACCTTCATGTATGTCTGTCGAGCCGTATTTCTGATCAATTTGCAACAGTACATGGTTTAGATGGCTATCAGAAATCCAGAAATTGAGAAAGCCAGGACCAGCAATATCGATTTTCTTGATCAAAGGATTTTCACCGATGTTTTTACGGATTTCTTCTGCAATATAGCGGGGTTTTTTGCCAGATACTTTGGAGAGTGTCAGTGCAACCGGGGAATAATAATCGCCATGAGATGCCTCTGAAGGAGTGCTGAGGGGTAGAGTAGTAATATCATATCCACATGCCTTAATCGCTTTTGATAGAATAGCTGTCATTTCTTGTCGGATCATGCTTGTTATGATACCATAAAAATGCATCTTTACTGATTATATGAAACGCAAATTACTTCTACTACTTCTGTTGGTATTGGGATATGTGATTTATATTGGGGTAAGGCTTTTTATATTTGAAAAACAATCTATGGGCCGTCTGCGTGTTGTCGCAACTCCTGACGCATCAGTATACATAGATGGGAGTGAAGTAGGGGGATCTCCTTATGAAGCTTCTTTGAAGCCTGGAGAATATACAGTAAAGTTGATGGCAAAAGACAAAAAAACTGCGGCGACCTCTTGGCAGGCAGTTGTGCAAGTTAATGAAAATACGCTCACCTATGTGAACCGTGAACTGGCAGCATCTGATCTGATAGCAGCTGGTGAAGTATTCACTTTAAGCCCTCGAGAAAAAAAAGATGGAAACACAGGCGATCTTATCATAGAGTCTGATCCTCCAGGGGCAGTAGTGTATCTTGATAATGATCAAAAAGGCATTGCGCCATTGCTGGTAGAATCTGTACCGAGCGAAGATCATGAAATATCGCTCTACATGCCAGGGTTTTTTCGAAGGTCGCTAAAAATAAAAATAGAGGAGGATCATGTGCTGCAGGCTAAAGTGAAGCTGGCGCTTGATCAAGCATACAAAACGCTCACACAGGCACTTGAGCAGGAAGAAAAACAGAGAGCATCTCAGGAAGCACAATTAAAAGTTACAACTGAGCCGAAGTTAAAAATACTTGAAACTCCGACTGGCTTTCTCAATGTGCGTTCAGCTCCCGGAGTTGGTGGACAAATTTTGACCACGGTTGATCCAGGCGAAGAATTTATATTTACAGAAGAAAAAAACGGATGGTATAAAATCACTGCAGATGGTAAAGAAGGTTGGGTGAGCGGAGAGTACATTAGTAAGTTGTAGATGTTAGACAATAGGTAAAAGTGAAAAGGTAAAAGTCATGCAATGATCGGTATGAAAAATTAAGAATTGATATTTAAAGACCAAGAAATAAACAATAGTCTTCTTTCTTAATTGGTAATTTTTCTTTTGTAGTTAAGTCATCGTGAAGCTGCTTTTATTTCTTCCAGATAAGTTTCGTGTAGAGGATGTAGGAGTACGGGATGATGATAAAAGCGATTATACAGATTTTATAAAGCGGCCAGTATGTTTTGCCAAACATCCATACTGCAAGCTCAAGTCCAACTGCCTGAATAACGATCGAACCGGCTGAGATTACATTGAACTTAATAAAATTAAATAAGAGAGAAAAGCCAGATGTTATTTTTTTCTGAGCAAAACTCCAGGAATTATTCAAAATAAAGTTTGAGATGATTGCCGTTTCAGCACTTATCACCGTGCCAACCCATATAGAGCTATGTATCAATTCGATAAAGAGATATGAAATACCCAAATCCACAACAAACCCGATTCCTCCAACTATACAGAATTTAATAAATGCTGAGTGAAGGAAAATGTAAGTAAAAATGTGAGAGATATATTGAGTTGAATTGATTTTTGAAAAACCTTCTATTCTATCTTTAAAGTGAATGGGAATTTCAATTATGTTTGCTTCACGTTTTATCGCTTCATCAAGAATTGCGACCTGGAAAACATATCCGGTATATTTACTGATGTTAGATAAAGAATCTTGAATGATCCATGTCTTGATAGCCCTATATCCATTTGTCCAATCCTTGATTGAAAGTTTCATAAAACCCATGCGTATAATCCAATTACCTACGCGGGAAAAGAGCTTGCGATGAAATGCCCAATCTTCTGGAATTGATCCGCCTTTCATGTATCTAGATCCGATCACAAAGTCTGCGCCTTTTTCTATTTCATTGATAAACTCAGAAAGATTTTTTGGATCATGTGAAAGATCAGAATCCATTTCAAAAAGAACAAAAGGATGCCACTGCGCTATCGCATATTCAAATCCTTGAATGTATGCTTTGCCCAACCCCTCTTTTTTTGTTTTGAGTATGTGAAGATGTGGGTAGTTTTTCATTGCTTTTTCCACAACCTCAGCAGTGCGATCCGGTGAAGAGCTGTCAACTACAAGGATATATATTTGCCAGTTGGATATATGTTTAATTTCGGCCGATAGGCCATCAATCAATGAGGTAATTGTTTGAGCCTCGTTGTATGTGGGAAGAATAATGGCAGCTTTACGCATATGTAAAAGATTATATATTGAGAGCGGTTTTAAAGTAAGTGATCGTTTTTTTCAGTCCTTCTTGTATGTCTACAACGGGGTGCCAGTCTAGTAGAGTTTCTGCAAGAGTGATATCTGGCTTTCTTTTTTTAGGATCATCTTGACCAATAGGTTTGTAAACAATTTTGCTTTTAGATTTAGTTGCTTTTTGAATGAGTAATGCAAGCTCCTCGACAGTACGTTCTTGTGGATTGCCAAGGTTGACGATACTTCCATCGATAGCTTCTTTTTCAGCTAATTTTTTCAGCCCGAGAATAAGATCGCTTACATAGCAAAATGACCGCGTCTGTAATCCATCACCATAAATTGTCATAGGTTTGCCTTTTAAAGCTTGTGTGATAAGATTTGACACCACTCTTCCGTCGTCTATTTCCATCTGAGGGCCATACGTGTTAAAAATACGCGCTATGCGGACAGAACTTTTAAATGATCGATAATAGGTATATACAAGAGATTCAGCAAAGCGTTTTGCTTCATCATAACAGGCACGTGGGCCAACTGTATTTACATTGCCCCAGTAAGATTCTTTTTGAGGATGTTCAAGTGGGTCGCCGTAAATTTCAGATGTAGATGCGAATAATACTCGATGAAAACGGCCATTTTTTACTTGTTCCATTATCAAGTAGGTTCCCAGTGCATTTGTCATAAGTGTATCTATCGGGTGTTTTTTGTACTGAACGGGTGATGCAGGAGAAGCTAAATGGTAAACAATATCAATTTCGGGAAGAATGCTATAGTCAAATGTGCAAATATCTGCTTGATGAAAAGAGAGATGTTTTTTTTGGAGCTTTTCGATGTTTCGCAAAGAGCCGGTAATAAGATTGTCAACGATGGTCACATCGTGGCCAGCATCAATGTAGTTTTTGGCTAAATGAGAGCCAATAAATCCAGCTCCACCAGTGATCAGAATATTCATGTGATCGGGTTTACAGTCGTTCTCCCTGTAGAAATGTAGGTAAAACCATTTACATGCATTGCTTCGGGATGATATATATTTCTTCCGTCTATTATGACAGGTTTTTTCAAAAGAGATTTGACTTTTTGCATATCAGCCTGTTTGAATTCATTCCATTCGGTCAGAATACAAAGAGCATCAGCATCATGCAATGCTTCATACATCGTGGGCGCAAAATTGATTTTTCCTTCATATGTTTTTTTAACATTTTGCATAGCTGCCGGATCAAATGCAGAAATTTGAAATCCATCTTTGAGGAGTTCTTCGATCAAATACATCGAAGGAGCAAATCTAATATCGTCAGTATTTGGTTTAAAGCTCAATCCCCATAATGCTAGTTTTTTACCAGGGGCATTCTTTTTAATTTTTTCTAAAAAGTGGGTGCGAACAGTAACATTGATATGTTCGACTGCATCAAGCAAAGTAGTGTTTACTTTAAGATGTTTGCCGGTTTCGATAAGGGCTTTTACATCTTTTGGAAAACAAGAACCTCCATATCCTATGCCAGGGCTCAAAAATTTACGGCCGATACGATTGTCAAACCCTACTGCATCCATGATAGTTTCAATGTCTGCTCCTGCGTGTTCCGCATAGAGAGAAATAAGGTTTGCAAACGATATTTTTGTTGCGAGAAGTGCGTTGGATGCATATTTGATAATTTCTGCTGAGGCAAGATCGGTGATGACACGTTCCCCATTTAATGGTTTATGTACAGTCAAAAGTAACTCTATAGCTTTTTGTGATTCTGCTCCGATGACAACTCGGTCAGGGTTTAACGTATCAAAAATACCCGTTCCTTCACGTAAAAATTCTGGACATGATGCGACAGCAAATTCTGCATCAGGTTTTTTAACTTTGTTAATAATGCGCGCTACCTCATGATTTGTGCCTACGGGCACCGTGCTTTTGCATGATACTACAGTAAATCCTTTTCGAAGATTTTTTCCGATAGTTTCTGCGACCGAATATACAGTTGAAAGATCAGCTTCTCCGGAGGCTTTTGGAGGGGTGCCTACCGTGATAAATACTATCTCTGATTTTGTAACAGCCTCTTCAAAATCTAGAGTAAAGTGAAGTCGTTTTGCTTCTAAATTTTTTTTGAGTAATTCAGCAAGTCCTGGTTCGTAAATAAGCGGATCTCCATTTTTTAATTTATTTATTTTTTCTGGGGTATGGCCTACAACATATACATCATTACCAAAGTCAGCAAACACACAAGCGGTCACAAGACCTACATATCCATGTCCAATGAAAGTAATAGTCATATCTGCATATCATATCCTATGTGTTCGCGAAAGACAAGCGGTGCTATAATGCAAGTATGGGGGAAGAAAAAGTATGTAAAAATAGTCATCAGAAAGCTCTTTCTTATGATTTTATTGCTAAGCTGATAAACAGTAAGAACCCTCTTGACTTACTTTTTTCTATTTGTCTACCATATTGTCGTCCCTGGAGTTTAAGGCAAATAAATTCGAGCAAACTCCATGCCTGTGTAGATGATCGGGCATATAATATGAGGCTTTTTGTAGATCCAGGAGGCAGTATAGTGATGCGTGATCTGATATTGAGGGTGGAGCGTATTAAGACAGATGATCTTTTGCATCGACATGGTCTCCCTGTGGCAGCATGGCCGGGTGGCGACGTGGGTATCATGATGCAGGTTATGATTAGCGCTTTGAGAGGTGGGTATATGCAGAAACAGAACTATTGGAAAGAGACAAACCCACAGAAATTTACCACCCAGATGATTGCGCATATTCAAAAAATGGGTAGTGTTATAAGCAATCAGCATGAAACGGCTGTACATATAGACAATCATCGTGAGCTGCCTATCGTTGAAGTCGATGAAGTTCATGGGTGGAGACCACATGAGAAAAACATATACCAGTGTATGGAGGATGCAATGGGGTGTGGGGCAGCGTTTAAAACATGCGAGTTAGTCTGCAATATGGTGTTGTTTTTAGGAGATGAGAAGTTGGCAAGTCAACTGTCAGAGAGGTTTGGCGGATCAATACATGGATATGAGGTGTCTATCCCTTCAGAAATTTCAACCTTAGTTAATCGAACGCTCATTCACGACTCATTATCGCGGGGAAAATCTATTTTAGTGTATACAGGCAAACATCATGCAGAAGAAATTGTATTTACGACTGGGGATCAATCTTCAGATCGTGTGATAAATCGTATTAATGATTCGGGATATGCAGGATTTAAAACAGATCTCATGGTGGGTTTTTCACACGCAGTACACTGGCAGATCATGCGCCAGGTCAATGAGCGGTTTGGCAACCAGCTTGGTAATCCACTTTCGTATATCATTGGAATAAATTTACTCACCTATCATCTTCTTGGTCAATCAACCACGCCCAGATATATTATTTAATCAGTAGTAAATATTCCTATTGATTTTTTTGAATGATTTGGAGTCCGGATTCAAAAGAAAGAAATTCTGAAGAATAGGTATGTATTGTTTTAATCCTGCCATAGCGAGGTCTGAGAGCTCTTCCTTTCATATAATTTTCGTATGAAATGGGTTGTATGAGTTCAGAATCATAATTGAACACGTGTGCAATTTTTTTTCCTGCCTCAAATGGAGATAATGATTCGGGTCCAACTAAATGAACAATTCCTGTATTTTTATTTTCATTTATGAGCGATTCCAATCCTTTCACGATATCATCAATAAAAGTTGGAGTCATCAATGAGTCGGTAGTCATATGAAAAGGTTGACCTTTTTGTAACAAGTGTGAGATGCGCTGAACAAAGTCGGGTTTTGCTTCGCTTGGATATCCATAAGGATAGCTTATTCGGACTATCAATCCTTTTGTTTCAACCTCTTTTTCAGCAAGATATTTAGTTTCAGCATAATACCCAAGTGGATGAGGTGCGCTTAATTCGTCAAACGGTGGATGTTGACCATCAAATACAAAATCTGTAGATATATGAATGAGTTGTTTGTTGTTGTCGTATGCATATGTCGCCATATTGTGCGTTCCGTCTACATTGATTTTGCGAGCTTTTTCCCGTTCGGTTTCGGCAGCGTCCACATTGGTATACGCAGCAAAGTGTACCAACGTATCAAAAGGCTGAGATAAAAGCACAGTATCGACATTTATTTTATTTGTTATATCAATCTGCTGAGAAGAAAAAGGGATAAGTTCAAAATTGTTTTTGAGAAGTTTGCAGAAGCGAGAGCCTATGAGCCCAGAAGCGCCTGTCACTACAATACGTTTCTTCATATTTGTAACAAGTGTGAGATGATTAATGTTGAATAATCGTGTTTTTTTCCTTTAGTTTTTTCCACCAGCCTTCATTATGTTTGTACCATTCAATCGTAGCCACAAGCGCTTCATCAAATGAATACGAAGGCTTCCATTCCAGTTCTTTTTCGGTGTTGCTCCAGTCAATTGCATATCTTCTATCGTGGCCTGGTCTATCGTTGACATACTCAATGACAGATTCATCTCGATCCATGATTTTAAGGATTTTTTTGATGACATCTAGATTTGAAATATCTTCAGTGAGTCCACCGATAAGATAAGTATTACCTATTGCACCTTTTGCAAGAATAAAATCTATGGCTCTGCAGTGGTCTTCAACATAGAGCCAGTCCCGCACATATAAGCCATCACCATATACTGGTACTTTTTTTCCTTCCAAAATGTTAGTAATAGCTAAAGGAATCAATTTTTCAGGAAAATGGTATGGTCCAAAATTATTTGAGCAATTTGATATTGTTATGGGGAGTTCATATGTCTCATGATAAGCTCGTACGAGATGATCCGAGCCAGCTTTTGATGCTGAATACGGACTCCGCGGAGCATAAGGAGTTGTTATGGTAAATTTTTTTTCAGGATCAAGAGGTAAAGCGCCAAATACCTCATCAGTTGAGATATGGTGAAAACGTTTTTTTCCATGAGCGAGCGCAGATTCTAACAGTGTGTGGGTACCCAAAACGTTGGTCGTGATAAATGGAGATGAGTCTATGATTGACCTGTCTACATGTGATTCTGCTGCAAAATGAATTACAATATCAACCTCTTTCATGATTTCGTCTACCACTTTTCGATCGCATATGTCGCCTTGAACGAACGCATATCGAGCGTCATGTTTATATTCAATGAGATTTTCTGGATTTCCAGCATAAGTAAGTTTATCCAGATTAACGATGTTGTCGAGAGGATGTTGTTTGAGCCAATAGCGGATGAAATTGGAGCCGATAAATCCGCTTCCGCCAGTAACCAGTAGTTTCATGGAACTATTGTAGCACGAATATCATATAATGCACATTATGATAGATGTACTTGAAAAAGCGTCTCGTGCCGGTGGTGAAGTTTTACTCGGTTATTTTCGAAAAAAATTGGAAGTTGTATACAAAGCTGGTCATAATAATATTGTCACCCAAGCTGATACTCTTTCACAAAAAACCATAAAAACGGTTATTTTTGACCAGTTGAGCAAGAAGGGGATTAACAAAGATACTGTTGGTTTTATCGGCGAAGAGGATTTGAATCAGGAGGGTGATCATTTGTTTGTGATAGATCCATTGGATGGGACGTCAAATTTTGCAACTGGAGAAAAAGAATTCTGCGTTCTGATCGCATATTTTTATCGTTTGGAGCTGAAAGCGGGCGTAATATATTTCCCATTAAGCGATTCTTTATATATTGCTGAAAAAGGAAGTGGTGCCTACAACATAAAAAATGGTTTGAAAAAACCTATATCGAACGAGAAAAAAGAGCTACATCACATATTTCTTTATTCGTCACTCTCATATGACGATGATATTAAAAAAGGTTTGCCTAGGATGATTATGGCACTGCAACCGATTTTTCGAGGAGTACGCATGGTGGGTTGCGCAGGAACTGAATTTGCATTGCTGGTAAATCAAATTGCTGGAGGGGTGTTGAATTTGGGATGTCGTATCTGGGATATAGCTGCTGCAAAACTCATCCTTGAGGAGTCTGGATATTGTATATTTGATCTTGAAGGTAATGAGATACTATTTGATTTTAAAAATCCGAATAAACAATATCCATTCCTCGCCTGTCACTCTTCTTATAAAAAGAAGTTACTTGAAATTCTAGGCAAATTTATTCCAATCTAAATGAATGCAAATTTGTTGTTTCTTTATTTTTAGTAACTGGCTCTTAATTTTTTTGGGAATAATGCTCAATTTGAATCAATTGTAACGCCAAGTGACTTTAAATTTAGAGTTAAGATGTGAGAATTAAAAGATTTAGGTGTGTTCAATCGCTGATTGTTATGCAAGAGGAGTTATTTACGAAATCTTCCGTTTATTAAGAGTTCTAACTTGAGCCAACGTGATTTTTTTACATCATGTGGAACGTCATCCTTAAAAAATCGCGTTGCTGCGGTCATCGGTCTTTCGGAGTACATCGAAATGTATGCTTTGTCATATCCTACTTTTTCTGCAAGTTTGTATGTGTTTTGAAATTCTTCATCAGTTTCTCCACAAAAACCAACAATGATGTCAGTAGTAAATTTTATTTCCTTCACTTTATTCTTCAGTTTCTGAATTATCTGCAAATATTCTTCACTCGTATACCAGCGATTCATACGTTTTAGTACAGCATTATCTCCTGATTGAACAGGTAGGTGTATCGTACGACTTATGTTTTCATTGCGGGCAATAACATCTATCAATTCATCAGAAAAATCCCAAGGGTTTGATGAAATAAAATCAACCTGTTTAAATTCCATTTGGGCTACATCATCAAGAAGATAGGGAAATAAAGTAGGAATTCGATGTTTACCGAGATGTTTTACGTATATTGGCTCCACCGGATGCCCATTATATGTCAATTGGGTTCGCAAAGTTGTCAGAGGTTGATTTCGCATAACTTGAGAAGTTGGCTTCTCATTTTGTTGAGCGAAGTATGTCTGTTTCATATCTCTCAATACTTGAATATTTTCTTTACCGATTATCAAATCTGCGCCATATGAATTTACATTTTGTCCCAGAAGAGTAATATGAGTAAAACGTTTGGCTTTTAAACGCTTTGCTTCTTCGATAATCTCATCGTAAGGGCGACTTATTTCTCTTCCTCTTGTAAAGGGTACTATGCAAAAAGTACAAAAATTATTACATCCGTTTGAGATCGGTATCCATGCCTTCGTGTCGTTTTGACGGACAGGTTCATGATCAAAGCCAACTTCTTCAATTGGCATGAATTCATCCACGTCAGGCATGACGCTCCTGAGTCTTTCGAGATATTTACCCGTTTTGTCACGGAAAGCCATACCCACCATGCAACCAGTGACGATAATTTTAAATATCTCTCTTTTTTTTGCTTTTGTTTCTTTAATTTTTTTGAGATTGTGTACAAGTCCGTATACTCTATGTTCAGCTGATGAGCGTATCATGCAAGTGTTAACTACAGCGAAATTTGCTTCTTCAAAAGAGTTTGCTGCGGACATACCACGGGATTCGTATGATTGCGCAATCCGCTCAGAATCAGCTGTATTTTGTTGACACCCGAATGTTTTTATAAAATATTTCATATACTTAAGAATTAAGATACGGTGTTATTGTATCAAGAATATCTGAAGCGACAGTCATTTTTGTATTTTTTGGTATATGTTTGAGTAATTTATTTAGATGGTATATGTCTACTTCATTTTCATCCGATTCAAATCCGATGTCCTGACGTGCGATATTGTTAACAATTACAAAATCAGCATTGCTCTCCATAAAATAAGTTTTTAGACTAGGGTCGTGCTTTGTGTTCGTATACCATTCTGCTTTAAATCCGATCAGGCAGATAGTTGGATTCCATTTTTTAATATTATGGATTATTTTTTCTCGAACTTCTAAATTCACCTTAAGAGGTTGAGTGCTTGATATTTTACCTTTTTGCTTTGATGTGGTGAAGTCTGTTACTGCTGCGGTATGAAAAATAATGTCAGCGTCTGTGATGCTATTTTTAATATTATTTTCCAGCTCTTCGTAGGTTTTATAGCTGATATTTTTAAAAATACCTTGCACATTGTGTTCAGTTTGACTGCTGAGTAGCGTGACACGTGCTCCTCTCTGTATGCATATTTCTGCTATTGCGGAGCCCATTTTTCCAGAGCTTCTATTTGAGATAAATCGGACATCATCAATAGCTTCTCTTGTCGCTCCGGATGTTACGATTATTTTTTTGTTTTTTAAGGTATGTTTATTTTCTTGATAGGTATTAATGATTTGTACGATTGTGTTAATTTCGGGAAGCCTACCTACTCCATATGTACCGCATGCAAGTTCGCCATGAGCAGGTTCGCAGACATAATATCCGTATTTTTTTAACATTTTTATATTTACTTGAGTCGCTTTGTGCAGCCACATATTTGTATTCATTGACGGAAAAATAAATACAGGTGATTGTGAAGCTAATATAGTCGTGCAAAGTAAATCATCAGCGATTCCATGGGCTAATTTGGCGATCGTATTTGCTGTCGCAGGGATTACCACGATTAGATCTGCCCACTTTGCAAGTTCAATATGAGTTACGCGTCGTGAAGATAAAATTTTTTTGGGAGAAAAATCAGGAGTAAATAAGTGAGTAAACACTTCACAATGAGTTTTGCCCTTTAGTTCAGTTTCTGAAATAATGGTATTTGCAGCCTGCGTTAAGATAATTTTACAGTCTGCACCTACTTTTCGTAACGCTTCAATAAGTTCAGGAATCTTTATTGCAGCAATTCCTCCGGTAACTCCTATAAGAATACGCATGGTGAGGCTATTTTAGCAGATTATTTTATGTGCGGGTAGTTGGACAATTTTATTTCGTATTTGTTTGAGTGGGCGAAGTTGTGTTTTTTTTGAGCCTGTCCAGAATCACCATAAAAAATAAAATAGTTAAGCATACTGTCATAAAAGCAATAAGCTTTTCAACTCCATTGAGAAACAAACTTGAAATACCGAGTAAAAATGAAATACTCCAGTAAAATACCGCAATGCGTCTTTTTCCCCAACCAATTTCCAACAAACGGTGGTGAAAATGACCCCAGTCAGCTTTAAATGGGGATGATCTATGTTTTAAACGCCTTAAAATTGTGTATAACGCATCAATAGTAGGTATGGCAAGTATCAATATCGCAGTCCCTACTTTGCCAAAAGACAGAATTGAAAGAATGCCTAGTAAAAAGCCTGCCATCGCTCCTCCTCCATATCCTGGCATAATTTTTTGTGGATAAAAATTGTAGGGCAAAAACCCTAAAAATGCCCCCGATACGGTAAGTGCCAATTCCATCACTGATTTTGCATGGATATCATGCGCCACAAAACGTTGAGATAAAATTGCTAAAAAAAATGCAGTTATGCCTACAAAGCCTGGAAGTTGGCCATCCACTCCTTTGCTCCAATTAACCATATTCATTGTCCATACGAGCCAGATAATAGCAACAAGATCGGCAAAGATGAGGATTGAATGATGGTTTATCACAGTAAACGACCATTTTAACGTATCAAGATGTATGACTCCACCAAGAGGGTTGGATATGTATGGTATTCCTAGTCCGCCGGCAACAACAATTGCTGCGATTAGGAAATTACCCGCAAATCGCCAGTATGGTGATAGATCATACTTATCGTCTAGTAAGCCCATCACCAAGAGCAAAAAGTTTGAAATCAAAACAGCATTCAGGATTTTTGAGGGGGTAAGAAAATAGAGACTACATATAAGAAGAGCTATATAAATTGGTATGCCTCCGGCTCGAGGGATGACGCCGTTGTGTGTATGTGCTGGATGTCTTCGGATCGTTTTGTCTGTCAATAAACTAAATTTGCGTGCGACGTATATCGCAAGCGGGGTGGTGAAGTATGCGATTAAAGCTGCAACAGGCATGAGCCAGTATGGGCTATACATACAATTAAGTAATCAAAAAAAGAATGCGTATATAAATACTACTAAATACGATGGTGTTGAGGATTGTCATTAATGTAAAAATTCTGATTAGGAGGAGATCATGAGAAAAGTATTTTTTTTGCAGCCATAAATTGAGGAAGTAGAAAAAATGAATCAAAATAGGAATAAGAAGTATGTACCAATATTCTACGAGTTGAGCATCTCCCCACGGTCGAGAGTAAAAAAGAGGGATTTCGTCAGGTATGTATTGATAGCGCCAAAAACTCACCGCTACCATTACTACATCTGCCAGTAGTAATAGTCTCAACATAAGTTTATTATACTCTATCTGTCTCAAGGTATCGGAAACGGTCGTGCAAATGTAGCAATTTCGTTTCGTATTTTTTGCAGTTCTTTTTCCTCACGTAGCTTTGCTTTTGCTTGTAACACGTATTCTTTTCTTTGAGTTTTGTCTTGAGGCAATCGGTAGTCAGAAATGAGCTTGAGTACGCGATGCATCGTATCCGCGATATATTCCATGTCCTTTTCTTTCATGCCTCGAGATGTGGCTGCAGGGGTGCCGAGACGAATACCTGATGGGTAAAATGGTGAGCTTTTTTCAGCTGGAACAGTATTTTTATTCATGGTGAGTCCTGCAAGATCAAGGGCGTATTCTGCGATAGATCCAGCTCCAGGGCCATGTGTATCTGTCAAATCGATCAGAATGAGATGATTTTGCGTCCCATGGCCTACGAGTGAATAGCCATGTTTTAATAATCGTTCAGCCAGAGCTTGTGCATTTTTAACAATTTGAGCTGCATATGTTTTGAAAGATGATTGAGATGCTTCAAAAAGTGCGATTGCTATCCCTGCAGTAGTATTGTCGTGTGGTCCACCTTGGAGTCCCGGGAAAACTGCCTTGTCTATTTTTGTCATAAGATCAGGATCTTTTTCTACTCCTTTTTTTGTTACCATGATCATCGCGCCTCGTGGCCCTCTCAGTGTTTTGTGTGTGGTTGTTGTGACGATATGTACATGAGGTACTGGAGAAGGATGTGCTCCTCCAGCGATAAGCCCCGCTACATGTGCGATATCTGCAGCAAGATATGCGCCACAAGCTTCTGCTATTTCCGCAAAACGTTCATAATGAAAAATAAGTGGGTATGCTGTCGCACCAACCCAAATTAATTTTGGTTTATGTTCCATGGCCAGTCTTTTTATTTCTTTATAGTCGAATAAATCTTCGCCAGGTTTGGAGACGGCAGATACACCATACTGAAAACTTTTGTAGAAAATACCAGTGGCTGAAAAAGCATGGCCATGTGTGAGATGACCTCCTGCTACAAGCGCCTGACCCATTACGGTATCGCCTGGACTACAGGTTGCCAGATATACAGCAAGATTGGCAGGAGAGCCTGAATAAGGTTGTACGTTTACATGCTCGACTCCAAATAGTTCTTTTGCTCTATCTTGTGCTATTTTTTCAACGTGATCAATAATTTCATTACCGCCATAATATCGTTTACCAGGGTATCCTTCGGAATATTTATTTACAAGGGCTGAGGAAAGAGCCTGACGGACATGGTTTGAAGCGTAATTTTCAGAAGGGATAAGCTCAATACCATTTTGTTGTCTTTCCTCTTCTTGATTTATGAGGGAATAAATAGCTTTATCTTGAAGTGTTTTCATATAAAAAAATATAAAATATAAATAGAAACACGGTTAGAAGAAAAAAAGCTAGTGTTATGTCATGGGTATGAAGTGATTTTCAAAAGCCTAACACGAACGTAAAAGAAAAGCAATTGCAATACATCGTGAAGTGCGTTATTCTATCGCCGATATGCTATACAACAATATAAAAGAGGTTTTAGCTGAGTTGACTCCCTACATTCCACCCTTTGGAGGAGCTGTAGATTTACAATTTCAACTGGATCGTTCTAAATATCTTATGAGTGAGTTGGGAGATCCACAAGAGCAGTTGTACATCATTCATATTGCTGGTACGTCGGGCAAAGGATCTACTGCACAATATTGTTCGCAAATGTTAGGTTCTCAAGGTAAAAAAGTTGGTCTAACTATTTCTCCCCACCTTGTTGATATTCGCGAAAGAGCATATGTTAATAATCAATTATTGGACGAGAAAAGTTATATTGGATACTTTTCTCACGTTTTTGATGTTGTAAAGAGGATGGAAAAAACTAAATGGGGTAAGCCTACGTTTTTTGAGATCACGATGGCGCTGGCATTTTATATTTTTGAGAAAGAAAAAGTCGATTATGCCATTATCGAAACCGGTTTGGGTGGTCGATACGATGCGAGCAATGTTGTGAGTAGAGCCGACAAATTATGTATTATTACTCCGATTGGATTTGATCATACAGAGTTTTTGGGTAATACTCTCAAGTTAATTGCGGGGGAAAAGGCAGGAATTATCCAAAAGCGAAACCACGTTATTGTAGCGGATCAGGAATCTGAATCTTTAGAGGCGATTAATAAAGCTGTTAAAGAAAATGAAGCAACTCTCCAATTAGCGCAAAAACAGATTGTTTCGTCGTCTTTTACTTTTCCTTCCATTGACGCTGTTTCTTCAATTTCCAACCGTGGACTTACGTTCACTTGGCAAAAACCAGAAGGAAGTTTATTAGAGAACATTATACTTAGCTCTCCAGCTCAGTATCAGGTTGAAAATGCTGCTCTTGCTCTTTCAGCTATTTATTTCCTAGCGAAGCGTGATCAGTGGGATGTCAACGAAGATGTGTTACTCAAT
The DNA here is from genome assembly GCA_964576365.1 of uncultured Gammaproteobacteria bacterium. Lineage (GTDB taxonomy): Bacteria > Patescibacteriota > Microgenomatia > UBA1406 > GWC2-37-13 > CAZMJG01. Next base: position 34,398 of record CAZNUT010000009.1, read on the forward strand.
TCGCTTGCGAGTACCACCATTGCTGGAAGATTTGAAGTACGAGAAATTAAAGGTAAAACAGTCATTTTTGATGGAGCCCACAATCCGCAGAAGATGTCAGCATTTCTTACGAGCCTCATATCAGCTTATCCAGATAAAAAGTTTGATTTTTTGCTCGCTTTTTCCGCGACAAAAGATCACGAAACTATGCTTCATCAGATTATTCCGTTTGCTGATCATATTACGTTTACTGAGTTTGGAGAAGGGGATCAGGGGATGCATCTCAGAGCGGCAGATGCGAAGATGCTTAGCGATTCAGTAACCAGTCGACAGTTTACAGTAAACAGTAATTCAGGGATACAGGGTGACAGCGATTCAGCTGCTCGGCTATTTAGTTCGTTAAGTTTATCAAGTTTTAAAGTTCATCAAGTAACTATTGAGAGTAAGAAATTGAACTGTGACGTACAGGTGCCGGCGCAGGAAGCCCTGGAAGATTTATTGAAAAGATCAAAAAGTACTATTGTTGTGACGGGTTCGCTGTACTTGTTAAGTGAACTTTATAATGAGTGTGATATACTTTGAGCATAAATTTTTTATAGAGCATATCACAATTGGATTAAATGTATTACAAAATACGCTATGCCCTCAAGAGTTGAATATAGGAATCAGTTGAAACAGGTTATACAGTGGAATAAATCTGCCGATTTTGCAACTATTCATCAACTAATGCATGAAGGTAACTATGAAACGGCAATATGGTGGGCAGATGATATCGGCTTAAATACGCCACCTGATCAAAACCCACCAACCGGTGTACCTATTCCAGATAGGCAGAAAGAGTTCCTCCGCAAGACCATAGAAAGTCATCAACCGACTGCATTGGGTTTTCCCGATCATGAATTTGAATCGTCATCAGAGTAGCATTATTTTTCATTCTATTTGTATTTCACCACGCCTCGCAGATGAGGCGGAAGGGGCAGTAGTCACACCATGGGCCGACTTT
>CAZNUT010000010.1:0-34892 GCA_964576365.1 uncultured Gammaproteobacteria bacterium
TTGAATCAGTACCACGTCACTGGAGCAAAGCGTAAGGGACGTGGGTATCTATAAGTTTCTTCGGAAGAACTTCTACCATTTTAGTTCGGCGTTGAGGGTTATAATTAGCTCTAATGAAAACGCAGATCACGGATAAAGAAATTAAGGACATATCTAATGACATTGTTTCTTCAAAACCTCTGAGGATAAGTGGTCAAAAGCAAGTTTTTAAATGCCATCTAAATAACGGCAACGACACCATACTTAAATTTGTACATATTGAAACGTTGAATAACGGAGTAAAGCATACTGATAAAACCGCCCTAGAAAGATTGATGAGGGAAATTCGCCTTACAAACCAGATCACTTCTCCCTTTTTGCCCAAATCAGGGGAAATTCAAGCAGATTATTTAAATGTGAATGATGAAACATATTATTATTACAGCGAAGAATGCGTTCAAGGGGAGGACTTGCGTGAGCATATAAATAAAGGTTCATTAGATGAAAAAAAAGTGCAAAAATTAGTAAAAGATGTAGCTAGTGCGATACAAGTATTGTGGAATAGCGGACGAACAATTCATCGAGATATTAAGCCAGAAAATATTATCTTTAATGAGAATGCGAATAGCTTTGTTTTAATTGACGCAGGCCTAGCACTTACATTGTATGAGGTATCGATAACCCCCTCTGGGTATATAGTGGGTACTCCGCCTTATATGTCTCCTGAGCAAGTTCAAGGAAAACGCCGCCAACTCGACTTTCGCTCTGATTTATACGCCTTGGGTATCGTAGCTTATGAAGCAATAACTGGCAATCATCCTTATTGGGTTCCGGGAATGGATAGAGGGGAACTTTTTAATAATATATTGTACATGGTGCCACCGACGATAAATTCTCACTCAGCCATAGCGAGTAATACAACTGAAGAAGTCATCCATAAACTTCTTTCCAAGCGTCCTCATTCGCGTTACAATTCGTGTGAGAAAGTAATTCAGGCAATTGCAGTATAATATATTGATATGTTGTTAGCTCAGGATGGACATAATCGTTCAAACAAAATAGTAGAGGCCTTAAAAAAAGAAATAATTGACGGGGCAATCTTCTCGCCGCGTTATCAAACCTCGGATGTATTAACCGAGACAATATCTACAATAAGAAAAGAGTTTAAAGATAAATTTTTCCTTTTAGATCCGATGTTTTATGTATCTGCGATGCAGGCTACTAAAACAGGGAAACTGGAAACCTACTCATACTTTGTACCTAAACTAGGACGTAAAGATTTTAGTTCTAAAAATATTCAAAAATTTGTAAAGGAAGTTGTTGATTTCCAATTGAAGCTTGGTTTGGAATATATAATTTCACCAAGTGTGGTTGTACCCAGCTTCACCAGTTACATGGCTCAAATAACCATTCAACTCTCAATAGAGGCTTCCGAGTATCTAAAGACAGTCAGTCCTGAATCAAAACTTATCATCTGCCTGCCTGTAGGTGAGTCATCGTTACGGGAAGACGAGCAACTTTCTAATTTCCTTGATGATCTTACGACATTAGATGCATTTGGTTATTACATATTTGTTGAAAGAGCCACGGCGAACATGCCACAGTGGACTGATCCGACCACCTTAAGCGGGCTTCTTTATTTGGTTAATGTATTAGCTGAAAATGGGTATCAGGTTTATGTTGGTTTTATTGATATCGTTGGTATATTAACAATAGCTGTGGGAGCAAAGGCTCTGGCAAATGGTTGGTATCGTAACCAATGTCTCTTTACCAGTGATCGCTTCTTCGAGCAACCGCCAAGACGGCAAGCTCGTGAAGTATATTCATCAGAACCGTTATTAAATTCGGTATACATTGACCCTGAGTTACAGGCAATATTTGAATTAGGTATGATCGATGATGTTTTAACTGGAAGTAATTTTGATAATGTTTTTAAAAAGGATCCAATAACTCAACCTTGGCCTCAAGATACTGCAGTAATGCACCAGTGGGCTACTTTGAAGCGGCTGGTAGATGAAATTGAAACTGTGAATACTAAGGAGGAAAGAATTTCTCTGATTCAAAAGAAGATTGATAATGCACAATCACTTTACTCAAAGTTGAGAACAGAAGGTGTAGAGTTCGAAGCCGCAAGTGGTCCTAATCACTTACGTGTTTGGCAAGAAGCCCTTACATTATTTCAACAAATTTAATTATAATGGAATAATGAGGCTTACTGGTTTTAGTGAAAATCAATTTGTTCAATCATTCATAAATCAGGTGAGACTTGAGCATCTACTAGGTATAAACGGTAGTTATTTTCAACAGATTGGAATGCTCAACGGAGTACCCGATGTTTTAACAGTCGAGAATTCAGAATTAGCTAAATTAAAAGAATTTGTATCGAAGTATCCTTCTTTAAATCTCTTGAATGGCCATGCTAAGTTAATAACCCATCTGTCCAATAAAAGTTTTCATTCCAAGGATTATCTTCTTTCTCGGACAGGGCTTAGTGAGTCACATTTTAAAAAATCTGTTACTTCACTCGTAAATATGAATGTTGTGGAAGTTAAGAACAATGAAAAATTTAGATTAGTAACAGAATTTAACCTTCCGGAAATTAAATTGTGGAGTTTTGAATTTAAGCTACACAATTGGCAATCTGCTTTAAGACAGTCAATGCGATACCGAGCCTTTTCTTCTTATGTATTCGTTGTAATGCCAGCAGATAAAAGACAGATTCTAGAAAAGAACATTCAAGTTTTTAATAAGTTTAATATTGGAGCTTTGGTATTCAATCCTAATTTAGCAGAATATGAGTTTGTTACGAAACCGATAAAATGCGGAGCATTGTCCAGAGGGAGGTATATTGATGCACTTGGTAGAATTGCCTTAACCAATTAACTCCTCAAAATACTAGAGTGCCAATGCGTCTACTAGTTCTTCTGGATTAACAATTTGTAGCTTACCATTATTACAAAAAGCCTTCATATTTTTATAGTTTGTCCTGTATCTTCTTAGAATGCTTCTTTCGTCTAGTGTCAAAAAATAGTCAGAGTGGCTTGAAAGTGCTTGAAAAATGTGCCTTGCATCATCTGGTTCGAATGCTTGTCTTAGAAGTGATAGGGACGTGTTCTCAACTTCGCCACCACCCCAAGGAATGCTTCCAAAAGGAGCATCGCCCCATCCAGTAGCAAAATAAGTTTCTTTGTTTAAAAATTTTTCTCCACCAAATATTTTATAAATAAACAAAGCTGCACCTCTTATTTTAGGTAAAGTAGACCTTTCCATCTCGTGCTTTGTAATTTGAGAAGTAACAAACTCATGGTCACTTAAGGCAAGTTTTTGCATTGCCTCTCCATCTTTGTCTGTAAATTCATTACCGATGATTGAAGAAAGAATATTATTATCAACGTAAATCTTCATTTAGACATTATAATTGATAAAATACGTTCTAGATGTTTCCATCAAGTGGAGCACTTCGATGGATTTCTTCGTTTATCTTCGGATTTATAAACAAGTAAAATATAATAATGAATGCAAGACATGGCCTCCTCGGCTTATTAAAGAGATATGTCGCCGCTAATGAACAGGAGGAAAGGTCGCTAATAGAAATATTAGATTTTGTAAAGTCTCATCCCGAGTGTTTTGATAATGATTTTAAAATGGGTCATATTACCGGCTCTGCGTTGGTTGTGGATAGAGGATTTAACTATGCGCTCTTAACCCACCACATGGTAATAAATAAATGGATGCAGTTTGGTGGCCATTCTGACTCCGACCCAGATGTAATAAAAACAGCAATGAGAGAGGCGCAAGAAGAATCTGGATTGAAATCGTTGAAGTTTATTTCGGGACATGAAGACATCTTCGATGTAGATGTTCACCCTATTTCACCTAAAGCAGACATGCCATTACACAATCATTATGATATTCGAATTATCCTTACGACGGATATGAATGAGCCATACGTGGTAAGTCATGAGTCTAAAGAACTCAGGTGGGTGCATATGAGTGAGGCTGAAAAGTACAACAAGCAACCGGCTTTTATGAGATTGATCAAGAAGGCACAGCAGTTAGGTAAGTCTTTAGGGTTTTAATTTTTTTCATCTCATACTCATCAGTTTGATTTTCACCGTATTTTTTTAGAGCCGAAAATAACCTGTGTATGAACTACTCGTATAGGTTTAAATATCACGAGCATTGGTAGATTTTTGAAGATTGTAGCTATTTACTTTTAGATTTTACTTCCGCTTCTTGTTCCATCTTTAGCAGACGTGTGTAATAATCTGGCATCTCATTCAGATGAGCGAGCGCAATTTTACCTGTTATGAGCAAATCATCGTTTGTTACATTTGTAAATGGATTGGCAGTGCCATGTTCCAATTCTACCTGCATGCCTATTTTAAACTGATTGATATCGAATTTATCCCAGATAATACCCAATTCTTCTCCTATACGTTTAGCTTCTTCGCCGGAAATGTGTTTTTTTGCTTGCATACGATAAGTATATATCTTTTTATGAATCGCGCTGAATTCAGCCATTAAAAAAAGCAAAGTTTGATTATTTGATTCTATTGGTAAGGGCAAAATAAAATCTTAGTATGAACGTGTTTAATTTGTTACTATTACTGCATGATTACCATACAACCTTGGATCAATTTCAACGGCAATGCTGAAGAAGCATTCACTTTTTATAAATCTGTTTTTGGTGGAGAATTCACCAAAATGATACGTTTTAAAGATATCTCGAGCTCTGCATTTCCCGTGCCAGAAAAAGAAGCGCAGAAAATCATGTATATCGCTTTACCCATCGGTAAAAGCAATATATTAATCGGAAATGATGTTCCAGAAGTCATGGGACGAGTAAATGAGCGAGAAAATAGAAGTAAAATCTTGGTGCGTACAGAAAGCAAAGAAGAGGCGGACAGATTGTTTACTGGCCTTTCAGACGGAGGAGAAGTAGAAGGGGCGATGGGTGATGGCCCATGGGGTACGTATGCAGGTATGTTTCGAGATAAATACGGTATTGAGTGGATCGTCGAATTTGCTCCGGGTGAATAAAATGAAGCTTTGTCTCTGCGCAATCGATTGTATAACCATCTATATTGCTATTTAAAGACCCTCCTGTTTTTCGGTTTCGGGAGTATGAAGTATATCAGCAATCAGTCTGCCTTTTCCCGGATAACCTGCTGTAAGAATCGCAACGACTTTATCTTGATTTGTGAATACTCCTGAGCCAGACCATCCCGGATAACATGTTTGACCAGAGTCTTTCTCTTCCAAGTGAAGAGTAGGGCTGGAAAGTTCATTGTCACCTTCTTGGATGGCTTTTGTCCCAAGTCGGGTAGGAGTTACAGGAACAGGATTGCGATATCGACCAGGATATCCAATGACGTTTAATTCTTGAGAAGGTAATGAAGTTGCGACAGGAATGCCTTCCCCGGGTGATAGTGGCATTTCAGCCACATCTGTGAGCCGTTTATCTCGTTTCGTAAAGCTTATCTCATCCGGTAGTTCTGCAAGTAGCTCAGGATCGCCCTTTATAGTGACATCTCTTCTATCTGGTCCAGAATACGCCACATGAGCTGCGGTGACAAGCTTTCTCTCCCCATCAGGAAATACGACAACCAGCCCATTTCCAATAAAACGATCTTTTTCTGGCGCGGGTTGTTTTTCCCAGACCTCAAACAAATATTTGGTTTCCATATCGATTTGACAATTCAAAAACGTATTATAACATAAAAACAATTATTGCTATAGGATAGGATCAAGTGTTGAGCATATTGAGTTTGAAGAGAGGTTTTTAGCTTTTATTTTATTATTAATTTCAACCCCCGCAGATTTTAGAGGGTTGTAGAAAATTACAAAATATATGATAAAATACTGTCATGAAAGCTCAAATCAATGTTGATTTTTCTGACATAAATGGTGCTGAAGCAATATATGATGTTGGTTGTACTTTGTGTGGAAAGTGCTGTCCTCCAAGCTGTGTACACTTGAAAGATAATTTATGTGCGATCCATCCCTCCCAACATACTGTTGATTCTATGTATGGAGCTTGCGAACTTAAACCTTTTGAGCTTGTACAGTATTTTGGGATACACTGTCCTCCTGCAGTAAGTAAAATAGCTGAGCTAACAGGCATTACTATTCAAGAGTCTGTGAGTGATTCACGGTTTTGCAATGAAACAGATTTGCAAAATGCACTTGCGCTTTTGCTAAACCATTGATTAAGATCCGGCATCATAATTTGCATATGTCCCCTCTCACCTTTTCCCGGCAAATCTCTATCATCAATGGCAACCCATATGTACGTCCTCCGGATGAAGTATTAGAAGGTATTTTTGCGCAAGCCGGAAAAAGCACCAGTCCAATATCTGTCAAAGGGAATATAAATGGCTCTATGTTCGAACAATCGCTTGTGAAGTATGCGGGAGATTGGAGGCTGTATATAAATATCACCATGGCAAAAGCAGCTGCTATCCCATTTGCCAAAAGTATTTCCGAAATAGTGGGGACCGAAGTGACATTTGAGATTACATTTAATCCCAATCCTCGAAAGTACCAAATGATTCCTTTTCTCAAAAATGCTATAGACAAAAATCCACTCGCCAAAAGCAACTGGGAAAAGTTGATCCTTAGTCGAAAGAAAGAAATTTTGCGCTACTTTTCTACTTTGAAATCTGAAGAAGCAAAAGCGAGAAATCTGGTAAAAGTTTTGGATGCTCTCACAAAAAAAGATGTTCGTTTCATGGCAAGATCATGGAAAAACGGCAGGTAAACGCAGAACGAAAAGAAGGATCGCCTGTTTTGGAAATATCAAATAATTTATTTTGTTACAATAAGTAAATGGTCGCAGATATCCATACTTACAATACATCTCAGACTGATGATGATCGAGAGATTTGTGATATGCTCAAGGACGAAATCAACAAAAATCTGCCCGAAGCCGAAAGTAAGATCTGGCATGCGCATCCAGTATGGTTTCTCAATGGCAATCCGATCGTGGGATATCACAAATTAAAAGACAGTATCCGTCTACTTTTTTGGAGTGGTCAGTCTTTTGGTGAAAGCGACTTGGCGCCAGAGGGAAGCTTCAAGGCAGCAGAAAAAAGGTATACTCATATAAACCAGATCGACAGATCTCAACTCGCAAAGTGGCTTGGAAAATCACGCACGATACAGTGGGACTATAAAAATATTGTAAAGCGTAAAGGTAAATTGGAAAGACTTTTCTAGATTATAAATATTGTTATTTTCTAGTCCGGTATGTGGTTGCGCTTGCAAAAAGGTAAGGTTAGAGTACTATAAACAAATATGAATACTCATTACAATCAATTAATCCAGTCGATCACAAAAGAATATCAGACGCTTTTGACAAATTCAGAGCAAGCAGTTTATATCTATCTTGACGACGCACACAAAATTTGTAACAGTAAGTTTGCATCCCTTTTAGGTTACGAATCCGCTGATGAATGGGCGAAAATAGATGCGTCATTTCCAGATGTATTTGTGGCAGAGCAGAGCCAGAAAACGCTCATTGCTTCATTTCAGGACGCTATGCAGAAACATGTTGGCTCGACGAACCAAATCTCTTGGAAAAAGAAAGACGGGAGTAATGTGGATACTACGGTGATTCTTGTTCCGATCAGTCACGACGGCCATCTATTCGCTCTCCATTTTGTATCGAGTTAAAGACTTATTTCTACCAGTTTTTACACAGAGGGTATCAATGGTTAGTTTTTCAAAATTGATATAATCTGTCCATGACTGAAACCCCGGAGATAGTGCCTTTTGAGACTGCTTTGAAGTGGAGAAAATGGCTCGCCGCAAATCACACAAAGCCAGAAGGTATTTGGATGAAATTTTATAAAAAAGCTTCCGGTATCAAAAGCCTTACATATGCAGAAGCTCTCGATGAAGCGCTCTGTTTCGGATGGATCGATGGCCAATCCAAATCGTATGATGAAGTATCCTGGATTCAGAAATTTACTCCACGCCGTCAGCGAAGTATGTGGTCTAAAAGAAATAAAGAGCATATCGCTCGTCTCATAAAAGAAAAAAAGATGACCACATCCGGACTTGTGGAGGTTGAGCGGGCAAAAAAGGACGGCAGGTGGGATGCAGCTTATGATTCTCCGAGTACTATGACTGTACCAGAAGACTTCTTGCAACTGCTTATGAAAAATAAAAAAGCACATGATTTTTTTCACACATTAAATAAAACAAATGTCTATGCGGTCGCATGGAATCTGAGAAATGCAAAAAAAGAGGAGACCAAACTTCGAAGGATGAATAAATACATTGATATGTTTGAAAAAGGGGAGAAGCTTCATTAGATATTTTTTATCGCTTGCGCAACTGATATGTATCTGTTACGATAAGGCTGTTATTTAATCGAGAGTGATGGCGAGAGTTTTGGCTCTATGACCCATCCAGCAACCACCCGCCCCTTGGCGGACAGGTGCTCCACCCAAAACCCACTATGGGATGGATTAAAAATCTTCAACTATTCTCACTGTCCAGAAAGGAGGTGATCCATCTTGAGTGACCCAGAACGTATTCTTTTTACTTTTGCCGTACCTGGAGAGGTAGTAGATAAGGCTACTCAAATACTTGAAGAGCTTGGTGTTTATGTAGATGGTGTTGGTCTTGGCCTTATGCCAGTCATACGTGTCAACTACGACGCCAAAACAGGCGAAACATCAGAGGCGATTGAGGTAGCTGGATTTGCACAGTTGGGGCACGAGTATGATATTGTAGAAGCGCTTGCCAAAGCAGGTGTTGCTGGTTATTCCCGAGAGACTCAAGTCGTCTTTTGGGGCGATATTGATCCCAGTACGAGTGATGTAAATCCGGGTATCTAACGGATTTGAAGAAGGATTTCCCTTGTGGAAATCCTTCTTTTTAGTGGGAAATTTCATACACGATTCTTATCGTTGTTTATACACACTGTTTCATAATTGCGTTATAGTAAATTGATGAAAAAAACAGGAATATCTCGCACATTTGAGAGATTGAGAAAATATGCAAGTACTTATTTTGTGATATGTAAAGTCGTATTGAGAGATTCGCGTACTCCTTTGCTTTCCAAAGCACTGCTCGCTATTGCGATCGGTTACACCTTCATGCCTTTTGATCTTATTCCAGACTTCATCCCGTTAGCAGGACAGATCGATGATCTCATCATCATTCCACTTTTTATTTATCTGGCGCTACGAATGTTGCCAAAGGAAGTGCATGATGAGTATACAGCGAGATTGACTAATCAGACGAATGAAAAATGATCAATGACTGTACGAAATAGATTCTGTCACTTGTTTATCCTCCCATCAGCCTGCCTGCCGGAAGGCAGGTGCTCGCTCACTTGGTTCGCTGTGCGCTGTCGGGAACCCTCTACTCGTGACACCTATTTCGTACCTATCTGGATAGTGTTTAAGTATGTTACTATTTATAAGGTTATATAACCTATGAACATGTTTAAGCCAGTCAAGGCAAAAACAATTGAAGAATACATAGATGCATTAGTGATTGAAAGAAAAGAGGAAGTGTTGAAGCTTCATCGGTTCATTCAAGAGGCTGTCCCTTCTTTACGCGCTCATTTTTCCTACAACATGATCGGCTACGGCAGTTTTAAATATAAAAATTACAAAAAAGAAATCATAGATTGGCCGGTGATAGGGCTTGCGAGTCAGAAAAACTACATTAGTCTGTATGTTTGTGCTCTCGAAAACGGTCACTATATTGCAGAAAAGCATAAAGATCAATTGGGAAAAGTGAGCGTGGGCAAAAGCTGTATCCGTTTCAAAACAGTGTCTGATCTACATCTTCCTGCCTTGCAAAAAGTTCTTGAAAAAGCTGAAAAAAATCCCGGATTAGTTATGAAAGAATGATTATCACCAGGTTTATTAATTGGGGTATGTATTATTAAGCGCATCACGAGCTTTCTGTAGATTTGTATTATAAAAAATTGCTTTTTCGTATTCTGTGCGAGCCATGTCTATTTGTCCTCTTTGTTCATATACATTCCCGCGCAGCAGATAAAGCTCGGAAAAAGCTCTGTTCTGATTTGATAAAATAGCATCTGTCATCATCAGGACACGGTCAGTATTACCTGCATGCATATATGCCTGAATAGGCTCTATTTGATACCACAAGGTGCGAAAGGGCAATCGGTTTTCTATCTGTTCGAATTGGTTTAGAGATTCAGAATATTGACCCAGATGATATAAAGCGATAGCACGATTAAACCCGGCGGCAATATTTGATGGATCAACCTTCAAAATTTCAGCTGCGTTTTTTTCTGCATCTTCCCATGCTTGTTTTTCATCAATATATTTGCCTAGAATATGTTTCAAAACGGCAATCTGTTCGGTCGGTACCAACACGAGATATTCATAATTAAAATATTTCCACAATTGATTAAATTCATCATACGAATAAGAGAGATTTGATCCCTGAAGCGAGTCATCTTGAATCAATTGTTTGGTGGAATCGTCATATCCTTTAATGATTCGATAATGTCCAATATCTTCATGAGTCGTGAGAAGAGTGCGTGTAATCACGGGAAAACCCTGAGCGATAAATGTTTTGAGTAAATTTATGTTTCCTGCTGGTCTGTGAAAAGGGACCAGGTTGTATTTTTTACTTTCTTCTGCAAGTTCATCGAGTGTGACAGACTTATCATCATTATCTCCAAGTTGGTTTTGATACGGTCTCATTTGTCGTCCCAAATCTTCTTGAGATACTGCGTGACCGTAATACGAGAGAGTCATCGATAGAGCCGCCGGACCACAGTTGTTAAACGACTGATACACGTGGTAATTGTTTTGCAATATTTTATTCGCTGGCAAAAGAGTGGGAGTGACAGAAGTAATATGTTGGGTGGGCGAGACAATAGGTCTTGCAGACGGAATTATTGTCTCGGTTTTTTTCTCAGGGAGTCGATACCAGAGCAAGATTCCTACCCCTAAAAAGAGTAGAAACAAAATGAAAGTTTTCAATTTTAAAAATAAATTGCTAACAATCAATTAAGAATTATGGAATAAGAAAGAAGAATTTTGTTCGTTTCTTAATATTTAATTCTTAACTGGGTTTACGCAGAATATCGTCATCCCGGACTTGCCTGCCGCCTATTCTTTTGTTACATGCTGTGTGTTACATGCTACATAGAGTAAGCTACACCGTTATGTTGCACGTATTTTGAATGTATCCACGATATTGACGCAGAGCTTCTCGTGCGATTGGTCCTGCCTGGCCATCACCGACTCGTGTGCCATCCATTTCAACCACAGACCTCAATTCGCTATTACTTCCTGTCATAAAAATTTCATTCGCTTTTTTCAAATCTTCAATTGTAAAATTTTTTACCACAATAGGTATTGGAAGTCGTAAAATCTCAAGCAGTGTTTTTCTCGTAACACCTTTTACGATATTAGTCTCAGGTGTCATCAGTTTGTCACCAATCACTGCAAAAATATTCGATCCCGACCCTTCAAAAACCTGGCTTTCATCATAATAAATAATTTCATCAATCTGTTTGTCTTTGGCAAACACACGTTGCTTGATACCTTCGACATAGTCTGTATGTTTGGCTTCAGGACGTTGACGTTTGTATTTCGCGGTAATAACTTTGATGCATGTTGGGTTTTGATCGTGGGATATGGTTTGGCGCCTATTTATGATCATGATTAGAGTGGGCACGGGTGCCTGATACATCTCGTGAGTCACTCCGCCGGAAACGATGATTTTGAGGGTCTTTTCCGATTCTGTATCGTTTTTATCGAGTGTTTCCTGCGCCCATTGAGCTATTTGCTGTTTACTCCATGGTATGTGTAATCCGATAATTTCAGCAGATTTAAAGAGACGCTCTACATGTTCATGCAGTTTGAAAAAGCGACGATTGTATGTCACTATAAAATCTGCCACCGCATATCCTCTGCCAAATCCCAGATCTCGTGGAGAAATCAAAAGTTTTTCTTCGGTGACAAATGATCCATTGAGAAAATGAATAAGCTCTCCCATGTGTTCAGTATACCATGCGATACATGATATATACTATCTCTATGCGCTATATTATATTGCTTATCTTATTTTTTGTGTCCGGTTTTGTTTTGCGCAGAGTTTTTGTGTATACACAAAATCAACATCAATATGAGTCAAAAATCGAAAAAAACGTATATTGGATGGAGTTGCACCGTAAATCAGAGCGTGAATATGTGTATAAAGGAGTGCCAGGTGATGTGAAAAACAGTAATCTAGTGAGAATGATGAGCGTCAAGGTAGGAGAGTCAGGAAAAAGACCTACGCCACTTCCTCAACTATCAGGAAAAAAATATTGGCGTATTATCGATAAATTATCTTCTCATGACAATCCGGAAACAGCTCCCTACTTTTTGACATTAGACATTCCATCTTCTGATGAGTGGCCATATGGACCAATGCCCTACGAAGAGTGTAGCGGTCAGTGTGATTGGGAAACCATGGGGTATTTTGGTCTGCATGGAGTGAATGGCGATTTGTCACGACTGTCTGCTGAGAATCCGGGAAGCTCTGGCTGTGTACGCCATCGTGATGACGACATCACCTTTTTATATAAGCTGCTTGATCCTGCGCACGAAGAAGTGCGCTACTATATTCAAGATATATAAATAATTATCTTTAACATTCTCATTATCTTTTTTTGGTTCAAAGTATATGTGCTAGTACTGGTGACAAATATATATGTATGGAATATTTAAACATATTTTGATATAATACAGCTTGATTTGAAGCTCTTATATCTTATATGTACTATTTTATTTCACTATTTTCATTTTGCTGGTTTAGTGTGTGTGCTTCACCCACTCCAACAGTGCCCACTAAAATAGATATCCAGCGGTCGGTGAGCGCTCCCGCAAAAGCAAAACAAGGTGAAAAAGTCTGGGTGACACTCAATGGATTTAAGAAAGAGCGTATAGTCAGTATCAAGTTTGGAGATGGAGCTTTTACTGAACCTGTTGCTGATAAAAATGGTTTTGTAAAAACATGGCATACCTATGGCTGCGTCAATGATGCTGATTTTTCCGATTACATTATCACTATTTCTCAAAAAGACTCTGCCAATTTAGTTTCAAAACTACGCATCGTCTGTCGCGAATTATCCCCTACACCTGTCAAAGTTTCTATTATCGCATCTGTTACTAGTACTCCAACACCCACCAGGACAAAACTTCCTACCCGTCTTCCATCGCCATCTAAGCCTACATTACAAGCCACAAGAAATCCTACTCAGGTTGTTACAAAGGCAATAACCCCAACTCAAGTAAATTTGTCAGAAAAAAAGGTTGCCGCTGAAAACAACCCCTGTAAGTCGCTTCATGTTGTGGTGAGTACTTCATTGTATGGACGCATCACCACTATACCTTATACAATAGGACCCATAAATCAGATGCCTGTTTATGATGTTGGCGCTGTGTCTGCCGATCAGATGTTTGAGTACAAAATCCGTTTTTCTCCTTCACGCGTGAGATATCAGCAAGATGGAGTTAACGGCAACAATAAGACATATGATTTAAAAATAGATAAAAAATGGCGAGATCATTTTTATTTGCAGGGATTTTATTCAGCTAATAGTAAACTCATGAGTTCAAGGAGTGTTGAAGTCGTGAGTGATGACACGATCACCCAGATAGCATATGTGCCAAACAGAATCACGATTGAAGCTAAGACAAAACAAGGTGTGAACTGCGGAATAGTATTTAAGCAAACATACGATGCCCCAGCTACTTCTTCAGCGTATGATTCCTCTCTCACACAAGAAGGCAATAAGCCAAAAAAATATCAACTGCAATAACATTTGTAGCTCTTAAATATCTCTAGTTGAAGTAAAAAGTTCTCTCGAGAACGACAGATTTGTCAAGAGGATGTTACATGCGAAAATACTTCAATATTGAATTGTTAAGTCGATTGATTAACCAGTTCAAAATTCGATTGTGCTACTTCGTCACCATTGATTTGAATCGTAAGGGTGTGTGTACCTGCATAGAGGGTACGAGTTGTCATAAACTGACGCATCAGATGTTTTTTGTGTATCTGGATGACTTCATTTTTTTTCGCATCAATAGATTTCAGCTTAAAAACTTTTTGACTACGTGTATTATTTTTTGTTAAAAATATGATGCTGTAGTCAATGATAAGACGTTGTTGTTTTGAAGAAAGAAATGACAAAGTAAAATCCAGATGTGTACCCATAGAAATAGTAATATTCTGCATTTTTAGTTTTATAGATTTCAGCTCTGGTACCGAACGTATGCCAAGTAGGTTCATCGCTTCTTTATTACCTTGCTTTATCAATGTACGAAGTGCATGACGCATGATATATGACATCTCTTTTTCGGTTTGTTTTTTAGTCTGCTGCCACTTTTTAAGAATATCAATCACCCACTGAGGATTTATTTTCGAAATATCATTCAGATGATTGGCAACCGAACGCGTAACATAGCGTGTTTTATCCGTATATAAATTATGTAAAATCGGCAGACTATCAGAGTAAAGGATGTTTATTTTTTTCGCCCATGGAAGTTTTGGTCGTGTCCCTTCACTGGCAAGCCTTCTCACGTGATAGTTGGTGTCCACGCTCCATATTTTCAGCATTTTCATTGTTTCACCCGGAAAGGTATTGATAAAAGTTCGTATAGCATCTTCTACAGAAAAGCGCATAGTGATTTGTTTTAGTGCATCTAGTGATTCATGCAGATATGCAGATATACATCCGTATCGCGAAATATATGTGGCATACGGAGCATAGATAAAATCCCCAAAATCATTATCGTTTTTTGTCTCATCGAGCGGTGAAGGGAGGGCGGCAAGAA
Source organism: uncultured Gammaproteobacteria bacterium (assembly GCA_964576365.1). Taxonomy (GTDB): domain Bacteria; phylum Patescibacteriota; class Microgenomatia; order UBA1406; family GWC2-37-13; genus CAZMJG01. The sequence goes on from CAZNUT010000010.1 coordinate 14,814, forward strand.
TAATAGCCAATGCGTCCTCATATGTTTCAGGCAAATATATATGAAGTGAGGTCGCGATATGTTCAATGCGCTGTTTTAGCTCCAATTCAGGAAAATGTTTACACACGTGGGTAATAAATTCATTATGAGCAAACGAGGGGTGTACTTTTTTGATTTCAAGCGCAAGCTGCGTAACTTTTTGTTTGTTAAATAGCTGATCTTTGAGAGAAAAAGAACCCATACATTAAAGTATATTTATGGTTTATCCAAACCGAAACGCAAGAGATAGGATTGACCCTATGGAATAAGCGACTGTTGTATAAAAGGTGAGCGGCATCCTACGAAAATCTCTTCCAGACGTGTATAGAAAAATCCATGCCATCACCATCATAGCGATTGAATAGACTACTCCTACTAGAACTGGATCAAAAGCTGCATATGCAAAAATAGCGATAGCTAGCACCATTGCGTTTGATACAATTCCCCACATATCTTTGCGATTCATCAGAAAAAGATTGTGTGTTCGCTCAAACATCATAAGAGCAAAGTACATCAGCAGACCTCCGGCAAAATACAAAATATTTCCAAAATAATAATCGTTAAAAAAAGCACTTGCACACATCCCGCTTGATGGAATTGTTTTTGTGTCACAGAAAGTATTAAATATGTAGCTGGCTATTTCATGTGCTCCATTTCCTGTTGCGTAAAAATAAACTCCAATTATAAAAATAAGAAGGGTCGTTGTTTCTTTTTTTGTTGAGATTGTTTTGAAGTTGTTTGAAATTGTTTTCATCATGAAAAATGGCAGTATCATCGTGATGAGGATGATGATTGTCATTTGTATACCTTCATGAAGTCGGAGAAAATCATATGGTTGTAGGACGATCTTCGTAGTAAAAGAAAAACGTTCCATTGTCACAAGTAATACATTAAGAGAAGATAGGATCAAAAAAATATGCAGGTTTTTCATACGATATTGTATCAGGGAGATGAAAGATTGTTTTTTTTATTTGTTACAAATATAAGAAGAGCGCCTGAAATCACTATCGGGATAAAGAGACTGATTTCTACAGTGATAAGAGAAATATAAGAATAAAATCGATATGCAGCAAAAGCATATACTACTCCTAAAATCCCACCTGCAAAGCAGAGAATATACCCGACCGGCCGCGGATACTTCCAGGCCAATAGCATTAAAAATATCAGTGGCACAAGTTGAAGTGCATGAATCCAGCCTTCATTGTGGGTTGATGTGCTTTCTCCGACAAAGAAAAAAAAGATAAAAAATATCGGAATCATCAATAAAAACATTGCGGTTTTTTTGAGATTATAGATGGTCATCTATTTACATTCTACGCGAAACACGTCGTTCTGGCTCGGTGAGAAGTTTTTTACGAAGGCGAAGATTTTTTGGAGTCACCTCAAGCATTTCATCATCACCGATAATGTCGAGATATTGTTCAAGTGTTAATTCGGTTGGAGGTTCTAGAGATTCCTTCACGCCCTCGCCTGCAGACCGATTGTTAGTAAGTTTTTTACCTTTACAAACATTTACCTCGATATCTCTCTCTTGGGAACTGAGGCCAACCACCATTCCTTCATATACCTGCACTCCAGGTCCGACAAAAAGGGTTCCGCGAACTTGAGCATTTATCAATCCATAAGATAGCGTTTCTCCTGATTGTGTCGCGATGAGAGCACCATTTCTTATGCTTTCCATTGCGCTTCCCATAGGTTCATATCCTAGTAGGTACGTGTTCATGATTGCGGTGCCTCTCGTATTGGTCATGAGTCTACTTCGGATACCGATGAGATTACGGCTTGATATCTTATACATGAGGCGGATATTGTTATCGCTGGTAGTATGCATGGTGATCAACTGACCCTTTCGTTTTCCAATCTCATCTGATATTGTACCGAGATGTTCTTTTGGGACGTCTATTGTCAATTCTTCGTATGGTTCGCAATTCTGATGATCAATTTTTTTGATGATGACTTGTGGTTTTGATACCTCCATTTCAAATCCTTCTCTTCTCATTGTTTCGATAAGTACTGCAAGATGAAGCTCTCCTCTTCCGCTTACTATAAAACCACTTGTTTGAGGATCTTCTTCAATGCGTAGTCCAAGATTGGTTTCGCGTTCTTTGGTAAGTCGTTCGTGAATTTGACGCGAGGTGACATATTGACCTTCACGTCCAGCAAATGGACTTGTATTTGCGCCAATACGTATTTTGATTGTGGGTTCCTCAATCGCGATAGGGGGAAGACTTTCTGGAGTGGATGGATCGGTGACGGTTTGTCCGATAGTGAGTTGAGGGATGCCGGCAAGTGCTGCGATATCGCCCGCTACTACTTCATCTACTTCTTGTTTGCCAAGACCAGCACTGGTAAAAAGTTTTGTAGCATTGAAGGTTCCAACGATCGTATTTTCCTCCACAAGCGCTATTCTCATACCCTTTTTGAGGGTGCCTCGTGTCACTTTGCCAATGCATAATTTACCCACATATGGGTCCTGATCAAGTGTGGAGATAAGCATTTGTACTGGTTTATCTGCACCAATATGACTATCTGGGACTTCCTGAACAATGGTATCAAGAAGAGGCGCAAGATTTTCTCCAGGTGCTGGTGCGTATTTTTCAGGGAGACTTGTATATACAATACCATCGCGACCCACTCCATAAAGAGTTTTGAAGTGTAGAGCACTTTCATCGTGTGCAAGTTCGAGAAATAAATTCTCAACTTCGCGTTGTACTTCAACCGGGCGCGCATCTTTTTTATCGATCTTATTGATGAGTAGGATCATTTTCAGTTTTGCTTCAAGAGCTTTTTTTAGAACAAAGCGGGTTTGGGGGAGAGGGCCTTCTGCTGCATCTACAAGTAGTAGAGCTCCACTAGCCATATTTAATACCCGTTCTACTTCACTACCAAAGTCTGCGTGTCCGGGAGTATCGATGATATTTATTTTTTCACCTTTGTAGGTGATGCTTGTATTTTTAGCTAAAATAGTGATGCCTTTTTCTCGTTCTAGGTCGTTTGAATCCATGAGCAGCTCCTGCTGCATTTCTTTTTGATTGTCACGAAAAACATGCGACTGCTTGAGGAGAGCGTCTACTAATGTGGTTTTTCCATGGTCGACATGGGCGATAATGGCTATATTACGTATTGACATAAAAATATTTCAAAGAGATATATAGTATATCAGATAAATTATAATTTATTTGGTAAAATGTCGATATGAATGAACTACTCCAATTTGCCGTGAGGCAGAAAAAAAATATTTCGTTCCTGTTTTATCTGTTGCATCTAGCCATCATCATCATGATTGTGCTTGCGTGGCAAGTGTATGGGACCTCCGCTTTTTTTCAATATCAGTCTTTGTCAGGTATTTTTGGAGAAGCAGCGGTGGTTTTTTTTATTCTGAGTCTTCTTCCAGGCATTACTCGTAGATTTGGTATACGGCACCCGCTTATCCAGATTCTCATGCTGTTTCGTCGTCAAACAGGATTAACCATGTTTTTTTTAGCTGCATTTCATGGTCTCGTTTACCGTTTTTTTTCAGTTATCGTCGAGGGATGGTCGCCTACAACTGTAATAGCTTTATATGAGACTTTTGGCACCATCACATTGTTTATTTTGCTTTTTCCCATGGCCATAACTTCTAATGATTGGAGTGTCCAGCATTTAGGGGCTGGATGGAAAAAACTTCATATGTTGGGTTATCTGGCTGCATGGACAATTTTTTTCCATTTGGCGCTTATTGAGGTCTCATTTTGGGCAATAATCATCGGGCTTACTGCTTGTGCAGAGCTCTTTTCATGGATTTATTGGTGGCGAACCCGCACTGTCTTCCCGGCACAAACTATATGATAACCCAGTAAGTCAGCTTTTAGTGAGTAAGCAGGTAAGATGTGATTTTAATTACCAATTTCCGAGAATAATACCTGTCTGTCGTTAGCCAGAGATCTTCATATTTTTTTAGCAGATTCTGACATTCATTTTTTTCTTGTCAGTCTTTCTTCGATTGGTTGGTAGCCGATTTGCGTGTCGATGTGTTCATCGACTGTGTGATAGGAGTTATCCATCTACGATATCTATAGAATGTAAGTGAGTTTGTTTAGTCGCGAGTAGATTTTGCTAATGCTCTGAACGACAAAAAGCATTTAGGTTTATCCTCGAAAGAAACATTTGTCTATTTTTATCCAAACAATGATAAAATATGATGTTGTATGACAGTACCTCATGATTTGAAAACCCGCGTTTTTACACAGGCATATCGTTCTTTCTTGAGCGCTGAGGGTGCGATGAGTATAGATCAGATTGTAAGACTTTATAGAGATATGCGTCCTTCAATTCATAAAAAGGCGCAAGGTGTTGAGGTGGATATCGAAGCATTTATGTATTCATTTATGCGCCTACCTCACCTGATGCACAAAGTAAAAAAAATCGTGATGGCGCAAACAGAAGAGCGATTTACACACGAAGGATATCAGATAAAAGACTGGCTAGAGGTTGATGCGCCAGCGCGTAGGAGAAAAATGTTTTTTGATGGCAATGAACAACTGGCTGTGACCATCAACTCTGTCACAGATCTTGATGATGTCGTATGTCTTCTTACGGCACTTCAGATTGAATGGAATAAGATGCATGAAAAGCTTTCGCGCTCGCGAAAAGTTGAGTACGAGGATATGGAGAACCTGAGACAAATACTCGGTATTGATGAAGAGAATTGGCAACGCATCATGAAGATTTGGGATGATAAAAGCGTGTTTTGGCTTAAAGAGATAGCACAAAAGCCCCTCGATTACCGTATTATTCTCCTCAAAGGGGCGTATGTAGATTATAAGAAAGCTGCTCAACAATGGCTTGAAAACATCATGAAGGTAAGTAGATATAAAGATATGCGTACCCGTCCTCTTTACTTCGTTTCTTCAAATACCCATAGTTTAGTAAATAATCTTACTGGTTGGGTAGTGGCTTATGAAAAAGAATTGATTTCTTATTTGCAGGAGAGAGGCATGAAGACATTTTTAGCCTACTGGAGGCAAATAGAATCTGGTGAGTATCCAGGTTCGCGTGAGCATTTTCTTTGGTATATTTTAAAAAAGTATGAAAAAGAATTTCCTGAGGTAAAAAAGAAAAGACAAGAACATGAAAGAGAGTTGGGGATCGATTTTATAGAAGCGGTAGATTATTTGGATATTGATGCGCAGGTCTTTCCTGTTTCGGCACTTACTCGAGGTACGGTTGGCGAGAAGTTGCAAAGTGATATCCAAGCTCTTGCTCATTCAGATGCTCTCGTGTTGAATATTGATTATCCTCTTGGTTTTGGCGCCTACATGGTGATGTCCACAGTCCTTCAGAATATCCAGCAAGTCAAAGGTGTCTATATTCTTGGCAAAGCATCCTTTCTCCATGGAAATATTGGAGATATAGCATTGCCACACACTGTTCTTGATACTTACAGTAATAATACGATTATTTTTAATAACGTATTTAAAAAGCATCATTTTGCAGGATATCAAAGCGGCAGCATCCTCACCAATCAGAAAGTTGTCTCTTCACAAGGGACTTTTTTACATCCTTGGGAGGCGCTGGAACAATATTTTCTTGATGACTTTACAATTATAGAGATGGAGAATGGTCCTTATTTGAATGCTATTTATGAGAATACACATTTCAACAGGTATCCTACAGAGGAGACGGTCAATTTGTTGTCGTCGCCAATCGATATAGGTATCATTCATTATGCTTCTGACACCCCATTTACCAAAGCAGTGACTTTAGGTACACGTAATTTGGGCTATGATGGAGTAGAAGGAACATATACCGCATCACTTGCTATTCTGAAAAGAATCATCGAGGTTGAATTGGAAGGTATATAATGTATTTTTGAATTTGTAGCGATTATGCAATCAATACCTCCCTCTAAATTTGAATTACCGACTATTTTTGTCATCTTCGGTATTACTGGCGATCTGATGAGAAAAAAGATATTGAGGTCGTTATATCACCTCTACATAAAAAAACTACTCCCTGAACGATTTAAGATTTACGGTTTTGCGCGCAGACCATTTTCAGATGAGGAGATGCAACAGTATTTAAAAGAAGTGATGATAGATGCAAGTTTTCCAAAAAAAGAATTATACGAAGATTTTTTGAATCATGTGCATTATGTACAGGGAGATTTTCATGCACCCGATGCATACGAACGTCTGGCTCGCTTGTTGGGAAAAATAGATACTGGATGGAGCGTGTGTTCGAATAAACTTTTTTATCTTGCGGTACCTCCTGCTTCTTATACACAAATTATCGACAATCTCCATTCAAGCGATCTTACAGCTCCTTGTAGTCCCCAAGAAGGTTGGACGCGTGTCATTCTCGAGAAGCCATTTGGTACTGATTTAAAAACTGCTCTGCATCTTGATATGCAGCTTGGTAAGCTTTTCCGCGAGGAACAGATATATCGCGTAGACCATTATTTAGCCAAAGAGACTGTGCGTAATATTCTTGCGTTTCGATTTGGCAATGTATTTCTTGCACCTGCATGGAATAAAAAGTGGATAGAAAAAATTGAAATAAAAATGTTTGAAAAAGATACGGTTTTAAAACGAGGAGATTTTTATGATAAGGTTGGATCTCTCAGAGATGTTGGTCAAAACCATATGTTGCAATTGTTGGCGCTTTTTATCATGGATCAACCGTCTGAATTTGCACCTGAAGGGATAAAAACTAAAAGAAGTAGGGCGATCGCATCTCTTAAAAAATGCACTACGTATGAGATTGCGCATCATACCAAGAGAGGGCAGTATGTAGGCTATCGCCAGGAAGAGGGAGTAGATGCTGATTCTCAAACAGAAACATATTTTCGGATTGTTGCAAATAGTAGTTTGCCATCATTTCGGGAGGTGCCCCTCATTCTGGAAAGTGGCAAGGCGATGGTAGAAGATCTTACAGAAGTCGTTGTTACATTCCGACATCCAACTTCGGGACTTTTTGCACCATCAGTAACCCAGCGAAATCAACTCATATATCGTATACGGCCTCAAGAGCGTATCAGTATGAGTTTTTTGGGTAAGAAACCAGGTTTTGCATACGAGTTAAATCAACACGAGCTTGGTTTTGATTATCAGAGTTTTTATACAAAAGGTGAATCAGTAGATGATTATGAAGCGCTTCTTTTTGATATTATCCGTGGAGATCAGACACTTTTTGTTTCTACTGAAGAGATAGTCAGTCAATGGAAATTTATCGAGCCGATTGTGAAAGAATGGCAAAGTGGTAGACCACCTTTATATTATTATTCACCTCATGAACGATTCTAAAAAACTCTTAATACATAAAGAAATTGCAGTCATTGGATTGGGAAAAATGGGCGCTGGTGTAGCGCGAAATCTGCACGAAAAAGGCTGGCGAGTAGTTGTCTGGAATAGGTCAAAAGAAAAAGTTGAGGAGTTGGCTAAAGAAGGATTATCACCTGCATATTCTTATCAGGAAATTGCTTCTGAATTGCGGCATAATCCGCGCATTTTCTGGTTGATGCTGCCCGCAGGTGAGGCAGTGGAACAGGCGATATTTGGTGATGAAGGACTCATACCTCATTTGCGTTCGGGAGATATTGTTATTGACGCAGGGAATTCTTTTTATAAAGATGCCAAGCGTAGAGGCTTACAATTGACCAAGAAAGGAATAGAGTTCGTGGATGTGGGTGTTTCTGGTGGTCCTGCTGGCGCTCGAAATGGCGCGTGTCTTATGGTAGGAGGGAAAAAAGCTTTGTTTCAGTTTCTTGAACCATTATTTAGCGATATTGCTTTGTCCAAAGGTTATGCTCATTTTGAAGGGATGGGCGCTGGTCATTTTGTCAAAATGGTGCATAATGGTATCGAGTACGGCATGATGCAAGCGATCGGCGAGGGTTTTGAGGTGATGAAAAAAAGTGATTATTCACTCGATTTAGAAGAAATTGCTCGTATTTATAATACAGGCAGTGTGATCGAGTCAAGATTAATTGGTTGGTTGCAAAAAGCATTTCGGGATTCAGGTACAGATTTGAATGATATTTCAGGCGCAATCAATGCAACCGGTGAGGGTGAGTGGACAGTAAAGACAGCAAAAGAACTTGGTGTGCCAGTGCCCGTCATCGAAGATTCATTTGTATTTCGTCAAAAATCAAAAGAGAGTCCTAGCTATACAGGACAAGTTGTTTCTGCTTTGAGGGGTCAGTTCGGCGGACATGCGGTTGGCAAAAATTGAGATGTCTAACTAGTGAGTTTATCAAGTTCGAATGGTTATAAAGCAGATTTTAGGTTTAGGTTTCAGGAATTCAGCTACTCGGTAGTAATGTACAAATTTTTATGTCATTGTGTGGAGGCTAATAAAGAAGCAATCTGTCTGACATCGTCATACTAAGCCTGTTCAGTTTGATACTGCAAAACCTTGTTATTTCATAATTTATTTTACCCTCTCTTATCGTAAGAGAAGGAAATGGAGCTCTATTTTTTTACTGATATCATTAATCATATGAAGATAATAGATATTTCTATCCCGATTAAACAAGGAATGGTGGTTTATCCTGGCAATCCAGATGTAACTATTGAAAAAATCGTAAGTCACGCAAGTAAATCCGAAATTTCTAAACTTACACTCGGTTCTCATACAGGTACACATATTGATGCTCCAAAACACGCTATAACAGGTGCTTGTTCATTGGATCAATTGTCACTTGATGCTTTTTATGGTCCTTGTCGCGTCATTGATTGTACTCAGGATAAAGTCTTTGTATCGTTGCAAACCATTGAGCAAGCACATGTGCAAAAAGGTGAACGAATACTGCTTAAGACACAAAATTCTCTTCGTGGTTTTAACCAATTTGACCCCAATTTTATATTCGTTTCACCCGAAGCTGCGCAGTACTTAGCTTCAAAGGTTGTTTTTATTGGTATTGATTATTTTTCTATCAAACAAAAAGGTTCGACGGATAATAGGCCGCACACCTATTTTCTTGAAAAAAATATTCCTATTCTTGAAGGTATTGATTTATCAAGCGTTCAGCCTGGAACCTATACGCTCATTGCTTTTCCACTTGCTTTGTATCAGGGTGACGGCGCTCCAACCCGAGCTATTCTTCTCAGTTGAGCGGGTATAAATTATATATATAGAAAATATTCGTATTTTGATTTATACTATAATTTATATTTTAGATTGTTTTGAAAGTATTTAATATATATAAAAATTATTTTTTTCTCTATATATATAGAAATATGAATTCTATAAGTTGGACATTATACGGGTTGAAGAAAAATCCTTTTGACACAGCTCCTCTCGTGGAGGGAGGTGATATTTCTATAGATAAAGCATTTACTGGTCGAGTGCACGAGCGTAACGTCATCGACAGTATAATCTCTTCTTATGAACAGGCTTGTATCATCATTGAAGGTAAGGTGGGAGTAGGCAAAACAAGTCTTGCAAGTTTTGAAAAAGTGATTTGGAAAAGCGGAAAGAAAAATAAAAAACTATTTTCATTTCGAGGAGAATTGGAGGCGAGTATGAGGTCGCTCAACAAGCAGACATTTTTATTGGAAGTTATTCATGCCTTACTTCGTGAAATCGAATTGGTGGACCCTGAAATGATACAAAATAATCCTTTTTTGCAAGAGTTGAGCCAGATTGTGATGACCACACTTGCAGCCACCACTACTACTTCTGGAACAGTGAGTGGTTCATTGCCGTTTATTGGAAGCGCTATCACTCATGAAACATCTCATGTGAGGGTAACCCCCATGATAGTTACTGATGCATTTTTAGAAATACATTTTGAGAAACTTATACACATTATTCGCACTCAGAAAATAGCAGGCAACAATCATGACGGACTCATCATTCATATGAACAATTTTGATGTGATCATGCAAGATCAGTCGGATAAAAAGAAGGTGATTTCGTTTTTTCAAGAAATGAGAGATGTGTTTCAAACAAAACACTGCATTTTTATTTTTCTTGGTCCTCATGGTTTTTATCAAGATATTATTGCCCGTCATGCGCGGGTCAAAGCTATTTTTTCTCCACCATTGATCCTAAGATCATTAAGTAAAACTGAGATCATTTGGACCGTTAAAGAGAGATTGCAGATTTTACGGTCGGAAAATGTGTCCCGTGTTATCGAGCCAGTAACCGATGAGGTCATCAGCTATCTGTATGATTTGTTTGAAGGCGATTTGCGTGCTATTTTTCGTGGTGTTAGCGATATCTTGAGCCAATCAGGACAACTAGTTTCAACCAAAACGCTTGTTGAAGCTCAAATGCTCCTTGCCAAAGAACGATTGGCTAAAATACAGCCATCTCTCACCAAAGAGCAGTTGCAAGTTTTATTCACAATCCTCGAATTTGATAGGCCATTTACTCAAACAGACATCACAAATAGATTGCAGAAATCTCAAACAAATCTTTCAGGTTATTATTTTTCTATATTAAAAGACCTAGATGTCATTGAGTTTGTAGAAAAGAAAGACAGATTTAAATATTGGCAGTTGAGTAGAGAATACGCGCCTCTTAAAGAATTTATTCAATCGAAACAAACTCAAACAGACAAAATAGATAATGAAAATCAAATCAGTTTATTTTAACGCCATCTCTGAATACATTGTTATGTTGTTATAGCGACCATTAAATCAGCATTCTTATAGAGAAGTACGTTATTAAAAATACTGATATGCTTGAATGTCTGACTGGGAGATTAGTGTTAGATAATTTTCACTACTTTCCACCAGTTTTCTATATATTCTGCTCGTCGATTTTGATATTTCAGGTAATACGCATGTTCCCAGACATCGAGTCCAATAAGCGGAGAATCTCCTGTGAGATAAGGTGAATCCTGATTGGCAGTGGAATACACTTTCAGCTTTCCTGAAGGATCTTTTACGAGCCATGCCCACCCGCTGCCAAAACGATTGAGCGCAGTCTGCGCAAATTCTTTTTTAAATTCATCTACTGAACCAAATGTATTTTTGATGTCGTTCATCAGCGATTCATCTATTTGTTTTTCTGGACCCATAATACTCCAAAAAAACGCATGATTAATATGTCCTCCTCCGTGGTTTCTCACGATCATTTTTTCCGTATCCGAAAGTGGAAGTGAGCTCAATGATTTTATGAGATCTTCAACTTCTTTGTCTTTGAGTTCTGGGTGAGTATCTAGTACTGTGTTAAGTTTATCCACATATACCTGGTGATGTTTATCATGATGGAGTTTCATCGTAGCTTCATCTATGTATGGCTCAAGTGCGTTATACGCATAAGGCAATGGGGCAAGTATAGCTTTCATATATTTTTTATATTAGTAATATATTCAGTATACCTTACAAGGCTTCAGAACGCAGCTTCTTTTTTTATTGTTTTTTTTGAAGTGCTAGTTGGGTTCGTTCCTGATCGATCATGGAGTTGAGGGCGGTGAGAATAACAAGATGAAAAATAAGCATTCCAAAAGCCCGAATCGGAGCAACTGAAAAAGCAAAAACTTCTCCAATCAGCATAGAAATGAGCACGGACCTTTTAAACATGATGAAGGCACGTAGACGTGAGTGATAAATTCTCATAGCTCCCACCATGACAAAAAGCATAGCAATGATAGCTGCATAAAAATGAATAGAGTGTAAAGGATAGATTGATAGAATGGTAGGAAGAAGAAAAGCTGGTAGTACATGAGTATCTCTTTCTAGGAGAGTAAATAGAGCAACAATAAGGCTTAATACAGCCTGAATAAGGAAAAAAAGCATGATCGTGCGGCGAAACCATCTTTTTGCAGTCAATCCTAGATACATTCGAATAAGTTGGGATCTAGCGAATGTCCAGATGTTTCTTCTTGATTTATTGATTGTTTCAATGCGTTCATACAGAGCAAGCATGCCTGGCACCAACGTATTATTATTTCCCGTTTTTGAAAGATAGGAAATAGCCAGTGCTTTTTCCTGAGAGTCAAGATCGTGTATTGCGGCTTCTTTCATCAGTTCGATGCTGTTGACCAGGTACTCCTGTTCACTAAACTCATGGTTGCGGTTTAAAAGGTGAATCAGAAGAAAAATACTGATAAAAATCAAATAAATAATAGCGAAAGAAGGCTGAAAAAAATAATCGTTGTCGCGTGTGACAAATTTTCCCACCTCATCAATAAATGTCCCAAAGCCAATACCTCCCAGCACAGATGCCACATATCGAGATTGCGGATTGAGGAATATGAGAAATTGGATAATGGCTACTGACATACAAAGCCCACCCCAAAGCATATGTGAAACATGATAATACTCGTTACCAATGATTGGATAGTCTGTCAATTTGAGATAAAGACGTATGCCAAGAATAGCGACTACCGCAAATATGATAAAAGTTTCGATCAATATTCGGTAGCCAAAAAAACGAATGAGTCTGTATTTTTTAGTTTCATCCATAAAGCGTGATGAAAAATGATCGATTATGTATGAATTTCACACCGGCTTTTTATTCAAACTAAAATCTATTCGGCTTCGTATCACTACTGGACCTATTCATTGTACGTTCAATACCTTATAGTCAAGTATTTTAGTGCAAAAGTATCTATATTTTATACAATCCTATTGTTTTAAGAATCCAAAGTATGATTTTTTTTATTCCTCTGCTTTTTTGATAATATAGATATCTTTTTTTTCTTGTAATATCTATCGAACCTGGGAAGGGTGGTTCAGCCCATAGTGACACGATTACATAACCATTTTTTTCTTTATGCGTTATAAGAGTGATGGTACGATCATGGATTTTTTTGATGAATTGAATTCGGGTATGTGAATTCGAATCTGAAATTTTATCAGGTTGACGAAACGTAGCCTCTATGAGGTATTTTTCAATTTTTCGCTCTGAAAGTCTTTTTTTTGCATGGTTCGTCCATATGAGCGAAAGTGAATTTGGACTCAAGGTTGTCATGTATTGAAATATTCTCCCAATGAGTATACCAGAGATTAGCATTTTTTATTTTAGGGTCGTATACTACTTATATGTTGTCTCAACCTGCAAAATACTTTTTACAGTTTGTTGCTATGATGGTGAGCTTACTATTTTTATTTGTTTTTTCTACGCGCGCTCAAACACGTGCACCCAACGAAACTACATTTGTTAATCTGCGTACAGACGGCAAAGTGACTAAGGTTGTCTATTCAGAAAAAAATGCATTTGCGGGAGGAGCTTTTCGCAAAGCTGAAATTGTAGAATCAAAACAATTTTTAAATCAAAGCAATTTTGTGATCATAGACCGTTTCCGTAAAGTTTTTCCTTTGAGACAGATAGATGTCAATGGGGCTATCAATATCATGGAGAGTATTGAAGATGATTTGTATTTATTTGGTACTTTTTCACAGGTAGATAATCAAAAAAGACAGAGGGGTGCGATTATTCAAATGTCTACTTCCCAACTCTTGCCAGCCGCTATTGATGCTGATAAGTCGATAAATGTTATTGCAAGATGGAACACACTGCTAGTTCTGGGAGGCGAATTTACAAAAATAAATGGTCAAACACACCTACATCTTGCAGCCTATGACACAAAGGGGTATCAGATCGCACCATGGGCACCTGTCCTAAATGGGTCTGTATCATCGCTGGTCATTCAAAATAACTTGTTATTTGTTGGAGGAGCATTCACAAAGGCAAATAATCAACCTCGAACCTATTTGGCAGTATTTGATCTTGAAAGTGGGCAGCTGCTGCCCTATACACGTTCTTTAAGTACGCCAGTAGTAGCTTTGAAAAATGCGGGAAATCAGATAAGAATTGGTGTCAAAAATAATAGTACTCCGATTGTTATTTCGTACGCTGATGTTATGAAAGCGTCACAAAATGCTACGCGAGCCGTTTTATCTGGCACACTTACTAGCTCACCTTCTGCAAGTGTGCATACGATGGTTGGAATCACAGGCGGTACAGCAGATCCTCTTGCGGGAGAATTGATGGTAGACTCGCAAGGTTTGGGTTTTCAAATTCCAACACTAAGCACTATTTTGACATTTGCTATACGCGCATTTTTTGCCATAGCTGGCTTGACTGCTTTGTTTTATATGTTGCTTGGTGGATTGAATTGGGTGATGAGCGGAGGTGATAAAGATGCTATAACGGCAGCTCGAGAAAAAATACAATCCGCGGTTATCGGTCTTATTATGATGATCGTTGTTCTTTCAATCATTTGGATGCTTGAGCAAGTTATCTTCAAAAGACGTATCTGTCTTGGTCTCACTTGTCCCGTGACTCTTCCTTCACTGATTGAATCAGATCGATAGGCATGTGGTGCACATCTTTGATGAGATATTTTCCAACTGAGGTACGCTTGATCGACCAAGCAAGTGATGACGTCTTTAAGACTTTTCCGATATCTCTAGCAAGTGAACGAACGTATAAGCCATTTGATGCTGAAACTGAAAAATGTACCAATTTGACGGATTGATTTGGATGTAATTTTTCTATAAGTTTCCAAGCTTCAATAATTTGCGCTTGCCGAAAATTACCCTGCACGCGAGAAACTCGTTGCACTATGTGAGGTATTAGATCCTTGATTAAAACGCTTTCATCACTATTGAGAAGTTTTAAGTCAGTTATAGCTATTTTTTTAGACGGTATATGGATTTGAGTCAATTGCTGCTTGCGAGCCCAATAAAAAAGAGGTTTTCCATTAACTCGTACCGAAGAATATGGTGGATATTTTTGATCCCAAGCTCCTAAGAAATGAGGAAGAATGTCATGTATCTTGTTTGTGGTAATGCTTGCGTGCTGTTTCTGAAAGAGTGGAAGCCCCATAATATCGTAGGTGTCGCTTTCTATTCCAAATAAAACTGAAAAGTCATACGACTTAGAAAGTCTTTCATATGTTTTTCGTTCTTTATTTTCTTCTCCAACGAGCAAAATGAGAATTCCTTCTGCCTGCGGATCTAGTCTGCCCGCGTATCCTACAGGTACATAGTTTGGTATTTTTGCATATAGTCTGTACGCTTTTACTAATTCAAACGGTGTCACAGAAAGAGGCTTGTAGAGAATAACTGGCATAGATCGCCTGATATTATACTTAAAATTAAGGACCGGGGCGTTTATATGATAATAATCACGAAGGAATAGCTCACATACCTTTTGCTTTCATGATTGCGGTAACAGCCCATATAATTACAATTATAGCGCCAATATAGGCCATATATGAAGAATGTGTGAGAATTTTTTTCTTTTGTCCTTTGGTTAGAGCCATATCATTATAATAGTGAGAGTATAAATTCTTGTCAAGGAGTTTTCACGCACTTTGTGATAATATAGGCACATGCGTATTTGTATCGTAGGTGCGGGATTCACAGGTTTATCAGCTGCTATTGAGCTTCTGGATCAGGGTCACGAGGTGGTGATATATGAAGCAGGAGATCGTCCTGGAGGATTAGCACTTGGTTTTAAAAAAAAAGGATGGGAATGGAGCCTTGAACAGCACTATCATCATATTTTTACAAGCGACATTCATATACGTCGTCTAGCCGAAAGGTTTAATGTAGACTTTCGATTCACCAGACCTATCACTTCATCATTTATTGAAAATATAATTTTGCAATTGGATTCTCCACTCAAATTGCTTCAGTTTTCACGCTTCACTATATGGGAGAGGCTTCGTATGGGATTAGTTTTGGCATATTTGCGTTATATTGCCCGCTGGCAAGATCTCGAACAATATACAGCTCATGAGTGGTTGCAGAAAAAACTTGGTCTTTCGGTGTATCAACTATTATGGGAACCATTACTTAAAGCCAAATTTGGAGCTCAATATCAGGATATTTCTTTGGCTTGGTTTTGGGCTCGTATCAAAGCAAGATCTACAGAGCTTGGATATCCTGAAGGTGGATTTCAACATTTGGCTGATATTTTGGCAGATCATATTGAGTCCAATGAATGTGGACGCATTTCATATTCAGTTTATGTTCAGCAGATATCCCAACAGGATGGTGGTGTAGATATAGTTTTCAATGAGAAAGGTGTTTCAAAAAAGGAACGCTATGATAAAGTTTTACTGACAATTCCCAATACTCTTGCATCCAAAATGATCAAAAATGTATCTGTCGATTACTCAAAAAAATTACAGTCCTTTCAATCGCTTGGCGCCATTAATCTTATACTTGAAATGAAAAAATCACTCCTGTCAGGACGTGTATATTGGCTCAATATTTGCGACACTTCTTTCCCATTTTTGGCAGTTGTTGAGCATACACATTTCATCAATAAAAAACACTACGGGGGTAAACATATTGTATATATAGGAGCGTATTTGCCAGCAAATCATCGTTTTTTTCAGTTATCACCTGAGCAGTTATTTGCAGAATATATGCCTTACTTGCAGAAATTTAATCCGGATATAAAAGGGGAGGTGTTAGATGTGTCAATGTTTAAGACACCTTTTGCTCAGCCTATAGTCACAACCAATTTTTCAAAAAAAATTCTCCCAATTTCTACACCAGATCCAGATGTCTTTCTTGCAAATATGCAGCAAGTATATCCCTGGGACCGGGGTACAAATTTTGCGGTTGAGCTGGGTCAACGGGCAGCTAAAACAATACTGTCAAATAATATTTAAACTCCATGAATTATCGATTATTATTGATGTTTCTTACCCTGATTGGTTTAAGTGATGCAAGCTATTTGACATATGAGCATTACTATGGGGGTATCCCTCCCTGCACCACAGGTATCTTTTCAGATTGTGGAAAAGTGCTCAAAAGTGAGTATGCGACTATGTTTGGCGTACCACTTGCTGTGTATGGTAGTATTTACTACCTGTCCTTATTTGGTTTATTATTATTGACTCATCTTCCGAATAAAAAAAATGTGATACTGTATAGTCTAATTTTTCTTTTTTCTGCAGGAGGCTTATTTTTTTCTTTGTATCTGGTATATCTGCAAGGTATGGTGATTGGAGCATGGTGTCAATATTGTCTCTTGTCAGCTGCGACCAGCATTGCTATTTTTATATTCTCCCGGGTTCTTCTTTTTGATAAGTATAAAAAGTATCTTTATTTCATGCTTTATGTATTATATAGCAGGTTTATAAAGCCAATTTTATTCTGTATTGATCCAGAAATCGTACACGAGCACGCTCTGTACATGGCGAAAATGATGGGAAAGATGCCGGGATTATATTCTCTTCTTAGTTTATTTTTTGGTCACACTCATGGCATATTAACCCAGAAGATTCGAGGCATAGAATTCAAGTCACCCATCGGTCTTGCTGCAGGATACGATTATTACGCCTCCTGCACGCAGATACTACCCGCATTAGGTTTTGGTTTTGAGACAGTTGGTACCATCACCCATATGCCTTGTGAGGGCAATAAGAAGCCACGGCTTGGAAGGTTGCCAAAATCAAAATCATTACTGGTAAATAAAGGATTTCGAAATCCTGGCGCAGGGGAGATTATCAAAAAAATGGAAAGGCAATCGTTTCATTTTCCTGTGGGTGTCAGTATTGGAGTAACAAATGACGAGAGTATTACAACTACTTCTGAAGCAATTGAAGACATAGTTCAGTCTTTTATTCAATTTGAAAAATCACAGGTTGAGCACGCGTACTATGAATTAAACATCAGTTGTCCCAATCTTGCCGTTTCGGTTTCGTTTTACGAGCCACAAACTCTTGAGAAATTATTATCAAAAATTGAAATTTTGAAAGTTGCAAAACCAGTGTTTGTTAAAATGCCAATCGATAAAACAGATGAGGAGTTTGTAGCGTTACTCAAAACGATTAAAAAATATTCATTTATTACAGGAGTCATCATCGGCAATTTGCAAAAAGATAGAAAAGATCCGGCTTTTGATGTGGGCGAAATAAAATCAGTAGGGAAAGGAAATTTTAGTGGGCGACCTACATTTCTGCGTTCAAATCAGCTTGTTAGTTTGACTTATAAACACTTTAAAAAACGTTTCATTATCATCGGATGCGGAGGAGTTTTTAGTGCAAAAGACGCGTATGAAAAAATCTTGCGCGGTGCAACATTAGTCCAATTGATTACCGGCATGATTTTTGAAGGTCCACAGCTCATCGCGCAAATCAATAATGAGTTAGAGGATTTATTAGAAAAAAATCGTTATGCTCATATTTCAGAAGCGGTTGGACAGCTGAACAAATAGCTGCCGTGTTGTTTCATTATTTTTTCATTAATCTATTTTCACTATTGGATTTATTATTATGTATGACTCTGTCCTTTAGATATTCATACGTGTTGTTTAAGTAAATCATGAGGAGTTTTGATTTTACTCAAGGAAGAGAAGAAGAGACATGACCATAACTCCGAGTAAGAATACTGCGGTTTGTCGCAGTCCGCTTTTGAGGCTACTTTCTTTGTGCAATTCTGGAATGAGATCAGATCCGGCAATGTATATAAATGTACCCGCTGCAAAGGGTAACAAGATGCTTTCTATTTCACTTCCTGTTTGAAAAAACAATATAGCTACAGCTCCAAATATAGCTGTCAGAGCAGTAAAAAAATTATAAAGAAGTGCTTTTTTACGATCGAATCCTCCGTGAATAAGTACGCCAAAGTCTCCAATTTCCTGAGGAATTTCATGTAGTGCGATCGCAATAGTGGTACTGATGCCAAGTGGAATGCTCACCAAATAGCTTGCTGCTATGATAATGCCATCAATAAAATTATGTAATGCGTCACCCATAATATTCATGGAGATAAATCTATGAACGTGATTTTTTTCAATAGGCATATGGCAGTGTCTCCAGGCAATTATTTTTTCCATTACAAAAGAAAATATGATGCCGCTAAGGATGTATAAAGAAGATTGAATTGTGAGGCCGTTTGATTGTTCGCTTATTTCAGGAAGTAAGTGAATAAATACATCACCCATCAGCGCACCTGCGGAAAACCCTACCAAAAGAAGCACGATCTGTTTTAATTTTTGTGTTGGAAGAGCAAAAGTTGCAATTCCGATAAAGGAAACTGCGCTTACTGCAAAAACACTACTTAATGAATAAATCCAGATGTCCATATGAGTACGTAGTGTATTTTACTGTTTTTTTTATAATGATGCAACAGATTTTGCATCTCAGTTGCATTTATTCCATAAGCCTAATCGTTGGTTTCGGGCCTGGGTTTGAGCATGACGTATGATGTCGTTGTATTTCAGATCAGGCGGATAGGTGAGGAGGTATGCATATCCTTGTTCTACTAAATACTCGTTGACAAATATTGCTTCTAAAGAATTTTCAGGATTGGGTAAGTAAATATATCGTAAAAGTCTACCGTAGCGGTCAGTATCAGATACATCTTTTTCAAGTAAAACTGTTTTGCCTTCGACAAGCGCTTTGTTCTTTTGCGCCGCCTCTCGTCCAAAGCACTCCACTCGTTTTTTTGGGTGTTTTGTTTCGGGTGTATCAATGCCTATGTAGCGGACTTTTTCTCCCGTAGTAAGTTCGATAGTATCACCATCGACTACCTTTGCTACTGTTGCAGTTATTAGATTATTTTTTTTGAGTTTCACGAGAGCATGTGTTTGTGAAGCAAGAGTAGAAAAAGGAATGCGACTTTGTAGCCATACATCAATGTATTGATTCAGTAATATGGCACCAACAACAAGAAAAGGAGCGATGTAGAGCTTCCATAGCTTTACCTTGATCATAAGGTTATTATATCAATCTATAGGTATGTAGCTTGTGAGCAAATATTGTTTTTAGAGCAGTGGTCAGTGAATGAGTTGTTTGGTTATGTGGATACGTAGATGAGTCATGTGCCATGTGGCGCCTAGCAAATCAATCCGTCAAAGATTTTATGAGATGAATTGTGCTTATGCCGATCGACAGGCAATATCTTTATTTGTTGTCATACATGTATCAACTCCATCAGCAACTCATGTAAAAACACAGGCGTATATCTTATTTTGTCAGTCTGGCTATTTGATAGGCTGTTTGTTACAATTACTACATTAAATTGAAATATAGATTTGGATCAAAGTCGGGTCATTTCATATTGACAGTGAGTAGAAACATTCGGGGCGTAGTTCAGATGGCTAGAACGTACGCTTTGGGAGCGTAAGGTCGCGAGTTCAAGTCTCGCCGCCCCGACA
>CAZNUT010000011.1:0-33365 GCA_964576365.1 uncultured Gammaproteobacteria bacterium
GCTATCATTACAAGTGATTTAATCATTTTTACCAACCGTCTGGCGAACGGTGTCCGCACAGATAGTAAGGTGATAAGTACAATATAATTTCCTGGTTTCCCGATTCGCTACATACAGGCTCATCGGGACTAACTGTCCGTATTTACTCTCTTGCAAAAAAGACTCAGGATCGTAAACGGACAGTTGAGCAAGTCCAGGCGCGCGCACAGATTTAGACATTAGACTTTGGACATTTGACTTTAGACACTAACTTTTAACCTAATTTTAGCGTCATTGCGAGGAGCTCTAAATAAAGCGACGAAGCAATCTGTTCACTCATCAATCTACCTGCCGGTCAATGGGATGATAATCGGCATCTTTAGTGACATAAACATATTTAAAAAATGAAACGCATACTTTCCATGATCAATCCAAGCTCTGCAAAGGGCTTGCATATTGGCAACTACTTCGGCATGGCCAAGCCAGCTATCGAGATGCAAACAGAAGGTGAATGTTTTTATGCAATCGCCAATATCCACTCTCTGAACACTGTGTTTGAACCCAAAGAACTAAATAACAATACAATGAATATTTACGCCGAGATGCTGGCGCTTGGCATAGATACCCAAAAAACGGTTTTTTTTGTCGAAAGCGATATTCCGGGTATTTCTTACCTCCAAACCATACTAAATAATGTAGTCACTGTCGCCGAACTCAAACGTATGCATGCATACAAAGATAAAATGGCTCAGGATGCAGACCATGATACGATCAGTATGGGACTTTTTTCATATCCAGTACTCATGTCTGCAGATATTCTCCTTTTTGAAACAGATACCGTACCCGTCGGAGAAGATCAAGCTCAGCATGTGGAGATCTGCCGCGAAATCGCACGCTCATTTAACAACCGTTATGGAAATATACTTAAAATTCCCGAATTATCCATAAAAAAAGAGACAGCCCGCGTCATCGGGATTGACGGTGAGCGCAAAATGAGCAAATCATTGGGCAATGATATTCCTGTATTTGCTGCTGAAGAGATAGTAAAAAAACAGATCATGGCAATAAAAACCGATCCTGCACGTATCCATCCGACAGATCCGGGTGACCCTTCAAAAAACGTGACTTTTTCATATCTTGAACTTCTTGGATATGATCAGAATAAAATTCATGAAATGAAGGAGCGGTATAAAGCTGGTAACATCGGCGATGTGGAGATCAAAAAACTTCTTTTTGAACAGTTCATGTTATATTTTGAACCGTATCGCAAAAAGAAGGCAGAACTTTTGAAAAATCCAAATGAGATTTCCAAAAAAAGAAAAGATGGAGCTCTGCGAGCAAACGAAGTAGCAGAAAAAAATATAAAAAAAATATTACAATCCATAGGTATATAATTAATATATATACGTTATATTATTAAAATAACATGTCTGCAAAAAGAATAAAAGAAATACCATTTGGAGCATAGGAAACATATACAGTTGCCCCGAGCGCTGAAGATGTGGCACTGGAAAATTTGGAACCTTCCACCACTCCTGAATTTCTAAATCAGATTGAACTTGTCTTACGGCTTACACGACAAATAAATGAAACAGATGAAAGAATAGCATTTCTAGAACAAAACGGAATTACTACTACCCTTCCTTAGAATGTGGGGTGGTAGTAATATACACCCCGCAAAAGCGGGGATTTTTTTTATATAATGCAAATAGGTTTAAATTATTTAGTACATCAGAAGCTTAGAGCGACAGATGGGCAAGTTGATACGACTCACTGAGATAGAGAAATAGTCAATTGAGCTTTTGAACATCAGGTATCTCTTGTATTGAATTAGCCATGAGATATTGAATATTGGAAATTGTGAGTTGGAAATTATGTTTATTCATGAGACATTCGTAACTCGTCATTAGTAATTTGTAATTTATAATACCTTATGCACAATCAGGAATACCTCAACCATCTTCGTCATTCGGCAGCACATCTGCTTGCGGCTGCTGTCATGGAGCTCTGGCCTGATACCAGGCGCACCATCGGCCCTGCAATCGAGGATGGATTTTATTATGACTTTGATTTCGCTCACCCCATATCCGAAGCTGATTTCCCCAAAATCGAACAAAAGATGCGTGAGCTTGTCAAGACATGGAAATCCTTTGATCGCCACGAACTCAGTGCAGATGAAGCCAAAAAAGAATACCCGGACAATCCCTACAAACATGAACTCATTGATGAATTTTCTGAATCTGGAAAAAAGAAAGTAAGTTTTTATCAGTCAGGAGATTATCGGGATCTTTGCAAAGGTGGACACATAGATACTCCTAAAGATGAGCTGAAATTTTTTAAACTCCTTTCCATTGCAGGGGCATACTGGCGTGGAAATGAAAAAAATCCCATGCTAACGCGTATCTACGGCACTGCTTTCCCGTCTCAAAAAGAACTTGATGAATACCTTAAAATGAAAGAAGAGGCAAAATTGCGCGATCATCGCAAGCTGGGACAGGAGCTTGAACTATTTTTTATCGACGATACTGTGGGAAAGGGTCTTATCATGTGGCTCCCAAATGGCACTATTATTCGTGAACAGATTGAAAAACTTGCTATTGAAAAAGAAAAAGAATACGGATATGTGCGCGTATCCACTCCTCATATCGCAAAAGAAGCTTTATTTTTACAGTCTGGACATTTGCCATATTATAAAGATTCGATGTATCCTGGTATGGAGATGGATGATGCAACATACTATCTCAAGGCTATGAATTGCCCGCATCACCATATCATCTACAAGCATAGACCCCGAAGTTATCGTGAACTTCCCCTGCGCCTAGCCGAATATGGTACGGTATACCGCAATGAGCTTTCCGGCACACTTGCAGGCCTTCTACGTGTCCGAGGCATGACGATGAATGACGCACACATCTATCTTCGCAAAGACCAGGTGAAAGAAGAATTCAAACAAGTTATCAAACTGACACAGGAATATTTTGAGCTGTTTGGCCTCAAGGACTACTGGTTCAGACTTTCACTCTGGGACCCAAAAAATAAAGAAAAATATATCGATGAACCGCAAAACTGGGAAGACACCCAACAAATATTAAGAGAAGTATTACAGGATATGCAGGTGCCATTCAAAGAAGCTGCAGATGAAGCTGCTTTTTATGGCCCGAAAGTTGATGTACAGTTTAAATCAATCATAGGCAGAGAAGAAACCATGTCTACCATTCAGCTCGATTTTGCCGCAAAAAAACGTTTTGACCTTTCCTATATTGATCGCAACGGGGAGGAAAATCGTGAAGTGTTTGTCATACACCGCGCACCACTTTCAGTTCATGAGCGCTTTTTGGCCTTCCTACTTGAACATTTTGCCGGAGCGTTCCCGTTCTGGCTTTCACCAGTTCAGGTCAAGATCATACCTATTGCAGAAAGACACAATGAATATGCTCTGGACGTCCAAAAAAAACTAGAATCATTTGGTATACGAGTTCAGATTGATACCGCATCTGAGTCTATGCAGAAAAAAATCCGAAGTGGCCAACTTCAAAAAGTATTCTATATGGCTATCATCGGTGATCGAGAACAACAAAAAGGAGAAGTAAGTCTGAGGAGAAGAGATGGTAATTCTGAAACATTGAGTCTTGAAGATCTAGAACATAGGTTGAAAAAAATGCAGGAAAGCAGATCGTGACATGCTGGTAGTGCTCTTGCAATTCGCTTGCACTCTCGATATAATGGACCCTGTATAAGATATTGTATATCTATCAATTTTTTATTGGAAGCTTTTGAAGAGATCATTTGGATACCACAAACGGCCTGAAACGCATTTTTATTTTGTCAACTATCGTATAACGGCAAATCAAATGCGCGTTCTTGACGCTCAAGGAGAGCAAATTGGTATTTTATCAAAAGCAGAAGCTCTGGCAAAAGCACAAGAGCTTGGGCTTGATCTTGTTCTCATCGCAGACAAGGCAAACCCACCAGTCGCAAAAATAATAGATTTTAAAAAATTTTTATACGCTCAGGAAAAAAAGCTCAAAGAAGCTAAAAAAGGAGCTAAAAAAAGCGGAGTAAAAGATATTCAACTTTCTCTTTTTATCGGGCAGGCAGACCTGGAGAGACTTGTGATCAAAGGTCAGGAGTTCGTAAATGAAGGGAATCAGTTGAGGCTTAATCTCACGCTCAAAGGCAGAGAAATCATAAAAAGAGATATGGCTATGCAGCTCATGCAAAAGTATATTTCTCTTTTGACTGAAATTAATATTTCAAAAGAGCCAAGGCTTGAGGGAAGAGTCATGAGGGCAGTAATTTCTAAAAAGAAATAACTTATGAATAAACATCGTACTCACAAATCCGCAGCACGTAGATTCAAGATCACCGCAGGTGGAAAAGTACTTCACCGATCACACAAACTGAGACATTTGCGCTCTGCCAAATCAAAACGTCAGATCAGAAGTCTCAAGCAGATGAAAGAAATTGAAGGAGTTTTCGCAACAAAAATCAAAAAAATGTTAGGGCAAGCCTAATTAAATATAACATTTGTTGAGCTTAAAAAGATAAAGCATCAATCGCTATAGACTTTAAAACTTTTAAATAAATTTATGGTTCGCGTCAAAGGAGGAGTAAATACAAGAAGAAAACATAAACGTATTTTAGCATTAGCAAAAGGCTATTGGATGACTCGCAATAGACAGATTCGAAAAGCATACGAAGCTGTCTTACATGCGGGACAATATGCATTTGCAGGACGTAAACTACGAAAACGCAATATGCGCGAACTTTGGATCACCCGTATAAATGCTGCTTTGCACGAACGAGGAACAAAATATAGTGCATTTTTTAATGCTTTGAAAAAAGGCGGCATACAACTTGATCGAAAGGTATTAAGCGCTCTTGCTGTAGAGTACCCACAGGCGTTTGATGCAGTCGTACAACACGTCAAAAAATAACAGCAGCTTGGTATATATGCAACAACTTCAGCAAGCACGTCTGCAAGTAGAGCAGATCTGCTCCTCTCTTGATTCGCCGGAAACTATCAAAAAAGCAGAACAGATTTTATTGGGCAAACATGGTTTGGTGACTTCACTTTTAACTTCTTTAAAGCAAATGTCGAGTGATGATAAAAAAGTATACGGAAATGAAATAAACAAGCTAAAAAAAGAGATTGAAAATCAACTCGCTGTCGCAAAAAAGAATATCGCATCAACAACTTCTGAAAAAAAACAAGATTTATCCTTACCTGGTCTCCCGTATCCCAATGGCAGTCTACACCTTGTCACGTACGCAATCGAAGAAATCAGCCGCATTTTTGAAAAAATCGGCTTTATTCGTATGTCATATCCTGAAGTCGAATGGGAATATTTTTCCTTTGAGTCCCTCAATATGCCCCCGAACCATCCTGCACGAGATGACTTTGAAACATTTTTTCTTGATACTCCAGCTCATGCCTCACTGGGAAAAATGGTTTTAACACCCCATACATCATCCGGTCAAAATAGAGAAATGAAAAGATTGGGAAAGCCGCCAATTCGAATGATAAATATCGCCAAAACATATCGTCCAAACTGGGATGTATCTCATACACCCATGTTTCATCAATTTGAAGGGCTTTGTATCGACAAACAAATACACATCACTCATCTGAAAGGAACTATTGATTATTTTGCCAAACAATTTTTTGGACCAGACAGATCTATCCGTCTTCGTCCGTTTCATTTCCAATTCACCGAACCTTCTTTTGAGGTTGATATCAGTTGCGGCATCTGCCACGGCACAGGAAAAATGGCTGACGGTCCATGTAAGCTGTGCAAATCAGGCTGGCTTGAACTCGGAGGATCAGGAATGGTTCACCCCAATGTGTTAAAAGCCGGGGGAATAGATCCAGATGAATATAGCGGGTGGGCTTTTGGCTTTGGTGTCGAACGAGTATTTATGATGAAAGAAGGTTTAAAACTCGCAGATATACGCACTCTGTACGAAGGCGATGTGCGATTTCTTGAGCAGTTCTGACAAACGCATCGATTTTGATGATTTTTTTCTCAAATCAGGATTCTATTCATACACAACCATTAACAATATAAGTTACACATTGAAAATAAATAAAGCTTGTCATACAGAGCCTGACGCAGTATGGCAAACACGATAATATCATGGTTCGTTCAAGCATGTCCTGAATGAGAACGAAGTCTCACCAAGGCGCGTATGTATAAAAACATCTGTACGTCCCGAACATAATTCTTAATTATTAAAACAGAAACCTATCACCTTTTCTCTATTACCTAAACCTAATAAACTATAAACTAATCGGCTCATAAGCTGCAATAAGAGCCTGAAGAACTTGATACACTAATCAATATTAATTGTATGAACATAAAAATAACATATAACTGGCTTCGAGATCATCTGGATACAGATGCAACAGTTGAGGAAATTCAGAAATACCTTTCGTTGTGCGGCCCTTCGGTAGAGCGTGTTGAAAGGCTGGAAGACGACCAGGTACTTGATATCGAGATCACCTCAAACAGAGTAGATAGCGCGTCTGTGATGGGAGTAGCACGGGAAGCACAAGCTATTTTGCCACAATTTGGCAAAAAGGCAGTATTTACTCCTTTTGCACCTAAGCCAATTCAAAAGCCAAAAACTTCTTTACCTCTAACAATTCAAGATCCGGATACTCTCTGTCGTCGAGTATTGGGTGTAGTACTTGAGGTAAAAAAAGACACTCCAACTCCCGCGCACATCAAAAAACGACTTGAAATATGCGGCATCCGCTCACTTGGCATTCTCATAGATATCACAAACTTTGTCATGCTCGAAACTGGCCACCCAACTCATGTATTTGATTATGATCGCATCAAAACCCATACCCTCATTTTAAGAAAAGCTAAAAAAAGAGAAAAAACAACTACACTTGATGAAAAAACTCATGAACTTAATGAACATGATATTGTGATCGAGGATGGTAAAGGGGAGATCATCGACCTGCCTGGTATCATGGGCACAGCAAACAGTGTCGTAACCCCAGAAACCACCCGGATTCTTTTTTTCATTGAAAACAATGATCCATCTGCTATCCGTAAAACATCTATGCGTCTTGGCATACGTACCGATGCTGCGACCATCAATGATAAAGGACCCGATCCCGAACTCGCGCTTCTAGCATTTCAAAGAGGTATAGAGTTGTATCAACAACATGCCCAGGGCACTATCGCAAGTGATATTGTCGATTTATACCCTCATCCCCGGAAAGAAACCGAGATTCACACCTATTTGACTGACATTCAGCGCGTGATGGGTATTGCGATAAACGAAAAAAAAGTAATTGATATTCTTACCCGCCTTCAATTTGGTGTAAAACAAATAGATGAAGAAGAAATGGCCTATCCCGACTGTGTTAAATTTATTATCCGTGTTCCTACCTGGCGCATCGATGATGTACGCATGAAAGAAGATATCGCCGAAGAAGTGGCACGTGTATACGGTTATAGCAACCTACCCAGCGAAATCTCACCAATGGTGTATATTCAGCAACCAGTCGAGATTGAACGGCTTTTTTCGCTTCAGCATACGGTGAAACACCATCTCAAATCGATCGGCTTACATGAAATTCTGAATTATTCTTTGGTGAGTGAAAAATTACTTCGAGATACTGGCGCAGACCCTTCGCAGTACTTGAAACTGAAAAACACGATATCAACCGAGATAGAATATTTACGCCAGTCTCTCATCCCGTCATTGATCCAATCTGTCAAAAAAAATCAAGGAAAGCGCGATATCTTGCGTTTTTTTGAAATAGCAAAAGTCTACCACCCTATGCCTGGCGAACTCCCTGAAGAGAAGTACCACATCGCTATTATAGTAAACACAAGTATCGCCGATCTTAAAGGAATCATCGAATCATTATTTCGTTCCTTGCATCTTCCTGATATACAATTCAGTGATTCAAAAAATAACCTCTTTTCTCATTCCGCGCAATCCTCGATGATAAGTATTGAAAACGGCACATACGCCGGAATCTTGGGATCAGTTCATCAAGAAATACAAACATCACTTGGAATAAAACAACCCATATTCTCTGCCGAACTGGATTTCCAATGGTTACTGAACAATGCCCGGACCGTAAAACCCTACAAAGAACCTGAACAATATGCAGTGATTAAACTCGACGCTACTTTCAAACCAGGATCTCATACATTTCAACAACTTGTGCAGATCGCAAAAAAAACTGCGTCACTGGTACATGAAGTGGAGTATTTATCTACCTATGAAGACAATATCACACTTCGCTTTTATTTCACCTCCCGGAATGAAAATATCACCGAAGAAATAGCAAAAAAACAGTTACTACAGATTTTGGAAGCATATACGAAATGAAACATGCGATCTATACCCATGCTCTTTTTGACTGGGATGGATGCCTCGTACACACTCTTCCTCTTTGGCTGCGTAGCTATCAGTTTGCGTTTGATACGTTTGACTTACACATCTCTGATGAGGAGATAATAAGTAGGGGAGTCTATAATTTTGAGGCTGTCATAGCAGGCCATATAAAGGAGGCCGATATATTTGGAGAACGCATGTATGAGTATTACACAGCCAATCTTCACCAGGTTCAATTTCATGATGAAGCGCGGGTAACCTTACAAGCACTAAGAAAAAAACATGTCTCAATAGCAATTGTCACCTCTACCATCCGTGAGACATTTGATGCCCAATGCAAGCTGCTCAAATGTGCTGATCTATTTGATGCGACTGTCACCTGGGATGATACCCAAAATCACAAACCACATCCTGAACCAGTGCAAAAGGCTATGAAGCTTATTGGGGCACAAAAAGAAAATACATTGATGGTAGGTGATGCCCATACCGACATTATGGCTGCTCAAAACGCTGGTATCACACCAGTGTGGTTTGATTGTCACCATAACGCGACATATCTCAATAAAGAACATTACAAAAATATTCAGCGTTTTCTAACTATTTCGTCCCTTCCTGAACTACTGAAACTATGTTCGTCTTCTTGATTTCTATTAAGATGTATATATAATATGTATATATGTCGTGGAAAGAAGATTTACAAGATCTTGTGTGGCCATCTCTGGATAGGAACAAAACATATCGTGAACGCTTACGTTTGGTTGAACAAGCAGGACTGAATGCCGGAGTTGAATTCGAAACAATTCAACAACTGAGACATAGATATCAGGATACTCTGCCTCTTTTGGTAGAAAAAGTAGGCGAATTAGCTGCCCAAACAACTGAAAATCCTGTCTCACAAGTGAAGCAAGGGCCTGATATGAGTGCTATAAATCCTTTTGCAAAAGTTACATATGTAAATCATGATGGGTCTTAAAGAATGGTGGATAACAGTAAACAAACGCTATGCACTTTCTTCCGAGAATCTCGCAATTGGAGTGGCAGAAACCCACCAAAAACTCATTGACATAGGAGTTGATCCTACCATCATTCATCAGACTCTCTCACTACATAGTGAATATGCTGCTCAACAACAAGCGCTTGAAAAGTTGTATACAACATATTTACAAGAACAACGACCTATTACGGAAGCTCCTCCCGACGATACTTTGATAAAAACACCCAGTCTTGAAGAGCAAGGCTATAACCCTTTTGCAACGATCATAGATCCCTAAATAGATATCAATTTGTTATAATACCTACAATTACATTTTTTTTCACAAATTTCTATGATAGCAGATAAATATGAAGTGGAATTAACTGATTTTCAAGAAGCAAAAGGTGTTTTCAGTGACGCGGAGTGGATTGCAAAATTAAGTAAAGAGGAACCAATGCCTGTTCAGCTTTCGGCAGCGGCATATGGACAGTTGAGCGATGCAGCCGCAACTGCAGGTATACCTGTGACCCAAACACAAGAATTAATGGAAAGATTCGCTGTGAAACCGCTCAAGTAAATACTACTCCATCCATACTAATACGGATAATTGCTTTACTTATCTCTCACTAATACCGGGGCCATTTGTATTCTCCGGGTACAGCGGGCTTTTTGCCAACTCCAACTCCAGGATGACGAGCATGCCAATCAGCTACTTTTTCTTTCCAGAAATTTTTTCCCTGAACTTTATCTGTGATAAGCGTGAAGCATCCGGGAAAATCGATGAGTAGCTGAGAAGGTGCGCTTTGCGGCGTACCAAGCCAGATAATGGTGTTGTTCTTGCAGGCAATGACTTTTGCTTTCGGTGGAAATTGGAGATGACCTGACTCATACTCGTGTAAAAATACCGAGTTCGTGACTTCATACTCCGGTTCATTTCCCTGATCGGTTTTAAATACATTTCCATATCCAAATGGTGTACTGCCATAGCCTGATGCAGTGACCACCGGATCACTTTTTGTATCCCATTTATAGGGATAGGGCATAGGTTCCATCCGCAATAATAATTTATCTATCTTGATTTTTTGGCCAGCTGCACTGTATGTAGAGCTGGGTCTGGTACTAATACCCACATAACACCCATCAAAAAGTGAATCAAAAATAGTACCCGAATATATATGATCATCTTCAACACAGTCATCCCGGATATAGTCTAGCCATACATGCTGTATCGTCCAGTTGTTATCCGAATTACTTGTACGTATGCCGTCATGGACGTTGTAGATGTAGAGACCTGTCCAAGTGGTGTTGGCATGAAAAGATTCAACAGCAGTTGTGTTGCGGAAGGTTCCAGTACCATCAAGTCCATTTTTGCTTTGATCCCAGGTGATATCCAGCCGATGCCAAGCAGAAGTGGTAAAATATCCGCCAGCCCAGCACATATGTGTGCTAGTCGCCGCTCCACGCAACACAACTTTACCCCACGATATATCAGCAGGGATCTCAAATCTGGCTGTACGAGCATCAAATACTTTGTTTGCAGCCACTGGCGGTTCATATTTACCAGCCGTATGAATTCCTGTAACCACTTGTTTTTGAGATGTAGTTGTATTGAGACATGCGAAGGATATGTCATTTACAGATAAAACGGAGGTGGGAGAAGGAGAAACTGGCGAGATCGAGGCCGGTACCGTAGGCATTGGTGTAATGGATGCGGTAGGAATAGCAGTGGGAGTCATCGAAATGGGACGATAGGGAAGTGTTTGACCAAAATTAATCACAACTAAAACTAAATCAAGAAGATTGACCACACCATTTTGGTCCAGATCTCCCATGCCTCCCGGAAATCCCAGCAAGCCGGTGATCAAAACGAGATCATCCTGATCAACTTTGCCGGAACAGTCGACATCTCCTCTGAGCGAACATGGGGCAGCGAATATCAGCTTTGCAGTAATCAAAGTCAAAAAGATAGAAGCTACAAAAAATACACTGACAATGGATGTTAATACTGTCTTCATGGATCAAGGTATATCTAATATTAACACCTTTATTTTTTATTAAATCATACAACTTCATTCCCGCCTTTCTCATACCAATTTCCTTTCGGATTCCATTGTGTTGTGCCCCTGGTAGCACCGGACATAATCCGCTTGAGTTCATATTCGGAAATACCATCATGATCAACAACATTAATACTGAATGGTTCATCCTCGCATAAAGATTTAACTACAATATCGACATATCAAATACTTCATCAACAATAACTACATGTGCATAAAATCCGCTTTTCTTTTTTCCCATAACATAATTCAAATTAACTGACAGGCTGTTTTATACCAACTTTTATAGTTGAGTCGCCAGATTTATCTTTTTCATTCCATGACTGTACCTTGATGTCGTATACGCCATCTGGCAGATTGAATTTTTCTGCGACCTCTTTTGAGTCGCCTGAAATGACCTTTTTCTCTTCTCCATTGATCCAAATCTTGGTCTCTTTGATTGCTTTTATCGAGGTTATTTTTACCTTTATCTCGATGTCATTCGAGTCTAATGTCTTCATATGTTCAGGCGATTTAATCGAGACGATAACATCCTCAGATGAGGCGTCGGAGGTTTCGGTCGGCACTTTGTATCTGCCATCCGCCTGTTCTTTCACCCAGGTATCAATCCCTTCCTGCCAGCGATTTTTACCATCGCCTGAAACGGGATCATTTTCTGTCAACACAATAAACTCTTTTTCTTCATAATTACCTGATTTTATCTCCACGTCGTTGGCGAGCTTACCATTCGATTTTGAAAGCTTTAGTTTTTTGTAAAAGGGTGACGTCTCTGTTGGTTCTGTGCCTTCAATAAAATATTCACTTCGTTTCGCACTGCCATCATGCGGAAGTCCACCCAGAAGTGTGTCTACCTCAATCGCCTTCACTTTTTCCGGCTTTTCCATAATGTTGTCATCAAATGTTTTCAAAAGTTCTGCCATGACGTTGTGCCAGATAGGGGATGCTCCAGTGGCTCCAGAGGCTATTTTTGGATTCATTACCGAATTATCATTATTTCCTACCCACACCGCAAGCACTATCGATTTGGTAAATCCTACAGCCCAGTTGTCTCGTTTGTCATTGGTAGTTCCAGTTTTGACCGCTGCTGTTTTACCCGGAACATTCAAGTAAGACGAAGGACCAAAGGTGTCAATTCGTGCGTTATTATCAGAAAGAATATGTGAAATAAGAAAACTAATCTCTGGTGAAAGCACTTCGATACCTTTTGCATCTGGCTTTTTATACAACTTTTTTCCGCTGAAATCAGTAATTTCCAATACACCACTCAGCTCCACTTTCTTGCCGCCATTCGCAAAAACACCATATGCTTTTGCTAGATCCAAAAGCCTACTCTCTCCGCCTCCCAAAGAAGCTGACAAACCTAAATTATTTATAACTTTGTCAGTAGGCTCCAGACTATCAAGTCCCATAGCTGATGCAAGGGTAAGAAAATCCTTGACCCCAAGCATTGCGAGCATTTTGACTGCCGGTACGTTCAACGAGTTTCCAAGGGCAAAGCGTATCTGCACTGGCCCTCGGTATTTTCCATCGTAATTTTCAGGGGTATAATCTTCGGCATCTCCTGGATTGGGAAACACTGTTTTAGTATCCATTATCACACTAGCTGGAGTGTATCCTTTCTGAAAAGCAGCCGCATATTCTATAGGTTTTAGAGTCGAGCCTGGTTGACGCATACCTTGAGAAACTACGTCAAATTTTCCATAAGACTCATTGTTGTAATCGTACGAACCTATGTATACAATGATATCTCCATTTACCGGATCTGTTGCTACTAAAGCGCCATTACCGACTTTGTACTCTTTGAGCGCACCAATTTCTTTCTTTACCAATTCTTCAGCTTTTTTCTGAAGTTTTAGGTCAAGAGTAGTTTTGATTTTCACCCCTTTTTCTAAAAGCTTTGCTCCGTATTCTTCTTCCAATTGCTTTTTTACATAAAAAATAAAATGTGGGGCATGAAAACCTATTTTTGATTGAACAAAACGATAACTTTCCATCTGGTGAAGAGCAGCTTTCTCCTGATCACGATCGATATACTCGTCTTCTCTCATACGACGCAGTACATCTATCGTACGGTCCTTCCACGCATCTTTTTCACCAATAAGAGGGGAAAAACGGGAAGGATTCTGTGGAAGACCTGCAAGAATCGCACACTCCAAGAGACTCAACTTATCTGTGCTTTTACCAAAATATCCCATAGAAGCCGAACCCACTCCATAATAACTACCTCCATATGGGGCTTCATTTAAATACATTTCCAATATCTCTTTTTTTGTATATTTTGACTCAACTTGATAAGCAAGGATTGCTTCTTTGATTTTGCGAGGAAGACTGCGCTCCGAACTGAGAAGTACATTTTTAATAAGTTGTTGAGTGATAGTAGAGCCTCCCTGAGCTCCACCTAATGCATTACTGACAAGTGCACGAAGTATTCCATATTCAGAAATACCTTTATGTTGGTAAAAACGCTTGTCTTCAATAGCTACTGTAGCATTTTGTAAATACTCCGGAATCTGTTTGATATTCACCGGCATTCGATTTTTATCCTTGAACATTTCATATATGATTTCTCCATTGCGGTCGTAAAAAATGGTTGAGTTTTCCCGCAACTCAGAAAGCTTGCCTGGTTGTGGAAGATCACGTCCGTACCAAGCAAACAATGCGAAAGCACCAATGTAACCGATTACGATCAAAGCAACAAACGCCGCTCCCGCATATATCAATAAGTTTTGTGAAAAAAATGATGAAGTACTTCCTGTTCTTAACAAGCGTCGTCTTCGAGAAGTAACATATGTCATACATTATTGTAACAGACGCAGTGAAGCAGGTTCAAACCTCAAAAGTCTACTTTATTATTAAGATCGTATACATCATTACCATTTACTCGTGCTCAGTACCTAGATTGAAATCTGTAGTTAACAAACTGACATATGATCTGAACTTGCGAAACTAAATTAAGAGATGGTG
This sequence comes from uncultured Gammaproteobacteria bacterium, assembly GCA_964576365.1. Classification (GTDB taxonomy): domain Bacteria; phylum Patescibacteriota; class Microgenomatia; order UBA1406; family GWC2-37-13; genus CAZMJG01. Next base: position 14,341 of record CAZNUT010000011.1, read on the forward strand.
TATACAGTTATTAGGCAGCTTGCTTACTAATTTGTGATATACTAATTTGCATGAAGATAAGACGGTATTTTAAATTACGGGTCTTTATCAAAATATTTATTATCATAGCATCTATTCTTCTGATACTCTCAAGTTTTGCTCCATTTTTTCTTTAAACGTGGACCCACTGAGCCCAGTTACACAATTACCTCGCACGAGCCCTATCACACTTTCTCGCCTCAAAAAAGCAGAAATCACGTCATTGCTTGACCTTGTTCGCATCTATCCGAACCGTCACATTGACTTTAGCACTCAGTTTCAAATTGGTATATCAAATGGAAGTCAGTGCACTGCTACCGGCATGATTACGTCCTTTAAGCAACAATTTACCCGCAGGGGGTTCAAAATACAAAAAGCCATTCTCACTCTTTCAGGAAGCGAAATGCCTATGGAATGTATATGGTTCAATCAGATATTTCTTTCTCGTATTTTGAAACCAGGCATGAATATAAGTTGTGCAGGAGTAGTGAACAATACAGGTAAATCATATAGTATGGAGGTACAGGAATACGAGGTGCTTCATGGTGACTCTCCTCTGATTCACACCGGGAGAGTAGTACCATACCACCCGCAGATCGCAGGTATTTCTGCACGAACTCTACGCGAAAAAATATGGTATGCAGTGCAACAGATGGCATGGGGACAGGTACCAGATATACTTTCAACGTCATTACAAAAAACCTACAAGCTCTTACCTTATAAGGACGCATTAAGGAATATCCATTTCCCTCATCATATATCTACCGCTCAACATGCCAGAGAAACACTGGCTTTTTATGAGTTATTTGAACGTTTCTTGCATTTTGCCAGGGTCAAAGATGAGTGGAAGCAGCGACCAGCAGCCCATCCTTTTCATCTTTCAGCAGAAAAAATGAAACGATTCAAACGATGGATAGATGAGCTTCCTTTTACTTTGACTGATGCTCAAAAACGGGCAATTGAGGAAATAACCAATGATCTCAAGCAGCAAACTGCGATGAATAGATTTTTGCAGGGAGACGTAGGTTCAGGAAAAACAGTGATAGCAGCCGCAGCCGCATATATGGCACATATAAATGGATTTCGCACTCTTTGCATGGCCCCAACTGAAATTCTAGCACAGCAACACTTTGCAACATTTACAAAACTACTTCAAAAAGCAGGACTGAGTGTAGACCTCATCACAAGTCAAACAAATACTAAACGAAAAAAAAGCACATCGCCATTGCCACAATGTGATGTATTAGTAGGGACTCAGGCACTGTTGACTGACTCAACTGTTTTTGACAAAGTGGGACTAGTGATCATAGATGAACAACATCGTTTTGGAGTAAAGCAAAGAGCAACACTCAAACAAAAAGGAACAAATCCTCATCTCCTCACTATGACAGCTACCCCTATACCTCGCACTATTTCGCTTGTTATGTTTGGCGAGCTTGATATGACCGTACTAGATGAAATGCCTAAAGGAAGAAAGCCCATCAAAACATACGTTGTCCCTCTTCAGAAAAGACAAGATGCATACAACTGGATCAAAAAACTGATAAAGGAGGAACATATCCAAACCTATATCATTTGTCCGCTGATCGATGAATCTGAATCGGAATCAATGAAATCGATAAAAGCCGCAACAACCGAATTTGAAATATTGTCAAAAAATATTTTTCCTGAACTTCGAATGGCGCTATTGCATGGCAAATGCAAGCCCACCGAAAAAGAACATATTATGAATGATTTTCGCGCACACAAATCAGACATCCTTGTCTCAACCTCTGTTGTCGAGGTCGGAGTGGATGTGCCAAACGCAAATATTATCATCATCGAAGGGGCAGAGCGCTTTGGTCTGGCTCAACTTCACCAGCTTCGAGGTAGAGTAGGCAGAGGAGATGCCCAATCTTACTGTCTGTTATTCACTAGTGAACATGTCCCTCAAGAACAACGCAGGCTGTCTTTTTTTGCTAAAACCAACTCTGGTTTACAACTTGCTGAATACGACCTCAAAATACGAGGTCCGGGAGAAATCTATGGCACATCGCAACACGGTTATAGCGATCTTCAATTAGCAGATCTCTCAAACTTCGAATTTGTTGCAAAAGTCCAAAGCGCCGTACAACAATACCTATTTGATTCAAAACATACACACACTTCACAAAACGCTTCTGGATCAACCTCACACATCAGTAGAGATTAACTGATAATTGCCCAACATCTACTTCAAATTTTCCACTTAGATTTGTATGAATGTGTCACGTACTACCTGCAATACTGACAATCCTTTCTACAGCAGGTATTTTCTTGATAAACTCGATGTTTCAGCAGCGTGAACCTGGATCTCAAGTCAATTCGTAATAAAATAAAAACGGATAATTTCGCATGAGAACAATGAGCAAGCAATCTCCGAATTGCTGGTTAGGTGAAAAATTGAGCTTTTGATCTTCAGTTGAGTTAGGAAAGAATCCATGATATCATATCGATATTATCAGCTGATATTTTTTTATGTCCCCACTGCCAAAAAGAAAACATTCGTTCGCAAGAAAAGGTAAAAGACTTACTGCCCGTAAGTTAGAAACTATTTTGCCATCTTTGGTAACATGTGCCTCGTGCGGGAAAAAGAAATTACCTCATAAAGTCTGTAAATACTGTCAGAAATGAATGGAGGAACAGATCCTAGACACCAGAATCGTATTCAGATAGTTCAGCGCCTTTTTGCCCTTTCTTTTTCTACGGATGAACTGAAACCTTCTTCACTGCCAGAAAATGCTTCGGCATCTGTGGTGCAGATGACTACCGCTGTAATACAAACAAAAGAAACTATTGACAAGCTGATCGCAACAAATGCACCTCGATACCCACTAGATAAGATTGCAAAAATTGATTTGGCAATTTTAAGACTAGCTTTATACGAATTGACCATTGATAAAAAAGAACCACCAAAAGTTATCATCAATGAAGCTGTCGAAATGGCAAAAGAGTTGGGAAACGAACGAAGCTACGCATTTATCAATGCGGTACTTGGAGCCGCGATAGAATCAAAACATGAATAATACACTCTTTTTTTCTCCTGAAATCATCCACGAGATCCAACAGAAAGTGGGAATCGTATTCACTGACACCACCCTGCTTTTTAATGTTTTTATTCACAGATCATATCTCAATGAGCATCGCAACTTTCCATTACCATCAAATGAAAAACTGGAATTTTTAGGAGATAGCGTACTTTCGCTTGCTACGTCGATCTATCTCTATCGTCATTATCAGCATTTAAAAGAAGGTGATTATACAGATATCAAAGCATCTATCGTCCGTACTGAAAGTCTCGCAAATGCAGCTCGAGAGCTCGGTCTGGGCGCTTACCTTCAACTGTCAAAAGGGGAAGAAAAAGGAGGTGGAAGACAAAAAACTAACATACTCGCGGATGTATTTGAGGCGCTGATTGCGTCAATATTTATAGATGTAGGTTTTGATAAAGCATATACATTTATCAAAACACATCTTTTTAAAGACACACTCGACACTATCGTGACACAAAGACTCTTCTTATCACCTAAAAGCCATTTGCAAGAGGTTACTCAGGCTTTATACAAACAATTACCCGAATATGAACTCATAGAAGCGGCAGGCCCTGAACACAAAAAACACTTTATAGTATCTGTTTTGGTAAATAAAAGAAAAATGGCAGAAGGGGAAGGAAAATCAAAAAAACAAGCAGAAGAAAATGCAGCGCAAAATGCCCTGGAAATTATGAAGAAGGCAGGTTATAATAAATAACTTATGGCAGCAACTATTCGACTCATGAGATTTGGCAAACCAAAGGCACCCTTTTATCGTATTGTGGTTCTAGACAAGCGCCGCAAACGTGACGGGTCATATATTGAAAAACTGGGACAATACAATCCATTAGTATCACCAGCTGAAATCATTTTATCAAAATCCAGATTTGATTACTGGAAACAAAATGGTGCTGAACTTTCAGAAGGAATGACAAAACTCTTGAAGCGTAAAAAAGGAATCACATTCACTGAATAATTCCTTAACCCTTCTTATTTATCTCACCATATCGTATATTTGTTGAATTGTTTTTATTTGGTTTGGCGATATCCTTTCCACTTGAACATTGTTCCCTTGAGGTGCGGCGACATGGTAAAAAGTCAAAAGCATCTGACCCTTACCCTTCACGATATCACTCACCATAAATTGATCACAAGTGATGATACGATCACCTGCATACAAATACGTCTCCAGAAAATGTTTTAGCTGTTCCGGGTTGCCTTCGATTTGTACCTGAAGAGTGAGCTTTTTTTCATTTGTTTGATTGACATCTAGGTTATATGAAGAGAGTGTGATACCAGTTTTATTCACTAACTTTTCAAGAGATGTCACGACGGCAAAATATGTTTCTGTATCTGGAATCAACATATCTAGCGTCTGATTGTATTGATCAATTGAAGCCTCCAGAATATCTTTGTTATTTTGTACGCGTTCTACCGTACTTCTCATCTGAGTGACTTTTTCCTCGGTCTCCCGGTATGTTTGAAAAAGTTGAAAAATACCAACACCTACAATCACTATCCCTATCAGGTATCCGATAAGAACGACGTAGAGTACAAGCACAATATAAAACCGTTTAAAATGCAATAATGTTTTGAGTTCAAATTTCATCTTATGTCTGTAATGACTTAAACACACCCGTAAATTCGAGCACGTTTTGGTCTCCTGCCCCTCGACGGATTGTAAATTGCTTCAACTCCAATTCGGTAAAATAATCGAGAAAAGAACGCTCTTCAATAGTTGAAAGAAATTGCAATGCTGAATCATATGTAGGAAATATGATCCGAAAAGTAACTTTATGATTTACGTCAATACTAAATGACTCTAATTTCGAATCATTACCCATTTCAGCTAATGCGGTTTGAAGAAGGTAGTAGGTATCGCCAGGCTTCACATCGTTCGTTATGATCTCTTCAAGGAAGGTATTTTTGTATAAAAATCGTCGGAGTTTTTGATCAAGCTCAGCATTGGTAGATACAAAAATCTCATATTCCTTCTGTGTTTTTATACTTGCATTTAGCTGTTCTTTTATAGATAAATATGCAACACCCTCAACTATGGTAATAAGAACACACACAATAAAAAGCTGCAAAGCAACCTTTTGACTCTTTCTAAAAAAATGCAGGGCAGACTGGTAACTTGTCTGCTGGGTAAAGAGATTGATGGATTTTTTCATCTGAGATGGGCTGCAATAACAGAAATAAATGTAGAAAGTTGCGGCTGAAATGTCTGGGTAATTTTATTTGCTACGAGCGCATCACTTATCGGAAACGGTTGAACTGGCATGCTAAATTTCGTTTGCAATGTCTGATATAACCCTGCGACAGATGAATCAAAATTATACAGATACAAGTTTTTGATTGTGGCATTATAGCGTTCCTTAGCCAACAAGATGGTTTTTTCAATCTCGGTAAATAATTCGCTCACCACCGCATATACGATAGGATAAATATTCAATGAGTATCCAGACTGAAGCCCTATACTTTGCAAAGCCTCAATAGCCTGATGCTCTTGTAAGTTTAGATTGACTCTTAAATCTTTGAGAAGGATATCAAGCCCTATACGAGTTGAGCGTGAAATCTCAAAAAAGGGGAAAGGAGGGTTTATAAAATAAATAGAGCTTCCCGAATATCCAAAATTAATTATGAGAGAAGGATTTGAAATGGTTCGATATACCTCAGAAACAAAACGTCCCATGGCACTTATCTCATTTTCAAGCGCTACAGGTTCGAAACCAGCTAGAGAAATTGTGTCAGAAATATGATCGACTATTTTTTTAGGTGAGGCGACAAACAAAACAAGTAATTTATTATTGGGCAGCGTATCTATCACTTCCAGATCAATATATACCTCATTTATAGGTAAAGGCACAAATTCATCTGCCTGTAACCGAATAGCATTGACCAGCTCTTCTTCTTTGAGTTGTGGCATCACCATAAGCTGAGAGTAAGTCACACCGTCTGGCATCACTGCGTACACTTTTTTTTGAGGGAGCTTGAGTTGTGTTGCCAACGTACTGATGACTTTTGATTGATCGGCCGAGGTTTTTTCATTAGGATTCGAAAAAAAATTCGCTGTTGTTTCGTCGTATCCCAATGATAATAATTCAATCTTACCCTTGTTGAGTTGCAAACTCGCGATACGGGTAAATTTTTCGTTTATATCCAAAGCAAACACATCTGAAGACATATAGTATTCAGACTAACATAACAGAGGATCTGCAGCAACCTGAGAGCTGATCATTTTTGCTTTTATGTAATTTTTCTCATCTGCGCAACTTAACTTTGAGATGATAAGGAAAAGATACAGTGCCTTCAAGGTCAGTAGGAGTGTTGTCATAAAAAGTTACGGTATAGCTGACCCCTACAACAGGATTTGAGACATTGCTTTTACGCAAACACTGAATTTGAAAATCAGAAACACGAACTCGCTCACCATGCAACTTTTCACTTGTTCCATCATTTAAATCATGAAAGATGAGAGACTCCCCAGTCTGTTCAAATGAAAAACCGGTAGCTGAGCTAGTTTTTGTACGTGCAAGAAGGAAATCGCTTCCATCGTTAGTTTGCTCAGGGGTAGTCGACGCAGAGGTGCAACGGTCTGCTCCATTCTTTTTATAAATTCCGACTGCTTCGCGCAATATAGTATCTTTTACAAAAAAAGCAATACGGTCACCTTCACGTTTAGTTTCCGAAACCCTAAAAATGCGCAACTGTTGCTGTATAAGAATATAAATAATAGAAAATACTGTTGGCATTATAACTGCGAGAATACCAATAACTATCATCATTTCTATCAGGGTATAACCATTTGATCTCTTCATATTAATAAGAAGTAAAAATCGCATCTAACTCTTGAGTAAACGGTATCACTGCACCATTTGCACCTGTTTCGTTCCAAGTTATTTGGATGTGAGCAGTCACTTGTGTCGGCGTATTGGAAACAAGTGTGACCTCTCGCCGAAATATCCGTGGGGAGATAGAGCCGACCCCGTTCATACCACAAGTACCAGTTGTTAGTGATGATACTGATGTATTAAGCGTGAGAGCCTGATTTACACAATATGTTGATCCGTTGGCTTTTGATGAAAACAAGATCCAATCATTTTCATGTTCTCCATCAAGCCATTCCTTTAATTCTTCTGCATAAAATACTGCCTTTGTTTTATGTTCAGTCAATCGCATTCTATACAATGAATTAATCGCATAACTCAAAGCGGAAATAAAAACCATACTAAAAATACCCACAAATACCATGATTTCAATGAGAGAAAAACCTTTGTTGTGAGAGTAAGTCTGACACTTGTTCATCATATTAACATGAATACCGTGCCGGAAGGGTGATAATGCCTTGCGTTGATATGCTAACTTCCTGGCATTCTGGCGCATGAGCGTTTTGTAAAACCATTGAAAAAGTTTCATTCAGTCTGCCGTATGGATAATATATATGTACAATTGGTGTTGAAAGACTAATCACTGAAGAATATGACAACTGATATCTCGCAATTTCTCTCCGTGAGGGACACAATATATATAAAATAAACACTCCAGTGCTGTTCGTAATTTCTATCTCATACCCTGAAAAAGTAGAACAGGAACCTGATTCTACATCTCGGGCAGCAGTCTTTTGAATTGCAGACATAAATACATTCTGAATTGCCTCGATATCTTTATCCCATTTTTTTTGATTCGTAAATCTACTATATCCTGCAAATCCGGCAAAACCAACAATACTCATGATCGAAAAAACTACTAAAATCTCAATCAAGGACACGGCTCGAATAGATTGTTTCATACCTAATTCATTGAATGTGGGTTGACAGCATAGCTGACTCCTGTTGACTCAAGCGTTGTAGATAATTCATACGAAACACATGGATTAGAGCTATTATTGCATCCTGCAGGAGCAGCTTCGTAGCGATAGCTGTCACCTTTTGGATCAAGAAAAATAGATGGGAGATAGCGGGGAACCAATACTGAAGAAGAGCCTGATCCATATTCATTAGTGGTAGGATACACACCATCAGGATTATTGCTCCTATAAAGCTCTAAAGCTGATTTAATTTGCTGTAAATCAATCCGCCTTCGCGCATCTCTTGCTCGCTTGGTTGTTGCATTATATCCAACCGCACCTAAAGAAATAATGACACTCATCAACCCAACAACAATAAGAAGCTCAATCAAAGTAAAAGACCTGCGCATACTATAGTTATATCATGTTCTTCTGATAAGAGCGACCATTTTTAAGACGCACTGATCGACTGCGAGTTGAGAATTGATATTATTCTTTAAAAATAATTGGTATAGTTCGAGTACTGGTTTCGCCAGACTTACATATGGTGGCACTTCTTTAGCTTTGGAATGCAAAAAAGCAACAATGCTTTGAAAAAAAATCTCCGCTTCCTCACGAGAACTGCCCGCCACAGAAACTCCTGACAATATTTCCGCTACTGTGCCATTTTGTAATCGCTCCATCAATAAACTCATATCTGCATATGCAACGGGTGATATATTTTTAACTGTTACAACAGCGCACCTTGACAAAAAAGTTGACGGTAGTTGTTGTATAGAGCGGGTCCAAAAAATCATCTGCACGCGTTCATGTTCATCTTCAACAGTTTTCAAAAGAGCTTGAAGCGCGACAGGAGTTGCGGATTCCAATTGCTTAATTACGAGTGTACTCACCACATGGCTTAAATAAAGGGATTTGAGCATCAATCTGATCTGATCTACAGAAATCACTCCATCATCAGGGATGAGAGTGTACGTATGGGCAGATTGAAAAATCTCACTGCCAAATCGGCTTTGGACCTGAGATTCAAACTCTTTTTCTGTTGCAGAATAAATAATGGTCGGTAACATAATGGGCTCACTTGCATTTTAACATAAACCTCCTTATAGTGAGATAATGGGCATAGCGCCAAACGTATTCTTAAACAGATTGATTGAACGAGGGGTTTTGGACCGTGAAAAAGCCAATATATATGAGATTGACTCCTTAAAAAAAGACTTACCCATCGATCAATATATACTTCAATACACTCAACTCCCTCAAGATGAAGTTCTGAAAGTCAAAGCTGAAATGTTAAATGTACCCTATGTCAACATCGCTACAACAGCAGTGGATCCTCAATCTCTTACATTTATTTCGGAACAACTAGCTCAACGGCACAATATCATGCCATACATGTTTGACCAGGCAAATAGAAAACTGTACATCGCTTCTCCTGACCCGCTCAATGTATCTCTCCTTGATTTTCTTGAAATGAAAACTGGTCTCAAAATCATTCTCGTTCTGTCCTCTGAAGAGGATATAGCAAAAACTATTAGTATCTCTTATAGCAAAAATTTATCTCCCGAAGTAAAAGAAGCTGTTAAACAAGTAACTCCAGCAAAAGCGACACCTGGCAAACCCGGAGAAGGCGGAGATACAGCTCCTATCGCAAAAATTGTCAATACCGTTCTAGATTTTGCTATTAAAAGCCGGGCATCTGATATTCATATTGAGCCTCTGAGCATCAAAACTCGTATCCGCTATCGCATAGATGGTATTTTGCAAGAAAAATTATCCCTTCCTATCACTATTCACGACTCTTTAGCTTCTCGTATTAAAATACTTGGCGAAATGAAAATTGACGAAAAGCGCATTCCTCAAGATGGTAGATTCAATTATCATATCGGAGAAGATGAGGTAGATGTCCGTGTCTCAACACTTCCTACCATATATGGCGAGACCATTGTACTTCGTATTCTGCGAAAGAGTGGTGGCCTACCGAGTCTTAAAGAATTGGGAATACACGGAGTTCAATTGCGTATATTTGAACAAGCCATAACCAAAACCAATGGTATTATCTTGGTCACTGGTCCAACTGGATCAGGAAAAACAACCACTTTATATTCAGTTTTGAGTAGATTGAATACTAAAAGTGTCAATATAGTCACACTCGAAGACCCTGTTGAGTATCAAATAGAAGGTATTAATCAGGTGCAAACCAATCCTCAGGCTGGACTCACCTTTGCAACAGGTTTAAAATCATTCCTCCGACAAGACCCAAACATCATTTTGGTAGGAGAAGTCCGAGATATAGAAACTACCCAACTCTCTATTCAAGCTGCTCTCACAGGTCATCTTGTACTTTCTACTCTTCATACAAATGACGCAGCAACCACCATTCCTCGTCTCATAGATCTCGGAGGCGAGCCTTTCCTCATAGCTTCAGTACTCAATCTTATTGTCGCTCAGCGAATTGTACGCCGAGTCTGTCCAAATTGTAAAGAATTTTACGAACCCGAGCAGGCAGTACAAGATATGATTAAAAGCACGTTGGATACGCTCTTACCTATCCAATATCAAAACGGACAGACAATTCGACTAGCTCGGGGACACCGATGTGATGAATGTAACCAAACTGGATATATCGGACGGATTGGTATCTTTGAAATCATGCATATTTCTCCTACGATTTCTAAACTGATATTACAATCTGCACCGTCACAACAAATTGATGCAGTAGCTCGTGATGAAGGTATGATGTCAATCAAACAAGATGGCTTTCTCAAGGCTCTTGAAGGAGAAACAACAATTGAAGAAATCATGAGAGTAACACAGACGTAAATGGTGTTTAGTGTAGTTTTTAGGTGTTAGTTGTCAAATAAACAGCAATCAGAAGACAATAAACAGTCTCATCAATACACGTCATCCTGACCTGCCTGCCAGCAGGCAGGACTTGTTTCAGGATCTCAAGTAATAGTAACAGTCTCGCCAGAGGAAGGGTGATATAGGTATTTATTACCACCTCCCCCTTCGGGTACTCCTCCTTAAAAAAAGAGGAGAAAGCATTAAGCCAACCAGAGGTTGGCAGGAATTGTTACTTGGAAATTAAAAATTAGTAATTAGTTTATTAGAAATTTGTAATTATTTACATGGACATCACTGCTTTATTTGATGAAGTTATACTAAAAAAAGGCTCAGACCTTCACGTCATGTCAGGCTATGTACCTACCATTCGACTTCATGGAAAGCTTATTCAACTCAAAACATATGATATATTGACCCCAGAAAAAACAAAGCGAATGCTTACTTCACTTTTAACAGATGAACAAAAAAAAGAATTAGAAGAAAATAAAGAAATTGATTTCGCGTATGCCTGGAAAGAATTTCGTTTTAGAGTGAACATCTATCACATTCGTGGCGCACTTGCTGCATCCTTCAGAGTCATTTCATCGCGGATTGCTACTATTGAGGAACTCAATTTACCTTTGACATTTCATGATTTTACCAAACTTAATGACGGTCTTATTTTGCTTACCGGACCAACTGGAGAAGGAAAGTCTACGACAATCGCCTCTATTCTCAACGAAATAAATCTCACTCAGGAAAAACACATTATCACGATCGAAGACCCGGTCGAGTTCATATACCCAGCCGCAAAATCTATCATCTCACAACGAGAACTACATTCAGATACGCATTCGTGGTCAAAAGCATTACGCTCAGTATTGCGAGAAGATCCGGATATCGTGCTAATTGGAGAAATGCGTGACTTTGATACTATTCAGGCAGCTCTTACCATAGCCGAAACAGGACACCTTGTTTTTTCAACACTTCACACAAGTAGCACACCCGAAGCTATCAATCGTATTGTAGATGTCTTTCCCGCTGAACAACAGAAACAGATTAGATCACAACTCGCCTCTGTCTTGCGCGCCATTGTTACTCAACGGTTGGTGCCCAATGTGGATGAAAATGGACGTATACCAGCGGTCGAAATTTTGCTCAATATTCCGGCTGTTTCTTCGCTTATTCGTGAAGGCAAGGCATATATGCTTGATAATATTTTAGAAACAGGTGAAAAACAAAATATCATCTTGTTTGAAAAATATCTGGCTCATTTATACAAACAGAACGCTATCTCGCGCACAACTGCATACAGCTATGCACAGCGACCTAATGAAATAAAAAAATTTGTTCTCTGATATATGTTGTACACCTATCGTACGCTTATCGACAATAAGATCACTAAAGGGGAAATGGAGGCAGGAAGCATAGCCGAAGTGACCGAATTTTTGAAAAAAAATGGCTCATTTCCTATAGAAGTTACTGAAAAAAAAACAACAAGCTCATTTTTTATTTCCCACTTTGTCGAGCGCGTAACTTATGACGATATCGCATACCTGACAAGACAATTGGCTATCATGCTCAATGCTGGACTCACACTCATCGATGCTCTCGAACTACTGGTTCGACAAACAAAAAAAACCCCCATGAAAAAAATGCTTCAGGATATTGATAAATCACTCCGGGAAGGAAAAACATTTTCAAATGCATTAGAAGGATATAAACACTATTTCTCACGTTTTTACATAGCGCTTGTACGTTCGGGAGAGGCCTCTGGCAAACTCGATCTAATCATGTCAAAAGTTGCTGACCATCTTGACCGTGAACATGAATTTAGAGGTAAAATCAGAAATGCGCTGGTATATCCGACTGTTATTGTGATCGCTATGATCAGCATGATGTTTATTATGGTAACGTTTGTCATGCCAAAAATCCTTCAACTGTATGAAAATTTTCAAGTTGATTTACCTGCTTCTACCTTATTTGCACTTTCAGTCTCTACGTTTATGTCGAAATACTGGCCACTTGTTCTTGCATTTATTGGTGCTTGTATATTTGCGTTAAAAAAATATTTTGATACGGTTCGAGGTCGAAAATTGCTCGAGGAACGACTCATGAATCTTCCAATTGTAGGTGATGTTATCGTGACTTCAGGCCTAGTTGAAGTAGCTCGCACTCTGTCTATCCTCATCTCTTCTGGCGTACCTATTCTGGATGGACTTGCTATCGTCACACAAATCAATACATATGTTTTGTTTCGAGAAGCCTTTCATCGGGTGACCGAGCGAGTAGAGAAGGGCTTTAGTATCGGCAATGCTATGGCAAATGAGCCAATCTTTCCTCCTTCTCTTGTACAAATGACAATTGTAGGTGAACAGACAGGCCATCTCGACGAAACTCTCAATCGTATTGCTGATTATTACCAACAAGAATCGGAAACAAATATCAAATCGATGTTGACACTTATTGATCCTATAATTCTTATTTTTCTCGGAATCTGCGTAGGCATCCTTGTTTTTGCGGTACTTTCTCCTATTTTTAATTTGACAGGGGCAATCCAATAAAATAAATACACTATTGACTTTCGGATCAAAACACGGTAGCCTAAATTTATCATAAAACATATGCAAAATCTCCGACGTTCAGCCTTTACTCTCATTGAACTTTTGCTTGTGATAGGAATCATCGGTATTCTTGCCGTAGTATTCATCCTGAATCTCAACCCTTCAGAAGCCCAGCGCAAAGCGAGAGATCTGCAACGTAGCAAAGATGGTATCACGCTTCAGACATTTCTTGAGCAATGGATCGCTGACGGCCAAACAACTCCTGCTTCATGGCAAAATTCTTCCGGACTTTCCAGTACTACCGGTCAAAACTGTGCAAGTAACAACTGGCTTGGACAAAATGTATGCAACTATCTCAAAACTGTTCCGGCTGACCCGCTCAATGGGAGTACGAGATCTTGTGCAGGCTCAACAACGGCTTGTGATTTTGTCTACCAAATACGTGTAGTAGGTGTGGATTATGAAGTGCGTGTGAGACAAGAATCTACAGGTAATGCTTCAAAAGTAGCCAAAGATGGAGGAGAAGATGACGACTGGCTCGAATTTACGAATATTTCCGGCGGCACACCACTTCTTTAATTACATAAAAACTCTATTAAGAGCAAAGTCCTACCTCATAGAATCACTTTTAAGTATTTTAATACTCAAAATATGATAGTAGTACATGTTGATATCACACGACTCTGCCAAAAGAATCTCAATAATATGAATAACGAGCTTAAATCAAATTCTCCTGGAGTTGAAAATGTACACATGCTGCAAGATTTGAGAAATGGAGATGCACTGATGTGTCAGAAAAGGAATGAAAAACGTGTAACTGTATGAGGGTTGTTGTTGACCTTACTTTTTTATACGAACCTGATCGCATATTTATAAACTATATTTCTGAACAACTGTCATAAAGCCCACCAGAGACTTCACAGTTTGCCATTGTCTATCCTGCATGGAGAAGATAACCTCAAAATATGTTATTGATTGAGAGCATTTAACATTTGTTGTGCTTCGAGGTAACCTGGCCGAAGTGCAAGCGTTTCTTGTAATGTCTGCTTTTGCAAATTAATATACATAGCTTTTGCTTTTTTATCCTTACTTTCTTCTGCCATATTCTTGTATATTACCGCAAGCGCGTATCTCGTCTGTGCATCAGTCGGTGCTATCACCACTGCAGCCATCATAGCATCTTTTCCTATCTCTAGATAGCGAAATTCTTTTTTAGCCTGGTAAAAAAGCAGATGATTGCGGGCTTTTGTTTTCCAATAAATTATATTTAAAGGAGCTGCGCGGAGGGCTTTCTCATTGGCCGCCTCAGAAAGGGTGATAAGCCCATCAGCTCCTGTCGGATTTTTTAATGAAACTTGATACGAAAGATAGGCAAGCGTCTGGGATAATTTGTCTTCATATACATGCTCATATCTCAACTTCAGCGCATCAGTAAGATCTCTCATAGCTGAAACATAATCCGATGCGGCCATATTGTTTTTTGCCCGAGCATACAGCACATCTGCACGATAATACGCATTCAAAAGCCACACACTCCATATAAAACCAAGAATTATCACTGAGCCAAGCAAGAGAGATATATTCTTGTGTTTGCTATATACAGACGGCTCTTGATTTGTGGACTCTGTCGATCGATGGGACAATAAAAATGCGGGAAGAAGGTAAAAAAATACCTGTGACAGAGATGTCGAAAATCCAAAAAAATGAGCACAGTTCAGCGCAATATAAGCCAAAAATAAATAACTTTCTGGCTGCAAAAAAAGCAGCATTCTCTTTTTATATGTTTGATACAGAGAAACCATACAAGTAAAGATAACGCTCCCGATGAGAAAAATATATGAACTAAATCCTACAAAGCCTGTTGTCGCAATATAATGAAGAAATTCATTGTGTGCCTTGTTGTACAAAAAATCCCATTCAGACGTGTCATTGTGCTCTCTCGGACGATAAAAATAGTATGAATAGCCAAACGTCTCGACCCCTGATCCAAATAGAGGATAAGCCTTGCCTACATCCCAAGCTCCTCGCCATACGATTTTTCGTATATCTGCAGAGGAGGTGATATGCTGGTTGACCCCTGCATCATCATACAAAAATGAATTAAAAATGCCTGAAGAAAACATCAACATACAAACAACTACCAAGATGCTGACAAGAGAGTATGCTGCAAACAATCGGGCTTTTCTAATAAGTGCAATCCCGACCCCAAGTGCGATCCCTATCGCAAGAGCAAGTAAAGATGAACGGGAACGAGTGAATACAATTGCAATAAAACAAAGAATAAGATATGCGCCAAGAGGTACTGCATGCCACTGAATACGCACCTGCACATTGTTCTCAGATTTATGGTAATGCAAAATGGATGAAACAAAGTAATACAATGCAAGAAAGAAATGTACTACCAAATAAGTCCCCAGCCAATTAGGCTGTCCAATAGTAGAAAACATACGCTCAGCGGGCCGAAACTGATCTGTCCAACACAGATTATCCCATCGATCTGCAAACAATTTACAGGCAGGATCAATGCCATATTTTGCTGTGACACCCCACATAATCACAATCAAAGATGCAATAAGAGATATTTGTACAAGCCGTGAAATATCTTCACGCTTCAATACTTGAACGGCTACCGTAAAAAGACTCATGTACGCTATAATAGAGAGTATTCCGCCATTCCACCTGCCATAATATCCATACCAGGAAGTATGGGGGTCGATCGAAAACCACCATGAGCCACACAACATCAACAAAAACACGGTATAAAACAAAAGAATCCGAGGGAAAGGTTTGAATCTAAATGCGCCAAATAGCAAACCCAAAAGCCAAAATGTGCCACTGAATAACGAGATGACATAAATAGCCATCATTTTGTTAAATTCAAAAAGTTCGCTCGTGTGAGAACTCATCAAAAATGGAGTGATACCAAAGAGGAGATAAAATAACCATCTGATAGCTCGCGGAGCAAAAACATTGTATGCTTCAATACGGTTGATCATTATGAAAACTATTATAAAAAAAATAAAAAGTTTACGCATACCTTTTTTTTCATCTTTACGCATATATTTTGACATGGGTACCACCATGACCCGCATCGGCATATCGCAAAAGGGTATCGTGATGCGCGATGCTACATTTTTGGGGTATAGCAATCGTGTCAAAGAATATATTTTCTTTGGCAATGAAGCGCGTGCTATCATCGGCAAAACGCCGGATTTCATCTCGATCATCAGGCCGATCACCAGTGGCATTTTGTACGATTTTGATGCAGCAGTAGCATACATTCAGTATCTACTCAAAACTTCGGTGCATCCGTACCTCAAAAACTATATTCTCATCAAGCCGCCTCTCACCGGTATCACTGCTGCACCATCTATAGCCACAGAAATCGAAAAAAAAGCTCTAGTTGAATCACTTGAAAAAGCTGGCTGCACTACCGTTCACCTCGTTGAGCGTGCCCTCGCTACAGCTGCTGGCTGTGGTTATGATATTTTTTCACACGAACCCCATATGATCATCGATTTTGGCGGGGGATTGATCGAACTGAGTATCGTCAGTGGGGGAGGTATCGTGAGTCAGCGTACCCTCAAAACAGCAGGCGAACAAATGAATAAACTCATTGCGAATTATGCATATTTCAAATATGCACTTGTGCTTGGCGAATTGACGTGTGAGGACATAAAAATAAAACTTATGAATTTTACAACCGATCAAAAACATCTCAATGTACGAGGCAAATCACTTGAAACTGGTTTACCAAAAACAGTTAAAATTTCAAGTGCAGACATACGAGAAGCACTCGCAGGACAATTCCATCAGGTTATTGATGCGGCAAAAGAATTGCTTGAGCTTGCTCCTCCTGAGATTGCTGATGCAGTATATAAAAATGGTATCGCGCTCACAGGCAATCTCGCATCTTTTGAACATATTGAGCAGTTTATCACAAAGGAGCTTGGCATCGATGCATTCCGGGTGGAGCATTATGAGGATGCCACGCTCATCGGACTTATGAAGCTCGATCAGAATCCGGAAAGGATGTATCAGATCGCTGCAAAAGTTTAAAATGAACTATCTGACTCTGCAGGAGGGCGAAATATCAACTCATAACTGTTATGAGTAGCGAGGTATGTTATTGTCACTTCTTCTTACTCTTTGTTTCTTAAAGATGCAACCAGATTTTTGCCATACTCGACGCCAAGCTCATACAATTCCTTCTCATGTTTTTTAATAGCTAAATTTAATATAGCTTCAACCTGTTGAGGATTATTTAAACGATCAGTTGACTTAGCTCTGATAGCATCCAGTCTAGTTGCATCACCTGGAAAACTATCCGCCGTAAACTCAGCTCCAATTTGAATAGACGACACAGCTTCCTCAATAGACTTCCCACCCATTATTACATCAAACATGCCAAACGACTGAGTGAAATATACTTGCTTACCAGCAAATTCATCCAAGATTTCATGACAAGGACTACTATGAACAACAAGTACGTTGCCTTCTGTATTCGGGCCACCCTGACCTATGGGTATACAATGATGCGCCTCAGATCCTTCAAGTCCGAGCGGTGCCCCACAAAACCCACAGACACCACCCTGTACTTCTTCTAAGATTCTTTTCCTGTCTTCTGGACTGACTACTGTGTCGTAACGCTTATTACTCATAATTAAATTTAACTTATATTTCAAATATAAGGTCATTGTCAGGAATCATCCATCCGATACGCGTTCCTTTACCGTACACACCTTGATTTCTATTTCTTTCCAAATCTATATCTTCGAGTCTCTGAGCATAAGGATGCGCGAGATACATCGCTTCTCTTGATAACAAATATGCAAGTTGGCCAACATCATTAATCTGTAATTGATTCATAAGTTCAACTGATGTATATTCTCACGACGATAACTGAGCAAATGTTGATGCCATTTTATGGAAAAGAGGTTTTACCAATTCTGGTTTGTATAGAGAATGCATACTATTTCAAACGTGTAACAGCAAAAATTATATCAAACAATATTTCAGCTTGCTACAAAAATGCAGATGAGACAAAGGTACTTTTATTTTAAATACAGAAAGGATAGATATAAATCTATTACACAGCTGACTACTAATGTACTCTTCGGCAAATCTACTACCTTACAACTTTATAAACTTTATTACTTTATGAACTATAATGCCGTTGACTTTCTGGAAGTTGTACCATACAATAAGGATCTACCTTTCCCGCTTCAAAGGCGGGGAGGATGCACATTGAAAAATAGGTCAGCATCATCTGAGTGAGTAATTTTCAGATCTAAGTTAGTTTTGTAATCGGGTTAGGACACGATGTACCGTTACCGCGGTAATCGTGGCTAACATTTGTTAAGAGTTTGATCCTGGCTCAGGATGAACGCTGGCGGTGTGCCTGAGATATGCAAGTCGAGCGTGTCTTGTACTCTGCACCAGGAAGTTAGACGTATGTTTTTGTTTAACGTATAGCAATATACGACAGACATTGACATACCAATAACTTTCTTGTGCAGAGGACGAGATAGCGGCGGACGGCTGAGTAATACGTAGGAATCTTCCCCTAGGTAGGATATAGCTCACCGAAAGGTGGGGTAATCTCCTATTGTTCCCGCCTTTGGCGGGATAAAGACGCAAGTCGCCAAGGGATGAGCCTGCGGCCTATCAGGTAGTTGGTAGGGTAATGGCCTACCAAGCCAATGACGGGTAGCTGGCCTCATGAGGGTGGTCAGCCAGAGGGGGACTGAGACACGGCCCCCACTCCTACGGGAGGCA
>CAZNUT010000012.1:0-32268 GCA_964576365.1 uncultured Gammaproteobacteria bacterium
TGCCGCTGATATTTGCACGATAAAGACCAAAAAAACAACCATTACATGTTTGATCGGTGCCTACATCTCCGACTATTCTACTGCCGTCGTAAGCCGCGCTTACTACTGGCGCTGTTCCTGCGGGCAGTATCCATGCGGTGAGGGTAGATTCTCCCGCAGTGATGAAGTTGTTTGCCGCTGTGGAGGTCGTCACATAGTCATTGGTGCCGTCAAATGAGATCGCTTTACTTATTTTTCCTGTTGTCCATACGGGTCCATTGGTAAACGACGCAGTTTGCCCTACCGTACCACGGTTATAGATACTGCCACCTCTCCCTTCGTCAAAATTCCAGTAACCTGTCTGGAAACCTGAAAAGTGATATAAATTGCTTATGTCTGTGGAAGAAAGTGCGCGATTATATATCCTGATTTCATCGAGCGTTCCCGTAAAAAAGTTACTTGTGCCTGCATTTCTCGTAGCAAAAAATAAATTGAGATTGTTTGCTATTGATGATGTGGTTGTATCATTTGCTGATCCGACAATAACACCGTCAAGATACATTGTTATGTCATCAGTTTCTACGTTACGTATTCCTATGACATGATGCCATGTGTTGTCCTCAACAGAACCAGATGTAGATACTCCTGGATTATTCGTTCCGTCACTGATGGCAAATTGTATACGGTCACTACTGACAGCTTCAAATTTAAAAGGATAAGCCGAGCCAAGACCTTTTGTAAGATAATTACTACTATCTGCGGTTGCGGATGTTTTAAACCAGAATGCTACAGTATAAGACGAGTTTGTATCAAAGTCCCATACTGACGATTCTGTGATGGAAATGTAGTCTCCTGAACCATCAAATGAAACGCCATTTCCAAATTTACCTTGAGCGCTTGTTGCATTACCATTCCAAGCCCCGTCATTGTGATTTCCGGAGGAATCGCAAGAATCATTGGCGCCTCCGGTGCAGGTATCTGCAGCTGATTCATCGAATTTCCAGTATCCGACAAGGTCTTTTTGTAATGAGTCAGTAGTATTACTAAACGATACGTTGTTGCCTAACGGACTTCCTTTTAATAATGTATCTATTTTTGCTTGTGATGAAGATCGGGCATATCGATATATTTTTGTATCATCGAGAAATCCTTTGAATGGATTGCTTGCACCGTTATAATCTATTCCAAGATATAAAGTGCCGGTGTTTGCCAATGTAGCAGTTGTACTGAGAGAGTTATCAGAAGCTGCTTCGACTCCATCGATATAGAGTTTGATATTGGAGCTGCCATTTCGTACAGCGCTATAATGATGCCATACGTTATCATCATATGTTGCTGTGGTAGTTTGAGCAATGTCGGTGTTAGTGCCATCTTTAACAATAAATGATACATCCCCGTCAGATTCCATTTGGATTTTGTATCCTGATGTTTCAGTACTACTACACGAGCCAGTATTGACAATTTTTGTATTTACGTTCCATGGTGTGGAAGCGTTACCAAGCCATGAAAGGGTAATGTCACAGTTTTCGCTGTTGAAGTAAGCAGATAAATATTTTACTTCATTCGTATCGTATGAATCCACTATTTGTATAGCGCTGTTCCAGGTAGTTCCACCATCTATAGAGTTGGCATAATAGATGTCTGCGGCATCGGTGTTATTCACAGCAAAAACCCATATATCATTTGCTCCGCTTGCTACTGTATCAACAACAGCTGCGACACCTCCTGTAATACCTGCAGTGGCACTAGTATTGAGGCCCGTATCTACCTGGGTCACACTGCTCCCATCTTTTGTTCGTATGATGTATGCATCAAGATCAGTAGTACCATCGTCCATACCAAATGTTATGTTGGTATTACCAATGCCGATAGATTGAAAATTGAGAAAAGTAGTACTGCCTTCTATATCAGTATCAAGATCTATCTGACTTGCTCCTAAACTATTGGTATCTCCATCAAAAAAGCGTGTTTGAAGTTGAAAAGTCCCTGTCGTATCGGTATCCACCCAATAAACTTGGGCATCCAGATCACCAAAAGAGGTCAGTCCCGTCGGAGTATCATTGTTGTACCCGACGTCACTTTGTACTGCGGTAAAAAGAGGTGTGATTGCAGCCATGGTTCCATCCCCACAGGTGCCGTCATTTTCTTTCCACAGATATATATTGTGCTCATCTGCAGCTGTCACGATACTATCATCTTCAACATTTGCTGCTATCAGGACGCAGTCATTTGAGTCAGTGACGATACTGGGATAGGATACATCATCTACACTATCCGCAGAAGTGTATACTGCCTGCGCTGATCCACAGGTGATGTATGGAGCTGATCCTGTCAGCTCACAGCGTTTATAGTTGAGGATATGATCTGTACTGGTTGAGTATGCGCAGTGCAGGTAGGTAGTCGAGCCATCAGTTTCAGTCGAACAACTGAAATCATCATAATCATAGGTGCCTGCTACTACAGTTCCTGATCCATCAAACGTCACACCTGAAGTTGCAGATGTTGACCGATTGATGATGTCGCTTGAGGAATCAATATACAAAGTATGCCAACGGTTGTTATTAGCATCATAAAATACTCTGTTTCGCCAGGAAGCATCATCACCGCCAGTTCCTTCATCGGTTGAGGTAGTAATTGTTGTAGTTGCTGTCGAACCAACACCTGCAGGACTTCCGGTTGATATTTTACTTATGATTACTTCAGTACCTGCGGAAATAGGTCCTCGTTTGAACCATCCACTTAAAGTAAAAGATTCAGTTGCATCAAAATCCAACTCTTCATCATCAGCAATTGAAAGAAAATCATTAGTGCCGTCAAATTTTAGACATTGACCGTTTTTACAGAGATCCGCTGTTTGCCAGATAGCGCCGGAATTGACAAGATCATGGCGAGCGCTGGTATGATCGCATGCATCATTTGTTCCTCCAGGACAAGTATTGTCTACACCTTCATCAAATTTCCAGTATGCGACGGGTCTTTGGGTTTTTTCTTCTGTACCTATCGTAGCGGTATAGCCCGCGAGCGCAGATTGTGCAAATTGAGTTGACTGAGTACCGTTTGCGAGGAGATCATTGCCGTAATAATGGTAAATAGTGATAGGTTCTGCAGGTATAGCGTCAGGCAGGAGCACCCAGTAATCGGTGCCGCTTGTATTACATGCCCCACCCGCAGCGTCAATATAATATTGGAGGATGTTTCCACTCGCGTCAGTAAAGCGTGAGTCGCCGCAGTCTGATTGCATTTTACCGGAAGAAATGAGTGTGCTTGTATTGACATCTACGAGAATACGTTTGCTTGCGTCTGCAGAACCTGTATTGTCTACAGTTACTGGTGTACGATAGAGAAGGCTGTCGTCATACCATCCGGCTGCCTGGACACTGTATGGTTTGAAATACCAAAGAATAAAAGCGCAGACAGAAAGACTAAAAACAAAAATACTTACGAGGTAAATCTTATATCGGGATATTAATCGTAATAATTTCTTCATGTTAGATCATTATATGAATTTCTGTCGGGCGGAATCATGATATTTGTCATCTGAAACTGATAGCATTTTCATTCATGGCTACTCGTATTTGGTTCAGTGTTAATGCAAACGGGTATATTCTCGCGTCGTCGATAAGACCATAAAAATAGTTTGTCGGGGTATAAGATCGTGAGCCTATACGAAGAGCAGTAGTTGTCGCCATTGCTGCATTGTTGATTGCGGTAGCAGTACCACTTGCAAATCCATCAACATATACTTGTCCATTACCTCCTCGCGATATAGTGCACGCGACATGATGCCAATTGGTATCAGTGATGGTCGCGGTTGAAGTCAAATCTGTTGCGTTTAGCGAACAGGTGACAGTATTGGCGGCATCTATTTGTAAACGATATCCATCGTTATCTGCATCTTCTTTGCTGAAGACATAATGAGTAGAACCAGTTGCATTTCGCTTCACCCAGGCCATGAGTGTAAAATCCTGTGTACCGTCAAAACGAAGATCAAACGTATCAGAAATGGAAATATAGTCATCTGTACCATCAAGATCAATCGAATAATTGTATTTTCCGTTCGATCCGTCAAACCATGCTCCCGAAGTGCTACACGTGCCGGGAGATGTGTTTGTTCCCGTAGCGCCGATGGTGAGAGTGCCGTTGTTTCCCGCAGCAGTGTTGTTGCCATTTACTGCACTATTTCCGACTTGTGTCGAAGATACCTCGCCACAATCATCCATTTTATACCATGCCATCGGTTCGCCTCGATTATACTCCCAGTTGATTTGTCCCGGTGTCCGCACAAAATCATACAGACGAACCTCATCTATTTTTCCCTGTAAATAATTTGTATTTTGAGTCCGTCCGATATCCAGATTGTTTGCGTTTACAGATGATGAAGTCGTGACTGTGACAAAGCTCCATTGATCCTGTGCCATGGTACTTGTACGTATACCATTGACATAAATGATAGGATTGGTGAGTCCTGTGGCAGTCACGGTGCCACCACTGAGCCAGATATAATGAGTCGTGCTTGTGAGATTGACAAAATATTCGGTGGTAGTTTCGGGATATGCCCAGAATGAAATAGAGTTGACAGTTGAAGGACCTGTCCCAATATCAACATAATCGCTTGCTCCATCAAGTTCAAGCGCGCTTCCTTTTTTACCTTTTTTCCAACTAGACTCGAGAATACTGGTCAGCGTACCGTTTCTTCCATTGCCAGAGGTATCGTATGCGGTTGATGTTCCTGTATTTTCATCAAGTTTCCATTCACCTACAGCCGCATTGCATGTGCTTGTATCTCCTGGTACGCAATATTCACGTGCGGATGAATTATCATGAGTTGCTCCATCGGTTGCAGTTGTAAGACTGCCAAATACCGTGCCTGCAGAGCGATTATAGTCTGTCAGTATTTGGGAATAGGATAGGACAGAAGGATAAATGTTTATTTCATCAAGTTGTCCATTAAAAAAAGCTGATAAAGACGTGCTTGCTCCAATAATTTTACTCGAAGCAGAAGCACTCCAAAAATTACCAGCAGATTGCGTCATATCTCTTCCATTTACATAGATTTTTTGAACTCCTGAACTTGTTTTGACTACGGCAACATGATTCCAGACCCCGAGCGAAATAGCAGAAGTCTCTTTGCCTGTAGCAGCGCTTCCATCTATCGTAGCTAAAATTTTTCCACTGCTATAAGTACCAATAAATAAATGGTCGCTACTACTCGAAGAGAATGAAAGTGCAACTTGTGAACCGGTGGCGCTTGTTTTCATCCAAAATGTCGCGGTCATGTCCCCGGTAGTCGTAATACTATTATTTATGCTTACATAATCATTGGTACCATCGAAGCTTAAGGCTTTTCCTGATATGGCGCTTAAGGTCCAGGATGGGGCAGAGGAGCCAGTGCCAAGTGTGCCGTTGTAGTTCGTGCCACCATATCCATTATTATTTGTAGTGGTGCCATACCCTTCGTCAAATGGCATTTTTAATATTGCTCCGCTTTTTGTTGAGCTTCCCGAAACCGAGGGGTGGCCTCCATTCATATCTGCTTCAATTTGTGACTGAGATCGATTGTAGCGGTATATTTTGATGTCATCTATACTTCCATTAAAGTAATTGGAAACACCATCATCGCCAACACCGATATAAAGGCTGTCATTGTTTACCAAAGAGCCAACACCAGAGATTGATGTATTTGAAACAACAAAAACACCGTCGATATATATATAAATACCGGTTGTGCCATTTTTTAAAACGCTGACATGGTGCCATTGTCCATCATCATAATTTGCAGCAGTTGTTGTCACCGATGCGTCCGGCCCCCATGCGCTATCATCATCAATTTCAAAAACGATATCACCATCTGAAGCCATATAAAGCTGATATCCCCCATTCACTCCTTCTTCAGATTTCGTAAGTAGATACTCTTTTGCTGTAGCCGTTGATCGTTTAAACCACATTGAAATAGTGAATTGTTCCGAAGCTGTAAAATCAAAATCAGCATCATCGGTTTTTGACAAGTACCCTCCATTTGCCAGTTCTAGACTGCTTCCATATCGTCCCTGTCGCCAATCCACAGAACCATTGTTATATCCATTGATTTCACCTGCTACCATTGCCCAGTCTGTGGCAGAACTTATTGTTCCTCCTACTCCGATAGATTGAGCACTCGAAATGTATTTATCGATGTACGCGATACCTGCTGCGTCTCCGCCACCTGGTGAGTTAAAATCTGCCCGTTCAGTAAAGCTGTTTGCCGTACTATCAAGTGTACGCAGACGATGGCCGATAGCGCCAAATACATATGAATTATTGCGTTGTGTTGTGAGGGTAACAAACGGAGTATCTGTGTCATCAGCACTTGAGTTGCCACTATCACAGTTTGTCGAATTTTCTCCATATTGATTTGAGCTTGTTACAGCTCCGATGGGATCACTCGGATCGGCATTACTATATCGTGCGACTGCTATCGCAGCTTCAGCAAGCGGCGGGGTAGAGAAATTGGCCGTCACTGTACCATTTGACACAGGGGAGCCGTATGCATAATATACATGCATTCCGGTATTGGTTCTTCCTCCACACTGATAATCTAAGAGACTCCAACTCAAGCTCAGTCCAGTGACAGATGATATGACAGCAGCATCATTTTTTGTAGAGATTGCAGCGATATACAAAGTATTACTGGTCGCTGATACACTACTGCCAGTCGATACAGAAGATGGGCTTCCTGTTGCTGTACCTGTCACAATGGCACCAAACGTGACTGTAGATCCGGTTGGAGTATTGATGGTTAAGGTATTTGCATTGCTGCTGATATCGTTTACACTACTGTTTCCGGTATTCTCATCCATGTTCCAATAAGCTATGGGAGAAGCAGACCATTGATATAGCTCACCAACTTGACGCTCTGAAAGAGAACGGTTAAAAATACGAAAATCGTCAATGACCCCTTTAAAACTATAGAGTGAGTTGATTTGATCAGATCGTGCGCCGATATATCCAGTACTTCCGGATGATAGCGTTCCACCGGTTGCGGAGATTGTTTTATCAAGTCTTCCATTGATGTAAAAGTTTATTAAGGAACCATTACTGGTGACTGCAACATGAGTAAATTCATTCAGATTGACCGCGCTCGTTGCATCTTGCCAGGCTGCTCCATTATAAAGTTGAGGTATCCCGTTTGTATCAAGTGCAAAGAGAATACTTGCATTTGATTCGTATATCATCATGCAAGAATCGCCACCGTTACAACCTTTACTAAAGGTGCCAGTAGGTTTGATCCAAGCTGCGATTGTATATTGTGATGCAGATATGGTGGATGTACTCACATAGTCATTAGTACCATCCAAACTTATGCCACTATTGAATTTTCCAATGGTGCTGGTGGCGCCGTTTGTCCACACACCATTGTTTGTTCCTCCTGCAAAATTAAGAGAAGGACTTGCAGTTTCATCCAATTTCCACCATGCATCCAATCCATCAGTTAACATGTCACTTATGTAAGAGCCAAACGCAGCTTGAATTTGTGAGGTGACCATGTAATCTGTCTTCACCTGGTCCGCACTTCTGGCATAGTTGTATATGGTCAAGGTATCCAGAAATCCAGTCCAGGGATTGCTTGATCCATTTGAGTCGATACCTGCATATAAAACAGGAGTCGTGCCCGAAAGTGTTGCTGTTGCGGCAAGCGAAGAGTCTTGTGCAACCTGTTTACCATCGATATAAAGCGTTATAGAACTAGTTGACGATTTTACCGCTTCAAGATGATGCCATTTGCTGTCAGCATAACTACCTTGCTGAGATGTTGAACAGGCGCTATCGTCGGGATTGAATGTTGCGTCATCATCTATGCCAAAACAGATGTATCCAGTATTTTGCATATAGATTTTCCACCCCGCGCCATTATATCTAGCCATCAGCGTATCTGTTCCTGAAACGACTGATGTGTGCTTGAACCACATTGATACTGAAAAAGATCCAGTTCCGAAGTCAAAATCCGCATCATATGTTCTTGATAAAGAATCATTTGTTCCATCAAATTGAAGGGCAGAAGTTTGTGTCAAAAACTCTGAACTTGTTTGAATCCATGTTGAACCGTTCACCGTGAAATGATTACTATTTCCCGAGTCATCCGAGGCTGTCGAACCCGTTCCTTCGTCGAGTCTCCAAGATGCGATAGGTGTTGTACCTTTAACTACGGTCGGATCAATAATGATAGGGAATACCCGTTCTTTGTCATTGAGCCATGCTTGATCAGGAATAATTGTAATGAGATAAGAGGATGGATTGTCAGGTATCTCTTCAATTATCATTTGAATTTTTTCTGATTTTATGCCTTTTGCATCAGACATGTAAGGAGGTAGAAGTTCATACACCGATTTACCTTTGGGGGTCTGAAAAACGGGAAGAAGTTGTCCATTAGCATTATACGTGGGTTTTATTCCAGAAGCTTCAAGTTGGAATTGGATTTTATAAGGATTTTTTTCAGAAGTATTGCTCAGAGCTCTTTTATGTTTGATCACGATATCTTCTTTCACTCCATTTACCCTTGGTTCAATATGATACGTAAGATTAACGTCAGGCATGATATCTTCGAGGGTGAGACTTGTTTTGTCATGTTGTTTGATTCGTCGGTTTTTGTTGATATTGCGATTTTTTTCAGAAAAATAAAAAGCCAGCGAAGCATTATTTTCTTCATCTTGCATGGTATATAAATGATGAGGCGATTCGCGTCGTAAAAACCCTGTATGTACTTTTTCTGCTTGGTTATTGTGTTCAAACTGATATAAACTGCCAGAAGCAGACGAAATCACTGAAGCATTTTGAGTATTTTTTATGAATAATACGACGACTACAAGCAGTACAGAAAAAACACATATCAACAATAAGAAAATGAGTGGATTTTGGATTGTTTTAACAATCTTTTTTTTAATCATAAGAAAGAGCTCTTTTTATCCCTTATTTAATATTACATTAAATCTAAGACAATACGTAGAGAGTTGTAAATAGTGGATCTTTTCATTATGTAACCTGTCATAAATTAGCACTTTTGGATGAAGTTGTAGGTGCATTAGTTTATTGAGTTGAGGTAAAAATGAATAGTGAAACAGGACTAAAAGTACAAGTGAGTATGTCACTAGATAGGTGAGTTAATACTTTTGTAATCGTGAGTAAAAATTTAAAATCCTCTCTTTTTTTAGAGGGTTCACACCAAAAGCAGATATTTTTTTCGTTATAAACACACAGAATTGATATAAACGAGTTCAGATTATGAAAATTGATAATTATTACCGGGAAACGAGTAATTTATTTTCGAGGGGTTCTCATAATAATACATATTTAATCTACAGATATATGCTTTAATTTTGGTATATGAGGGTATAATTCAACTACTTTACCTATCCTGACAGTCTATATGAACTTTACTCAACTTTTCGGTAAAGGCGCAGCTGTTGAAGAAGCTTACGCTCAACATTATTTGAGATTTTTGCTTCCGTTTAATTCATTTTTTCGTCAACAGGGCGTCAATATGTTTTTTCTCTTCCTTGCTGCGCTTATGACTGTTGCTAATTTGAAAGGACGAGTAGCATTTGCCAAAACTCAACCTTTATTTACATCAGCAGAAGAGGGGAGTATAAAGTCTGCCCACATTTCGACGTCTGGGATAAAAGTTGAGGTTGTGGGTTCAGTTGCGGTGCCGGGAGTGTACGCGATTTCAACAAATACACGTCTGGAAGATGTAATAAAAGAAGCAGGTGGACTCTCTTCAGAAGCCGATGATGATTTTATCGCGCGTAATTTCAATATGGCGCGGTATGTTTCTGATCAGGAGAAGATTTACATTCCTTCACGAAAAGAGGTTGAAGAAGGAATTTTTATCGAAGAAAAACAAGTTTTAGATTATCTTAAACCCGTCACAGTATCACAAGAGCAAGGCCAAATGGTGCAATCAAGCGCACAAAGTTATGTATCGCTGAATCAAGCTACACTATCTGAGCTTGACACGCTTCCTGGTATTGGTCAAGTGACCGCGCAAAAAATTATTGACGGAAGACCTTATCAATCTATCGACGAAATACTGAATAGACACACGGTAAGTACGAGTGTTTTTAACAAAATTAAATCAATGATTTCATTGTGATTTTATCCTTCAATGTTTTCGTTTGAACATGTTATCAGATCTTATCTTTCTGAGCCGCATGCATCACTTCTTGCTGGTATTACATTTGGTTCAAAGTTGAAAGTAGATCCATCGTTTTACCAGTCCCTTGTTGACGCGGGTATGATCCATATTGCAGTGCTTTCAGGCATGAACATTTCCATTATTTCTCAAATTATTTTAAACCTATTCACGCAGTTTATCGGAATTAAAGCTAGTACTTTTTTAACGATTGTAATTATTATATTTTATGCTGTTTCATCTGGGGCTCAGCCACCGGCTATAAGAGCTGCTTTGATGGCATCATTTGTACATTTTGGTATTTTGATCGGACGTAAAACATACAGTTTATACGTTTTTACATTAACTGTATTTATTATGATTGTGTTCGATTATACATTGATATATTCACTTTCATTTCAGTTAACATGCGGGGCAACATTGGGTATTATTCTGTTTGCAAAAGATATGGATGAAGAAAAACAGAATAGCTTAACATTAAAAAGAAGGCTAGTGATATTTCTCACTCAAGAACTGAGGGTATCAGCTGCAGCTCAATTATGTACGCTTCCGCTTATTTTTTGGCACTTTGGGAGAATATCACTTATAGGTACGTTGGTAAACGTATCTATAGGCTGGCTCATCGCACCTATCATGATAATGGGAATGCTTACTACCTTTTTTGGAAGCATCTGTTTTGTCTGCGGATATCCTTTTGCAAAGTTGGCATATGCAATGACTCATATCCTTGTTGTTGTCGCTGGATTTGCAGCTCGATTACCTTTTGCTTCAGTGAGATTTTAGAGGTATGGAGATTGCAAGTTGAACGAAGCTTGTTATATGTCTCTATTTAATTGTTCTCTTTTTCATTGTAAAGCGTTTGAACCTCAGTGCTATTTTATATGTCAGAAGGAATATAAGAATTCCTCCCAGTAAGCCAATGATCCTAAATGGAAATGAGATGATATCAATTTGTTGAAAGATGTCATGATTTGGTTGGGTAACAATCTCCACAGTAAGTCTGTGGCGCTGGGGGATAATAGAGAAGTTGATGTCAGTTTGTATTGTTCTGGATTGCTCTGGAGCGAGGAGCGTCATATGTGCGCCGTCGAAAAGTGCTTCAGAGCCGTTTTTTGAATTTATTATTATGCGGGGTTTTACAAATGCAGTTTTTGAAGCTATATTTTTAAATCGGACGTTCATTTTTTGCGGACGGCTACTATCTGTAATATATATTTTTTTTCCAAACAAGGTAAACGGGTATGTCGAGGTGATGTCGAAAGGGAACAGTTGAATATCAGTCGTATCGGAAGGATGAGTTGATGGATTGATAATAACGTATGAAGTAGCGGCTGCCCTCAAGCCTATACTACTTCTTGTAGCAAAGTCCTGCTGGGGTACGTTTGATGCTAAAAGCGCAAAATAATATTCTTTTTCTGAAATAGTTTGAGGGACAGATATTACGAGAGAGCCAGTGTGTTTTTCTTGAGAAAGAAGAAGAAAATGTTCTTTTTCACCCACGTCTGAAGTGATTGCGGGTGTATTTTTATTTGAAATGTAAGGAGAAAAGGAAAAAATATCATTTGCGGGAGACCATGAGAATTGTTTTATCTCTATCGAGATATATGCGTCGTTTCCGTAATTAACGACAGTATAAGGAAGTACTATTTGTGCGCCAGGTTTGGCCACTATATATCGTACAGACGGAGAAAGTGAGATTGTTACATCCGCAGCAATTGAATATGTAGGAAATACAAAAAGAAAAAGTACTATCAAGAATATATATCTTGTCATTATTGTTATAAATATGTATATATTACCAAGGTAATAATATAATTCGTACTGACGTGCGATAAATGCTATCTGGTGTGTCTGGTGAAGTAATTATCTTAAATAGTAAAGTAAATGAACTATATGCTTTTTTAAGTTGATTTGACAATATCCATGATACTTTTTTGGTATCCAGCGGTTGAAATGCCTCAGAACTATTTACTGAAAAACCCCATCCATAATTGGTATCGCGTTCCCATATCGCAGGATTGCCTGAGGAACAACTTTTCCTTTCACTGTCGCAGGAAGTAGAAGGAATAGTGTTGTTTGTTTCTGAACTGAGAGGTCCATCGGCAATCATGCCGATTCGATAAAGGGTCTGATTTTTATTGCGCACAGAAGTTTGTGTAGTTAGGGTGGTGATTTTTTTGCCTGATTGAGGTGCGAAAGAAAGTAAGTCTGTTTTAATGCTGATGCTTGATTCAGAATCATCTTGGTAGAAGAGGGTGTATCCTTTTTTTTCAAGCTCTAATTGTTGATTTTTTGTAAGAAGAGGTTTGTACTCTGATATATCTTCCGAGCTTTCTTGAGAAATTTCTTTCAATTCAAGCTCATATTCGTCATTTTTCATGATAAATCCCTCGGCTTCTTGAGGTAATGGAGTCAATAAAGCATCTATTTGTTCAGATGTGATAGCTCCTACAGGTTGACAAAGGAATAAAAAAGCAATGATGAAGAATAATGACCAGCGAATCCTCATGCTTTATTATACCTTTACTCAAGAGACTCTAGTGAAAGACGTAAAGCAGGACTCATCGTGGATTTGATGAATACCGCGCGGTAATTCTTTTTGCCAATTGAGCGCAAGAGTGCGGTGATATTTGCAATAATTTCTTCATCTTTTGCTCCGAGTTTTGCTACCATTTGGTGCAAAAGCGGTGCTTTGGATTCTGATTTCCATCGAAGGGTACCTTTCTGGAATTTTTTCGCAACCTCCTCAGGATTTGTGCTCACTGTGCCGGCTTTTGGATTTGGCATAAGGCCTTTTGGTCCGAGAACGCGTGCAAATTTGGCGATTTTAGGCATAAAAGAGGGGTGTGTGATGAGCATGTCAAAGTCTATGATTCCTTTTTCAAGTTTTTCGATTACCGCATCGTCAACGATAGCAATTCGGATCTCTTTACCTGTTGAGTAGGGGAGTTCCACTTCGCCTTTGAGGCCCATTTCAATGAGATTTACATGCAGTTCGACTGATTCAGGGAATTTGGCAAACGCAATTTTTTTCAAAAGAGCGATAGCTTCTGCCAATTCGTAAGATTTTTCAAAGTCGACTTTTTTCCGTGCGGCCAGATATTGTTTGCCGTGAGTTTTTATTTTTTTTGATTTTGTCGGTTTTTGTTCTGTTTGTGCTTTAGCTGATTCGGTTTCTTTTGTGACTGCCTTTTCTTCACCCTCTTCCTGAGCATCCATGTGTTTATCTACTTGTTCAGCCATTTTTTCTGCTTTTTTACGGGCAGTTCGTTCTTTTTGTTCTTTTTTTTGTTTTTCTTCCATCGACTCGTCGCCGATGAAGCGTGTTCTGATTTTTCCCATTTTATAAATTTAATGTTATCAATTGTGTTTTCAAAAAATCGCTTATGTTGCCTTATGATTACCGTAGAGTATTCGGTCTTTCATTCGCTGCTGAAATTGCGTCGATACAACATGGAAGCTACCTTTCAACTACTTATATTGAGACGCAATTTCAAGCTTTTTTTCAAACACAATAAAATAATTAGTAATTTGCTAAATCTTAAATAGTAAGTGTTTTGCAATTATCATTTACCATTTAACACTTTATTTATTCTGTTTCGACGCCCATGCTTCGTGCGGTACCGCGAACTATTTGCATAGCGGCAGGTACATCATTTGCGTTTAAATCATTCATTTTTTCTGTTGCTATTTCTTCGATCTGTTTTTTTGTCAGTTTGCCTACTTTTTGAGTATTTGGAGTTCCTGAGCCTTTTGGTAGGCCTGCTTTTTTCTTGATCATATCAGAAACCGGTGGCAGCTTCGTGATAAAAGTAAATGTGCGGTCTTCATAAACGGTGATGACAGCAGGAATGACATTGCCTTTCTGTTTTTGTGTTTTGGCATTGTACTCTTTGATGAACTCCATGATCGGCACACCGTGCTGACCAAGAGCTGGACCGACCGGTGGCGCAGGTGTCGCTTCTCCTGCCGGAAGATTGAGTTTGAGTGTTGTTTTGATTTTTTTAGCCATGGTTTTTTTAGTTAATTTGTATTTAGATTACAGTATTTTAAATTTCTCTTACATTTCGAGGTGGTAGATTTTCTATTGGTGTCAGTGAATATGTTTCAGGCTCCACAATTAGTTGAAATCCAGCATAAGCTGCTCGTGTTTCTGGTTTTTCTGGCGGAATCCAATCGCCGACGGTAGCCTGGCAAGGATTTTCGGGTGATGCTGTGGCTTTTTGGCATACCGTATTCCACATGCGATTATCTCCTACGCAGTCCTCTGGACGTGTTGCTTCACATCGTTTTAATGGCATTTTTTTTGTAAATTTTTTTAACTTTGACAATCAAGCAATGCTTCTGCAACTGAACCAGTACTTTGTTCGAGAACGCGTGTTGCATATTCGGTGATGCTTTCTTCATCCGGAACATTGGCTAGAGCTGCTTCATTTATCACTTCCTGACAAGGACTAAATCTTCCCCGTTGACTTTTGCCAAGAGAGCACTTTGTTTCATCGCAAACAAAATCAATTTTACAACCAGTTGAGTTTGTTGCGCCACAAATTTCCTGGCCAGCGTTATTTTTCATTTAATTTTTTCACTTGCAAAAAGTCAAGTTCGACAGGTGTTTCGCGATCAAAGATTGATACAAGTACTCGAATTTTACCTTTTTCATCGTCGATAGATTCAACTGAACCCAAAAAGTCTGAAAACGGACCTTCGATGATTTTGACTGCTTCTCCGACAGAGAATTTGGCTTTGAATTTTGTTTCTTCCTGTTCGACATAGCGTAAAATTGCACGTACTTCTTTATCAGATATAGGTGTTGGTTTGGTACCTGCTCCAATAAAGCCCGTGACACCTTCGGTGGTACGTACGACAAGCCATGATTGATCGTCAAGCGTCATACGAACAAAGATATATCCTGGAAATACTTTTTCTTTTTGTTTGACTTTTTTACCTTTTTTGATGGCGACGATCTCACGTGTAGGAATAACGATTTCATAAATCTTTTTTTCCACACCTAGACTCTGGATGCGTTGCTCAAGATTGTTTTTTACCCGATTTTCGTGTCCTGTCTGCGAGTGGAGAACATACCATTTTCCCTCTGCAACAGGTGCTGATACTGTCTGGGTTTCTGCTACGGCTGGTTGAGTGTCGTTCATAGATATATAAAGTGAGAGGACAAGCAGAGCTTTGTTTTTAGAGCCATCTCCCCCTAAAATGGGGTACCTGCGATGACCTCTCGTAATTAGCGCAACGTAGTGAGAATCCTCAATCCGGAGGCTAATAGTGAATCTATTATACCGATGTATGTGCCAATTATCAAGGAGATGATGATAACAACAGCTGTCAGTTGTATCGTTTTTTCGCGAGTGGGCCAGGTGACACGTTTTAGTTCACCTACAAAGTCGTTTGCTACTTGGTTTGATTGTGCTGAAGGAAGTGCCATAAGTGATTTATTATACACAGTTGATGCCTGTACAGCAACTTGACTGGTTTGTATGTTTATTAACTAGGTTTTAGCTGTTAGATAAAAAGTAATAGTGAACAGGTAGCAGGTCTTAGCTTATTAGGTCTAAGTAAAAAGTAAAAGTGGACAGGTAAAAGATTTTAGATTTAGGCTTTCAGGCAGGGATTAGATATTGCAAATTATTACTTGGTAATTAGTCATTAGTAATTGGTGTTTTTTTGAGAAGAGGGGATTTTATTCACATGAGCTGGGATGCCGAGCAGCTGGTAGTAGATTATGCTTTCGCCGCCCTCAAGGCATTCAGGATCACTGCTATGTCAAGTACTTCTTGCATGATTGCTCCGACAACAGGAGGAATCCACCCTAAAGAAGCGAGAATCATACCAAGAATACTAATTCCGATTCCAGCCAGAATGCTTTGGAGAGCAATCCTGATGGTGTGTTTGCCTATAGAGATCGTATCGGTAACCATGCCCAAATGGCTGCCGAGGAATACGATGTCTGCAGCTTCTGTAGCAGCTGTCTGTTCGTGTCCGCTAAATACCATACCTACATCTGCAAGGGCAAGTGCTGGAGCATCGTTGATTCCATCGCCGATCATTGCTACTGCTCCATATTTTTTGCGAAGCTCCACTACACCATCTTTTTTGTCTTCGGGACTCATATGAGAACGCAAATTGAGATCAAGCTGCAAAGTGCGAATGAGATTTTGAGCTGCTGATTGTTTGTCACCGGTAAATAAAAACAATTCCATGCCGTTTTTTTTGAGAGTGAGTAGTTTGGCGGCTGCACCTTCTTTTGGTATATCTTCAAATGAGATATATGCGATTGCTTTTTCGTTTTCTAAAAGACTGACTGATAGATTTTGCACGTCTGGTGTTTTGGTGAGCATATAGACATGTTCGTTCACAATGCCTTTGATTCCTGAGCCGATAGATTCTTCTACATCGGTGGCTGCAAGGTGGGGAATTTGACGTTCTTCTGCTTCGGCGATCAGAGCTTTTGCAAGAGGATGGAGCGAATGACGCTCAAGAGCTGCTGCTATCATGAGGATATCCTTTTCCGAGTATTTTTTATCAAGGATATTGACTTGGGAGACGACGGGTTTGCCAAGAGTTACCGTACCTGTTTTGTCCAGGATGATTGCACGGATGCGAGATAATACCTCTATCACACCGAGATTTTTGATGATGATGTGTTTTTTTGCAGCTGCATTCATGCCACTTATGAGAGCTATAGGTGTGGCTAAAATGAGTGGGCAAGGTGTGGCAATTACAAGAACTGCAAGTACGCGCGTGATATTGCCATCCGAAATGATATATGCAAACGTGGCAATAATAAATGTAATAATTGTAAAAATCGTGCTATATTTATCAGCCAATCTCACAAGTGGAGCTTTTTCAGTCTGAGCTTGCTCGACCATCTCGACAATTTTATGATAGGTAGAATTTTTTTCCTCTTTTGTCACACATAAAACGACGAGGTTGCCAAGATTGATCGTTCCGCTATGCAGCGTATCGCCGCTTATTTTTTCTACAGGCACAGCTTCTCCCGTCAAAGAAGATTCATCTATAAGTGCTTTTTCGCTTGTGAGAATCCCGTCAAGCGGGATCACTTCACCTTTTCGTACTACTATAGAGGTGTTTATTTTTATGGAAGAAATGTTCACAGGTTCTGCGATCTTGCCATTTTTCCAAAGAAGCACCGTGTCAGGTATACGCTCTTTGAGCGCAGTTAATGATTTTTGAGCTTTTTTGATAGCATATTTTTCCAGGGTTGTCCCTCCCGCAAGCATGAGTACGATCACGATAGCTACATAATAATTTCCATTTATTACACCTAGGCTGATCGCGAGCAATGCAATGTAATCAAGTGCAAACTGTTTGCGTAAAAGTGATTTGATAGTTTCAAATACAAGTTCTGCACTCCCCACACATATGCCTGTCAGCAGTAAAGTATTCACAAACCAAAGCGGAAGTTGTAGATAATATTGAAAAAAAGCAGAGAATGCTATGGATAATGCGACAAAAGCTGGAGTAAAAAATAGCTGCAGATTCATAGAGTTTATAAAGTTATAAAGTTAGTAAACTTGTCAGTTAGTCTATCAGTAGATTAGTCGTCATTCCGGCACGCCTGGGAAAGGCACGAGAATAGGTAAAAGAAATGTAATGTATGCGATACATCGCATCACAACAAAAAATGTAGTGGAGCCATATATGACTCTTACATTAGTCTTGGAAATTCGACATTAGTAATTATCTACAACGTCGTTCTTGTTTCAAAATAATCATAGTATACGACGAAAGCGCGCGCAGGGAAAACGGGCAGCATTTGCACAAATGCTGAAGGTGGCATAAGAACCTTTCCGACGTATCGTGGAGTTTCTGCATATGTTTTTTTGTAAATTTTGATGTTAGTATTGCGCGGGAGGTAAAAAAGGGCCAGGTGATAATCTAGTACATCTGTGACATACACTGCATCTTTTGGACGCATTTTTGCTGCAATTGCAGTGTACATCCGGTCTACATTGCGTTTGCGATGATATATCAGATTTAGATTGTTGTATTTATGTGTGAAAACGAAGCACATACAACTTATACAAATAAAAAAAACAGTGCGAACCAATGAAGATTTAAAGAGAGAGTTGTACGCCCACTCGATGTGCACAACTAAAAGTAGTAATAACCCGGGACATGAGAATATAAAGTAGCGGGGTAGATACAATGGTTGCCAGAGAAAAGAAATAAAAAACAGAAAAAATGGTGCAAATAGCGACCATATGATGAGGTGTATATATGTTTCATGAGAAATGATAAAACTAAACTTTTTATGTGATTTTAATACTGCAAGTAAGGGGATAAAAATCATCACAACGAGCAGTAAGTTAAGAAAATTGTGAGTTGAAATATACATCATACCTTCATGAAAATATGTGCCAAATACTGTTTCATAGCCGCTGTAAAGTGTGAAGGGAATATACCAAAATTGTTTTGCTATCGGGGTGAGTATCCAAAAATTATTTGGGCTTTCTTGCTGTGTCAATATCATGAATACGATCCATGGAAAAAAAATACCAAGAGGGATAAGGAAAGAGGTTATTTCATTCGCGATATATGACAGATTTCTTTTTTTGAATTGAGGATACAGGTAGAGTAATTTACCCACAAGTTGACCAGCATATATTAAAAAAGTGAAGTAGTGAGTATAAAGTGCAAGAGTAATGCAGAGGAGATATTGTATTTTTTTTCCTTTCCAAAGAAAGAAGAAGGAAGTTGTGGTAAAAAAAGTACCAAGCATATACATTCTTGCCTCAAATGCATATGTAATTAAGAAAGGATTCAAAACAAATAAGAAAAAATAAAAGATACTTCTTTTGAGAGGAATTCGAAAAATCACATAGATAATTTCAAATAGAACAAAAAGTAAAAGAACATAGGCAAGAAGGGAAAAACTGCGAAGAGCAATTTCACTTGTTCCAAATAAAATCGTCCAGAATTTTAGTAAGTAATAATACAGTGGAGGACTGAAGTCTCCTGCTGTTAGTTTTGTGATGGAGGTTATATCTTTTTGAATCAACAAGGCGCTGTATGCTTCGTCCCGCCAGAGATTTTGAGTAAAAAAGGAAAGGATACCCATACCTTAGTTTATCAAGTCCGTCAAGTTCATCAAGTTTATAAAGCAGGTGTTAGGTTTAAGGTGTAAGGTTTTAGGATTACAGAATTGCAGCGACTCAGGCAGAGATAATAAGCTAACAAACAAACATCTACCTACGGCAGGCAGACCTTAAACTTGAAATTGATACATGTTACATGTTACATGCTACATGTTATTTAAAGTACGTTTCATGATTTACTCTTTAGCTGAAGCCGGGGATTTTGAGGATATTTATAGCGATGGTCTGAATCATGAGTACTGCGGCAAAAACGAAGATCGCTCCGATGATAGCTCCATACACCCATGATTTTCCACGTTGAATCTGTTCGGGATTGTCTCTACTGGTCACCAGCAGGAATGCACCGTATATGAGTGCAAGTAGAGCGATGACTCCAGAGGTTGGGATGAGGAACCGGAACATGAGGTAATTCAGTACTTCACCTTGTGCTGCTGCCTGACGGAAATTGGTCGCACCGCTTCCGATACATCCTATCTGTGTGTAATATTTGCCAGCTGCGGGAGCTCGAGGACGATTGGTATCTTTGTCAATCATGAGTGATTCGTCTGGTGTCATGTTGGGATAAATACATGCCATGCATGCATCAAGATTGTCTGGTTTTACGTCCGGCCTACAATATCCACATGCATTGCAGTCAGTGAGTCTGGGAGCATTGGCATTCTGGGCGTTTATGCCGAATAAATGTAAATCAACCGTGAGTACGACCCGATTGGTAGGATCAAGCATTTTTACAAAACGAGCGTCGTCGTAATAGGGAATATTAAAAACAAGAGGATTGATTGGTCCTTCTACAATCGGAGGTTGTGCTGGTCCAGTCGCAGGATCACGATATGAGACATAATAGGCGGGCACGATACCTCTGAAAAGACTCAGATTGCTGTCAGCGTTGATGAATACAGTGTACCCATACTCTCTCATGATGATAGCATACTGTCCGGCTGGTCCATCTTTGACTTCAACCGATGCGAGACGTACACCATTTGGTCCGGTGTGGTGTGCACGGACTTCAAGATTTTTTCCGGGCACAAGAGCAGCATGCGTCTTGTGTAATTTTGGTGTGAGGCAAAAAAAGAACAAAAGAACAAAAAAGCCATACAAAAGCCTTTTTGTTTTTAGATATACCCGTTGATCAAAAGAGAAAAGCGACATGCTAAATATATCTTACAAATTATTAATTACCAATCTTCAATACCTGCCTGCAATCCTAAAACCTTAAACCTAACAGTTAACAGCTAAATAAGCTTTGTTACAACCTGATCAGCTTTTTTGATGCTATGGCGTCATGATGTTTCCCAATGCTGCATACAACATGTCGACCTGCACAGGGTTTAGCTTTATTTGTGAGAAGCTGCTCATGATGCTTTCACCTGCACGGTACCAGTCATCATATCCACATCCTTTTGTACATTGAACGCCTGTATATCCTTTATTATTCCATTTTCCACATCCTTGTGAGGCACAGTTTTCTGGTTTCATCACAGTATTGGCGGGGGCATTGGCGCCATAGCTATACTCATCAGCAATCTGGGCAATTGAATGTGCTAACCCATGAATGAGAGACTCTGGCTTGCTACCAATCATGGCTATTTGATGATCTACATAAGAGATGATTTTTTCATCCGGAAATTCATTTCCTCCAGCGAGAATTACAGCTACATCTCCTCCACATTGACGAGCAGTTTTTCCCACCCATTCATGATTCCAGCAATGTTTAAATTTGCCATCAGGCGCTTTATCTGGACATAGTGCCAACCCCCAGTTTTGAGTAGTACTATAAGTTTTCCATTCTAAATAGGGAAGTATCTTGGAGACCTCAGTAACTGTTTCAAATTTTGCAACAGCTGCCTGTGCTTGGGATCCCACATTTACTCCGCTAAATCCAAGAAACACAATTGTGATTTTTTTTGCGGCTGTTGCTTTTTTGATATCAGCGCATGCTCCGGCATTTGGTTGAGGGAAGGGCGTAGGTGATGCCGTTGGTGTTGGTGTCATCGTTGGGGTAGCTGTCACGCCCTGCTGAAAACAGATGCCAGTATTATTGGCCTGTGTGCAGACATACGGAATTTGACAATAATAGGTTGTTCCCAAGGCATCTTTTTTGAGATTGATGTTTCCTACAAGTCCCAGCGGAAGCTGACCATTTGGAGGTACTTGACAACATGATTGATTGATGCCAAATCCACAGGCTGGTGTCGGAGTCGGCGGGATCGGTGTAGGAGTTGCAGTTGGCGGTACGGGAGTATCTGTCGGGATAGGTCCACCGCCGGAGACAGTGGGTGTGGGAGTACCAGGAGTAAATGGGGTTGGGGTCGCAATGACGCCGAAATCACGAGCTGGCACTCCCTGCCAGTAATAAGGTCGGAATACTGAAATGA
Organism: uncultured Gammaproteobacteria bacterium; assembly: GCA_964576365.1. GTDB lineage: Bacteria > Patescibacteriota > Microgenomatia > UBA1406 > GWC2-37-13 > CAZMJG01. The sequence continues at coordinate 21,651 of CAZNUT010000012.1, forward strand.
GTGGGCCATTATCGCGAACTATAACATCAACAGAATTACCAATTGCGTTTCCGACTGTTCTTCCTGCTTCAATCATGGGGAGATTGATAGGTGTTTTGTCAGCGCCGGCAGCATTCTGAGCCGGCGCTGCCTGATTGTAGGCATTTTGTATCTGTTGATCCACACAGATTCCCCGGATATAAATCCAATATCCTCCACTACATGGTTTGCCGTTACAATTATTCTGATTTGGGTTTCCTGCGATATATTCATGGCGTCCGATATGTAAGGTAATACGATCTTCAGCTGCAAAAACGACCATTGCTTCCATATTACCTCCAAGTGAATATCCGGTATCCGGCATCATCACTGGTTGATCAGGTGAAATCGGCACAGATAAAGCAGGATTTGTTCCTTTTACAAGAGTATCGGCTCCCTGAAAAAAAGTACTTGTGTATTTCATAAAAAAGGCGCCTGCCAAAATATTTGGTTTGTACCCGAACATCTTGCCCATCATGCCAGCGACAAGAGGATCAGTAGCTCCAGAAGTATCAGTGTAGTTTACGTATTGATTCATATCTGCAAGTACCGGCCAACCGCCTTGAGTTCCCGACTGTTGAGCTTCCTGCAGAGTAGCCGGAGCAAAATATGAAAAGAAATCGTATTCATGACGATTATCTTTTATTGGTAGACGATTTTCCATGTTATTTACGTTTGATTCCGTCTGGCCCATTTGCACTGGTTGACCTGAATCCCAGGGAGTTGCACATGCCGCAGCTTTTGCAGGTCTTGTAGTGATGATTTTGTCTTTTTTGGCAAGCATAGAGATAGAGCCTATCACGACAACAAGGATAAGGAGAAGATATACGATCTGAAACGGTGATTGGCGAAAAAAATGATGAATGCGCGACGCAGACATGATTTCATTATGCCATAAAAAATACAAGAAGTATCAGACTTTTTCGGTGACTTTATACACAATTTTTTTCCTCAGAAGAATGCGGGTGTGGGCATCCAAAGCAGGAAGCGACGACAGGAAAAAAGATACTACAGGAAGCAAATACCATTGAATAAGCAGAAAGGGCACATTTATCATATTTGTTTTTATATTTAATTTTTGTCTTAATCGAATATCAAGATATACATACAATACAAGCATGGCGCTAGCTACCGTAAGAATAAAGCCTGATAATTTTGGGAGAAGAAAACCAAGGACTGTCCGTTTGAAAACAGGATTTACTATCGGCGGTACCATTCCGCTTACAGTTAGTAAGAAAAAAGAGGTTGGCCACAGGAGGTGTGTTTCAGTGATAAGCAGAAATTTTTTCATTTTTGTCCACATGGGGATATGAGGCGTGTGAAACATTCTGTTCCAACAGTATGAAACGTCGGTCGCGCCCCATGCCCACCGTTTTTCCTGTTCATATCTGTTGAGCATTGTTTTTATGATTGAGCCAGAATATACAGCATCACCATTCACAATGGTATATAAAGGAAGCGTCCGTACTTTTTCACCAAACGTGAAAAAAGCCTGAAAGTAGATGTGCCAATCCTCCGGAATGATGTCTACATCCCAGTATCCAATCTGTTTCAAAAGCCAAAGGTTTGTGGCGTAAGTAGAAACATGAATAAGTTGATCTTTTTGTGAAAGAAAAGCCAGGCGCAAAATTGAGGAAAGTGTTGCCTGCATCCGAACGAAAAAGGGGAGTTGCCAGAAATTGTTGTACAAAAGTACCGGCGCCCAGTAAAAGTGGTATTTGCGATCAGCATCTTTCAGAAATTCACACGTGAGATACGAAAAGAAATTTGGAGGTAAAATACTATCTGCATCACAAATAGTGATCATACTTTTTTCCAGATCAAAATTGTTTTTTTCACAATAGGTTTCTATGTATTTTGCGGCGAAAGTCTGATTGCTTGCTTTCCCAGGCGCTTCGTGTGAACGAAGTTCATGTTGAGTGATTATGACATCAGCAAAAAATGACCCATATTCCGCTATGATAGTTTCTGCTTTTTCTTTCGCTTCTGCTTCTCGTTTCTCAAACGCGAGAACGAGATAAATTGATTTCAGTGGATAATCTGACCGGGTAAGAGCTTCCACAGTGCTTTGTAATTTATGCAAGGGTTCTTTGTAGTTGGGAATGATGACGAAATGTTGAATGTCTTTTGAGTCAGTCATCTCCTTCACCATCTTTGAAAACGGAATGTCGCGATGTGCCTGTATCAATGTGTAAGAAAGCGTTGCATAGTAGGAAGTAAGTAGTGATTTATAAAGAAAATATAAATCATATGCGATGATGATATATGCTACGACCGCAGGGTGAAAAGGGGAGAGCCAGATAGGGAGCAAAATGATGATCCACGTCAATACCGGCAAAAAAAGTTCGCCGAATATAGAGAAATATTTTGACTTGACAATCCGATCGCGCATAGAAGTATTATACATGTAGACTCAATGTTTAAGTAGCTGTTAGGTGTTAGGTTTTAGCTCTTAGCTTTTTGCAACATGTCATCCGAACCTACCGAAGGATCCCTATGCGTCATCCTGAACTTGATTCAGGATCTTTAGTTAAAAATAAACTGCAAAAAGGTAAAAATTTGATAGTTAACCCTCTCTTACCTTCAAAGGTGGAAAGTCTTTAGGCATAAAATATCTTTCTTAAGATAAGAGAGGGGTATATGTGTGAGTTTTAAACTCTCAGTCTAAATGACATTTGATAAGGATCCTTCGTTCCACTCAGAATGGCGATATTTATAATACGTTATAAGTTACACGTTTCACGTTGCACCCATCACCCTGTATACTGAAATCTATGTTGACTCTTATTTATGAACAGCCCATCTGGCAGTATTTTTCAGATACGCAACGAGATTTGATCCGTGAAGGTAATTATTTGATGGAATTTGTAGAAAAACAGGGATACCAGTTCAAAGATTACTCATTTTTGGTTTTTCCATACGCAAAAGCTTATGAAGGATTTTTAAAGCAGATATTTCTAGACATGCGATTTATATCTCATCTTGATTATATTTCGGATCACTACAGGATTGGTAAATTTTTATCTCCCCATCTTGTTCATAAATTAGAGGGAAGATCAGTATATATGAAATTGATGTATGCAGTGGACGAGGCATTTGCCCGAAAACTGTGGGAGACGTGGCGCAATGGACGCAATCAGGTCTTTCACTACTATCCTCACAATATTAAAAGATTGACTTTTCAAGATGCAGATAAAATGAATAATACCATTCTCAATACGATGTTGGACTCATATGACAGTCTTATCGTGAGTAAAAAGTGATATATATATCTTCATTTTTGTTCATTTTTATTATTCAATATTATATATTTAAGGCTTTATAAATGCACAAAGGATTAACTCAAAAAGAGGTTGAAGATTTACAATCAAAATACGGTTTAAATATTATAAAAACTCATCAGAATAAGCTAATAATTGTTAAATTATTTGAACAATTTGCTAGTTTTTTTATACTACTCTTATTATGCGCTGCTGCAATTTCATTTTTTGTGGGGGAATGGGTAGATAGTATATTAATACTTATTATTGTTGTCGTTAATGCTTTTTTTGGGTTGTATCAGGAGTTGAAAGCAGACGCTGCAGTATTGGCTCTTAAAAAATTTTCAGTAGCAAAAGTACGAGTATTTCGAAATGGAAAGCAGGTAGAAATAGATAGTATATATTTGGTACCAGGAGATGTGGTGTTTCTTGAAGAGGGGAGTAAAATTCCTGCAGATGCGAAGCTCATATCTGCTACCCATTTAGAAGTGAATGAGTCCCTGCTGACGGGGGAGTCAGTCCCGCTTCCTAAAAAAAATGGTGATGAGGTTTTTATGGGTACTATTTTGGCAAAAGGTCATGGATATGCTCAAATCTCAAAAATTGGTATGGCAACACGATTTGGAGAGATTGCCCATCATCTTGCCGAAGTAAAAGAAACAGATTCACCACTACAGAAAAAATTTAAATCAATGACAAAAGTGATAGGCGCGTTGGGTGTCATTGCCTCAATACTGGTGTATTTTTTATCATCCCAGCAAGGTCATTCCTTCACATCTTCATTTCTGCTTGCATCTTCGCTCGCTGTTGCGGTGGTGCCAGAGAGTCTGCCGGCTGTGATGACAGTGATTTTGTCGATAGGCATGAAGCATATGGCTGAACGAAATGCCATTGTGAGAAAAGTTTCTGCCATAGAGGCGCTTGGAGGGGTGACTCTTATAGCTACTGACAAAACCGGAACGCTCACTGAAAATAAAATGCATGTTCGTGAAGCATGGATTGGTGGAGCTTGTCAATCGCTTGATGCGTTAGTGCAAAATATCAATGAAATTCCGTCAGTTAAAACGCTCCTTGAAGCCGGTATTCTCAGCTCCACCGCTTCACTTGTCCCAGTTGCCGAAAAATCAAATACTTATGATGTATTGGGTGATCCCACGGAAGGAGCCTTGCTTCTTATGGCTCACGCGTGTGGCCTAGCGCCCGATATAGTAAATAATGAATGGAAAATACTTGAAGAAACACCCTTTGACTCCGAGACCAAAGTGACATCTGCCCTGGCAACAAAAGATGATAAAACATTTTTCTTTATGAAAGGAGCGCCCGAAAAAATATTGTTACGTTGTGATCAGATGGTCCAGCTTGATGGCAAAATCGTGCCGCTTCAAGAAGAATACCGAGTGGCTCTACAGAGACAGCTAGATCAATGGGGTGCTGAGGGGTTGAGATCATTGGGTTTATGTTATAAAAAGCATCATTCTTCTCATGATGACGAAAAGAATATGATATTTCTAGGTATCGTTGGTATTTACGATAAACCCCGAGTAGAAGCGAGATTTTCGATTGCACAAGCAGAAAAGGCTGGAATGAGAGTGGTGATGATCACGGGTGACAGCCCGCAGACAGCTGAGTCAATAGGAAAAATAGTAGGTTTACTCAAAGGTGGAGAAAAGATTGTTACAGGAGACCAAATCGAAAAATATTCAGACACTGAACTATTGTCAATATTGCCGGACGTGAAAATATTTGCAAGAATAACGCCCGTACAAAAATACAAAATTGTAAAGCTATATCAGTCTAAAGGCGAAGTTGTCGCAGTGACAGGAGATGGTGTGAACGATGCCATAGCACTCAAACAGGCAGACGTGGGAATTGCCATGGGAAAGTCTGGTACAGATGTTGCGAGAGAAAGTGCGGATATTGTATTGCTTGATGATAATTTCAAAACTATTGTAAGTGCGATAGAAGAGGGAAGACACATAGTCCAGCGTCTGAAGCGCTCAATCTTATATCTCTTTACAGGTAATTTATCTGAAGTTTTGACACTGCTTGTAGGATTAAGCTTACAGCTGCCGCCTGTTTTTTTACCAATCCAACTTTTATACATAAATCTTATTTCAGACGGACTTCCGTCTTTGGCTTTTGCGTTTATGCCTAAAAGTGAACATATTATGTCAAAAAATGAGAGGACTTCTAGTTCATTTTTGGGGATAAAGGATTATATTTTTATTTTTAGCACAGGTGCAGCAGGAGCGAGTCTGGTGTTAGCTATTTTTCTCTTCTCTAATCCGCTTATCGTCGATTCGCTGCGAACAGGGGCATTTACTGTGATGGGTTTTATGCAAGTGGTTCTTTTTTATGAGTTGTGGACGTTGCATTTATCATTTAAGCAAAAAAGATCGCTGTTAAAATTTGCACATCCGGCATTTTTATGGGCGTGCATGTTGCCATTGATTTTGCAGGTGGGTATTTTATATTCGAGCAAAGCGGCTGATATTTTGCATATTTCATCTGCTGTCGGGTTATCGCAACTTACCAGATATATCATAGTGGCACTCATGATTTTACTTCCACTTCATATTCTGAAGCCAATGATAAGAAAAGCATAAAAAGAGAATTTTATTATAGGTCTGGTTTTTTTCTATTTAAATAAAGCTTTGCAGAGCCTCAAACATTATTATAAATAGTATGTAATATATAAGGCTCTGGGACAGTCTTATAATTCCCGCAAAAATGACACTTTATATTGACATCAAGCCACAAATCTGCGAATATGATCTGAGATGCAACAGGGTATAGCTTTCGATCAAAAAAAATTGCCCATTAAAAAACGGAGATTTGACTTTTCCGTATCTCAAGGAGTATTTCGCGGTATGACTCCTCATCTGATTGTGTGGGTTAGTTTCTTTGTAGCTATCATAGCGACCCTCGCGCTTTTCAGATTTTTTCTTTTTGATGTTATCCGCAACTCCGCTGCTAAAGAAAGCAATCCGCTGCTTTTAACTAATGAACAACGAGAGGCTATTGGAAGAAAATTTTTGCCCATACCAGAAGTTGCTGGAGATGTGAGTCTCGCTATCAGGTACAGCACTGTTTTTTCCGAAGGTGTCATCTTTGAAAAAGACATCACTGCTCCGAATGTTGTATACGGTATTTCTGCTGGGGATGGAATTTCAATCACAGGAGATCCTCAAAATCCGGTAATTAGCGCAGTTGCTACAAACGCTGTTAACTCTCTTGAAAATATTTCTGGCACAATCGATTTACAGGCCGGCAGTAATATTTCAATTTCCACTTCAGGGAGCGCAATTACCATCTCGGCCAGTGTTCCGTCTGTCACAACTTTGGGTGAAAGTGATGTAGAAGCATTTATTTTTGATGGAGACAATTCGGGAACATTGTCATCTGGGACACTTGCTCTGGGAAGTCTTTCATACACAGGCACCTTACCTTCTTCGGTTGTTTCTGGAACATATAGCGGCATAACAGGAGTGGGATTTTTGACTTCAGGAACAATCTCTTTGACGACTTTGAATTTTTCAGGTACAGCTCCATCAACAATCATATCGGGAAGTTATCCCAATATCACTGGAGTTGGGACATTGGAAAGTCTTGTTGTCTCAGGTAATAGTCAATTTGATTCAGATACTTTGTATATTGACAGCGTCAATAATACCGTAGGAGTTGGTACTACGGCTCCTTCATATAAGCTAGATGTGCAAGGTTCGCTTGGGGCTTCAGGGACGGCATTTTTATCTGGAGGGATTGTTGTAGGTGGCGATTATGTAAATGAATTTGTTGGTAGTGGTTTGACTGTTTCAAATGGGGCCTTGCAAATTTCTTTGGCAACTGGAAGCGGTTTGACATTTAGCAATGGATCTGTAAGCTTGCTGAGATCTTGTGATGGAGGGCAGGTCCTTGCATGGAGCGGAAGTTCATGGGACTGTACTACGATAGGGGGAGTGGGTGGGACTATCAGTAAAACTGGCTCTCCTCAGTCTGGATATGTGACATATTGGAGCGGTTCGTCCGCTATCACTGGTGATGGGGTGATGTATTACAACGCTGGTACAAGTAGATTGGGGATAGGTACCACAGCCCCTCAAACATTGCTAGATGTAAATGGAGTGATAACGGCAGGTAGTGGTTTTTCGACTGGCGGAGATACAATTACTGATTTTACCGGAGTTGGTTTGTCAAATACGAGCGGAAGTTTGCAGCTTTCAAAAAGTGGCGCAACTGCTGGAAATTATGGATCTTCTTCAGATATCCCGGTTTTAACCGTAGATCAATATGGGCGTATAACAAGTATTGCAAATCAGACAGTATCGTTTGACAATTATCAGCGATGGGTATTGACAGACGGGACAAATCAGACCAGTGTGACCACAGGTGCGACAGTTGCATTCACGGGTGTAGGTATCGGCATCACCAATTCTTCTGGAACAGTTACTTTCAGGAATCTGGGCGTCACTTCACTTTCAGGAACAGCAAATCAGGTCAGCGTCTCACAAAACACTGGAGCTATCACTTTAAGTCTTCCGCAATCCATCGCTACTTCCTCAACGGTCCAGTTTGGTGCACTCACTATTGGCAACGATACCATTAGTGAGTTTATGGGAAATGGACTTACTGTTTCCTCCAATACTCTTGCAATCAATATTGCTTCTGGAGCTGGGCTGGAATTTTCTTCCGGACAGATCAGTATGTTAAGAAGCTGTAGTAGTAGTGAGATATTGTCATGGAACGGTTCTGCGTGGGTGTGTAGTACAGTTTCAGGAGTGGGAGGGATCATCAAGACAGGATCGCCACTCGGAGGGTATTTGACTTATTGGAGTGGTGCTAATAGTATCACAGGGACAAGCAGTCTTTATTTTGATGGAACAAATGTAGGAATCGGATTGACGAATCCAGGGCAAAAATTATCTATTGCTGGCACGTTGGGAATACGTGAAGGGGGTGCGAGTCCTCAATATTACACCATTTTTCAAGGAGGAGATCAGGCGGGTGATATCACGTATACATTACCTACTGGATCAGGTTCAAGTGGCTATGTCTTGGCTACTGATGGAAGTGGTACGCTTTCATGGCAGAGCGTCACAGGAGGCTTGATAGGAGCTGGCGATATAAGTGCTGTGGGAAATATCACGTCGGGTGATGCATTCACCAGTGGGACACCAGGTACACAACTTTATTTCGGTGGCGGGGGATTTTTGGGTTTAAATGCCAGTGCAGGTAGGATAGTTTTTATCGACTCTTCCACAGATAGTATTGGACTTATGTCTGCTACTGTAGGAATCGGAACGACATCTCCTTCTGCAGGACTTGATGTGCAATCGACAGCCTGGTTGCGTGGCGGTACAGGAGCTACTGGTATATACGTCGATAGTTCCGGCAATGTAGGAATCGGAAAAACCAATACATCATATACTCTAGATGTAAATGGGTCAGCAAGCATAAATGGGAATGTGATTATTGGAGACGCTCTTGGTGACACGGTCAGTATAAATAGTGGTGCGTGGACTTTTGCCAATGATACAAATGCCACTCTATCAGGCGGCATAAATGGATTTTCTTTTGATACGTCTACTTTTTCTGTAGATGCGACAAATGACCGTATTGGTATAGGAACGACAGTCCCATCGCGCACTCTTGATATAGTAGGCACTCTAGGTGTGTCGCAAACAGCAACATTGAGTGGGGGAATAGTTGTAGGTAGTGATTTTGTCAGCGAATTTGTAGGGAATGGTCTTACTATTTCCTCAAATACACTTTCACTTAATATTGCTTCTGGTTCGGGACTTGAATTTTCTGCTGGTCAGGCAAGTCTTTTGCGTACATGTTCAACAAATGAGGTATTGGCGTGGAACGGGAGTGCATGGGCATGTTCAACTATTACAGGCGTTGGTGGAATAACCAAAACAGGTTCTCCAGGTTTTGGTTATATCACTTATTGGAGTGGGGCAAATACTCTTTCGGGTGTGAATACTCTTTATTTTGATCCCACCAATGAGAGGGTGGGTATTGGCACGAGTTCACCATCGTATAAATTGGATGTGCAGGGAACATTGGGAGTGACTCAAAGTGCTACTTTTGGTGGTGGAATCACGGTGGGAGGAGACCATATCAATGAGTTTTCTGGAAGTGGTACAGGTATTACCGCAACTAACAATTCAATTTCATTGACAAATACAGGAGTTGTATCCGGTACATATGGTTCTGCGAGCCAAGTACCTGTTTTTCACGTCGACTCACAAGGAAGAATCGTCACGATCTCAAACCAAGCTCTTTCATCCGGATTTGCAAATTGGGTATTAACCAATGGTATTTCTCCTTCGACTATCACTTCGGGTGCTACCGCCACCTTCACAAGCGGTATTGGTATAGGCGTGTCTCAATCTTCAAGTACCATCACCATTCACAATTCAGGAGTAACTTCTGTCACAGGTACAGCAAATCAGATCAACGTTTCAGGCACCACAGGTGCAGTAACGCTTTCACTTCCACAATCTATTGCCACCTCATCAACCGTACAGTTTGGTGCACTTACGATAGGTGGAGATACCATCTCTGAGTTTATGGGGAGTGGTCTGACTGTTTCTTCAAATACGCTCAATGTGCGGTTGGCCACTGCTGGAACAGGTGCGAGTAATTCTTACTCTGGTCTTGAAGTTGACGGATCAGGACTGAGACTGCTTTCAGGTTGTTCTTCCTCGCAGGTATTACAATGGAGTGGGAGTCAATGGGTCTGTATATCATTGCCAGGTGGTGGAGATGTGAGTAAAAGTGGTTCTCCACTTTCAGGATCTATTGCATATTGGAATGGTGCAAGCAGTATCACTGGTGAATCTGCTTTGTATTATGACGCTGGAAATGATAGAGTCGGACTTGGTAATACAGTTCCTACTCGTACTCTTGATATCACAGGTACCTTAGGAGTATCTCAGACGGCAACTCTCACTGGAGGATTAGTCATTGGCAGTGATTATGTTAATGAATTTTCCGGAGCAGGTACTGGTCTCACTATCTCATCAAATACTTTATCGCTCACCAATACAGGCGTTGTATCAGGTACTTATGGATCAGCGGGACTAGTGCCTGTTATCACTGTTGATTCGCAGGGCAGAATAACAGCTGTATCTCACGCATCAATATCAGGAGGATTTGCAAACTTTGTCTTAACAGATGGAACTATACCAACAACCATCTCATCAGGATCAACAGCAACCTTCACCACATCAGGTGCAGGAATAGGTGTCTCAAATGCAAATGGAACTATTACTCTCAGAAACACCGGTGTCACCTCAGTCACCGGTACTGCAAATCAGATAAATGTATCAGCA
>CAZNUT010000013.1:0-28980 GCA_964576365.1 uncultured Gammaproteobacteria bacterium
AGTTTTTAACTACCATATGGAACTCAGCACCCTAATGTCTCGAAGAGAATTATTAACAATAATAAGTTGCACGGTTGCCTCTCGTGTTGGAGTTGAGGTTGGGCGTCAACAAGCACCAAAAGTTTTATCTGCACTAGCTGAGGAAATGATAGCCAATGATACTAGTAATCCAAATTTAGAGCGACCACAAGATATTTTTGACTACGGTAATAAACTTATAGAACCGACAGAGTTAAATCTTAATTCATGGATACTTGCTGCTATTGTTGGTGTGGTAACTACTCATTGGTCCTTCTCACGCGAATGATGTAAATCTGTAAAATTTACTATTATTTTTAAACATGAAATTTTCAGAATTCATTGAAGATTTAGGATTTTGTGTAGAAAAAGGGGTTAAAGGTGCTTTGGATCAACCGATGAGTAGAAGAGACTTCATAAAATTATCCACGGTGCTTGCTGCCGAAACAATTGCTGCAGGCCGGGGAGTGCAGGCTATTATAGATAGAAAAACCATAGCAGATAAAATTTCATCAGAACTAGAAACCTCAACTCAGGTTAATGACGATCAAACCATCTTTAATACTCGGGTAGAAATAATAAATGATCTAGGCGATACGAGCATGCGTCATACAAACGCAGTATTATTGGCAGCACTCGGCCGTGTTTTGCTGGATAGCTGATTAAGTTTGCAACTGCTATAATATTCGTATGCGCAAACCGTTAGTGGTCATTCTTGCTGGTGGGACAGGCTCCCACTTCACTCCTCTCATCACAGACAAAACACTCTTCCCCTTCATGGGCAAACCGCTTTTGCAGCACACTATCGAAATGGTCGAACAAAATGGCTTCTCACAGGCACTTATAGTCACAAATCCACGAAATGAAGAGTGGCTAGGCACATATCAGCCATTCAACATCACTCTTCAAACACATCAGCAACACAGGCAGGAAGGTGGTATGGGACAGGCCCTTCTGGAAATACAGGATGAAATAGGTCATCAGCCATTTCTTATTCTCAACGCAGTAGATGTCATCAACCCTTTATTTATGAAACAATTGTATCGAGAAACGCTTGAAGAGCATTCTTTCGTAACTGGTAAAAAAATGGATACCCTTGTACCAGCAGGATACATCGCGCTACAAGGCGACCGCGCATCTCACATAGTAGAAAAGCCAGCCCAGCATGAGCGCCCGAGCGATCTTATCAATCTTGTGTTTCATTTCATCAGTCGACCTGATATGCTCTACCAGCATTTACATACCATACCAAGCTCTGATTGCCAATATGAGCTTGCGCTCAGTGAATATATGAATACGGAACACACCCGCGTCATCACTTATGTGCAAGATTGGAGCAAGCTTAAATACGCCTACCATGTGCTGGATGTCATGGATACGATTCTCAAATATCGTACACTCAATCATCAAGCCAGATCAGCCTACATCTCACCTCTTGCACGCATTGAAGGAACAGTGTATATAGATGAGAATGCTCACATAGACGCGTATGCGATCATCAAAGGTCCTGCATATATCGGACGGGGGGCAAAAATAGGCAATCATGCGCTTGTACGCCAATCAACTATCGAAGAGGGAGCGATTGTAGGTTTTGGGTGTGAGGTGGCTCGAAGCTATATCGGGCCACGGTGTATGCTTCATCACAATTTTATTGGCGACTCTGTACTTGAAAGTGATGTCAATCCAAGCTGGGGCACAACAACTGCCAATCTCAGACTGGATACAAAACCGATAAGAATGAAGTTGCCGGATGGAAGCCATATCCAAACGGACAAAACTAAACTTGGCGCAATCATGGCAAAAGGAGTATTTCTCGGAGTAAATTGCAGCATCATGCCGGGAGTGAGTATAGGAACCAACCAACGAGTGCCTCCGGGAACCATTTTAAAAGATTCTCTTGGAACGTCTCAATAAATCTACTTGGGTGTATAGTCCTTGCGTCCGTGTGATAATCCAGAAAAAGACCTTATTGTTTTACCCACCGTTTGCTCTGCTCTCTTTTTAAAGCAGGATAATTCGGAGCCATAGCGGCATTTAAACCTTGTAATTCTTCATCACTACACTTGGTACCGATTGCAGCGAATAGATGTCCATCACCATCGACAAAAAGATCGTGTAAATGCGCTACATCTGTACCATCTTCGGGTCCTGTGCTCAATTTTTTTACTCCTTCTGGGTAGTTTTCCGAAACGAATTTTGAAGAATCAATATGGGATTCTGCTGGACTACTTCTTCCAAAACCTACACGTGAAAAATCCAATGTTAATTGGGCTATTTTTATCCATTCCCCATTTATTTTTACTCGAGACATATCTTTACACCTCCTTTGCAGTTTATAAAAACTGTAAAACCGTTCGAAGTATTGTAAAAGACTAAGACTCTCACGCAAATTCATCATGAAGACTGCTTGACTTTATTATTATATTTTTTTGATGTTTCCGCCAAGCACTTGAATCTTTTCCACAAACTTCTCATATCCTCTTTCCAGATGACTCACTCCTCGCACATACGATTCACCCTTTGCGATCAAAGCAGCGATAGCAAGCGTCGCTCCTGCTCGAAGATCTGCTACCTCTACCACTCCGCCATGCAGAAGTTGTGGCCCGTTGATACAAATAGCCTGATGATAGGTCTTTTCAGAATCATACGGAAAATGATAAAAATGCTGAGGATCTTCTACATTTGGCTGGATAAAACTGATATGCGCTCCCAGTTTGTGAAGTTGAGACACATAGCTAAATCTATTTTCAAAAATTCGCTCATGTATAAGTGAATCGCCCTGAGCTTGAGTTGCCAAAACTGCAAGTAGGGGTTGCCAATCGGTAAGAAAACCAGGATATGGTGATGTTTCTATTTCAATTTTTTGCAGAGGACTCCGATAAAAAAAGCGCCACCCATCTTCCACTTTCTCTACTCCCGCCCCTGCTTTTTGAATCCTATCGATAAATGCTTTGATATAGTGCTCGGGAATGGAAGAAATCGTGATATCGCCTTTACTAGCAATTGCAAGTGTCGCAAAAGTCGCGGCTTCTACTCTATCAGGGGCAATGGTAAACGGTTTTTCCTGAGTTAATTCTTCTGATTGTTTGATAATAATTGTACTGTCAATTCGTTCAATGCGAGCCCCACCTTCATTCAAAAACGCGATCAGATCATCTATTTCCGGCTCAAGCGCTCCATTTTCAATAATGACTTCATCCTGTGTCAAACTTCCAAGCATGATTAGCAATTCTGTTCCTGTGTGCGTGGGTTTTTCAAAACGATACCTCCCAGTGGGCTTCTTTTCCATCACTGCATGATAATACCCAGTATCTGAATCATAACTCACCTGTATACCTAACGCACTCATCCCATCAACAATGCGATCAATAGATCGGGCTCCAAGACGACATCCTCCGGGATTGGGAATGTATGCTTCTCCAAAATGCTTCAACAATGGAGCGAATAACATAAATGACGTACGTATTTTTGATGCGTGCAGTAAATTTACTTTTCTTGATTTCAATCCCTGACGAGATATATGTAGCGTATTTTCTGATGCAAAATGAGCCTTGGCTCCGAGTGAATTGATAAGATGAATGAGCTCTTCTACATCATTGATGTGAGGAATATTATTGATAACAACTTTTTCTTCCGAAAAAAGGAGTGCAGCAATAATCACTTTTAATGCTATATTTTTTGCACCAGATATCTGCACATGCCCTTTAAGTGGATTTCCTCCGGTGATGATATATGCGTCTTCCATGTAAATAGTTATAAATTATTAACTTCCATGTAACAATTTTGAGCAGTGAGAGTATGACACACTTCCTGACACTTTCCTTTGCAAAGACTTGACACTGTAGGCAAAACACCGAAATAAAAGCTATTTTATTTTTAATCCGACATGTTGCTTTCTTATTATTAATTCTTAATGAAAAAGCTCATGTATTTGCTCACCTCACACAAATACCACTTCTTCCTTTAACTCTATACTAAACTTTTGCTTTACCGTATCACGAATCAATTGTACCAAAGCCTTCACATCAGCTGAGGTTCCGCCTCCGGTATTGATAATAAAGTTTGCGTGCTTTTCTGATATCTTACATCCGCCAATCTGTTGCCCTTTAAGCCCGGCTCGGTCAATCAATGCACCGGCTGATGTTGTATCCAGATGAGCTGCCAGCTGCTCCTGCTTTGTGATATTTCGAAAAAAACAACCAGACGTCCACCCTGATGGCTGTGTCTGCTGGCGGTATGCTAGTACTTCCTGCGCACGTTTTTTCAATATCTCTGGCTCAGTTTTTGTGAAACGTAATACTGCAGACGTGCAGATTTCATGAGTATCCTGCAAAATACTATAATCGTATGCAAATTTGAAATAATTGCGATCGACTGTGCGCAGATCCCCTGACTGATTTATTAGCTGTGCACTGACAAGCACGTCGCTCACAGCTGAGGGTGGCTTCATCCATTTTGAATTCATACAAAGAGCGCCACCCAGAGTACCAGGCAATCCCATCTGGTATTCCAGTCCTTGCCATCCCCGTTCGATGGTGTACTGCACTAACCGGTTAATGACTACTCCAGACCCCACTTGCAAATCCACTATATCTCGTTCTTCTTCTATCAAAACTATGTCCTGATATTTATTTCTGATCACTAATCCCTCAAAACGAGCTGACACAGCTGCTACATTTGAACCTCCCCCTATAACCATACTTTTTATCTGCAGATTATGGGCACATCTTAAAACATGGCTCAATTCATCAGGGGCAGATATCTCACAAAAAAGACTTGCTATTAATGGTATGCGAATAGTAGTTGACCCAGCTAGATCAACATCTTGATGTACAACAATATTTTTTGAATTAAGTTGTTTGAGTATTTCTTGTCTCAGCATAACGTGAATAAATAATATCTTTTAGAGTAGGTATTCCTTCGTATACATTCCCTGCCCCCATAGTCACAAGCACATCTCCCTGATGAATGTGCATTTGCAACATGTTATCCTCTTTGTTAATTCTGGGGAGAAATTTGATATGCGAATATCCTGCTTCATTCGCCTCCTGAACGAGCTTTTCAGAAGAATACTGTTTTTCCTGATGTCCTTCACGAGCTGAACCAAAAATCGGTAAAATGAATGCCTGATCTGCGAGACTCAAAGATTGAATAAATTCAGATTTCAGAGCAAATGTGCGGGAATAGGTGTGAGGTTGAAAAATAACAACAATTTTTTGAGAAGGAAATCTCATGCGTGCAGCCTCAATAGTAGCCTGTATTTCATGTGGATGATGTGCGTAATCGTCTATGATGTAAGAACCCTGAATGTGGGCAATCATCTCAAAGCGTCTTTTTGCACCACTAAACCCCTCAATAGCTTGTTGAATTTCCTGAAAGGTAAAACCCATCAAAACAAGCATACTGATGACTGCTGTTGCGTTTTGTATATTTGCTCTACCCCACAAATTGGTTTCAAAAACAAAAGATTTATTTTGATAAACCAGCTTAAATGAACTACCCGCTGTGGTTCCTTGCCACTCACTGATGTTAAAATCAGCATTAGTATTAAAACCATAGGTTACATATTTTTCACGTGGTAACTTTTGAGTCAACCTCGCAACTTTTTCATCATCAATACATAAAAATAAAGATGGTTTATTTTGATCATTGTTATGCATGATGCATTGCGCAAACCGATAAAATATATCCTCAGTCTCTTGTATATTTTTAAAAACATCAGGGTGATCAAAATCTATATTGGTGATGATGGCCGCATCAAGCTCAAGTTGAAGAAATTTTGGACGAAGATCTTCGGGTGGAGACATACCATATTCATCAGCTTCTAAAACAAATATGTTTTTTTTACCCGCTGACCCAGCCTGAAAACCTGTAAATGCAGAAACACCTGCCAGATACCCTGGCTGTTTTCCAAGTCGAATCAACGCATATGCAAGCAATGAAGTGGTAGTAGTTTTACCATGGCAGCCTGCAACACCTATACAATATTGATAACTTGAGATCACGGTGTTTATAAATTCAACCTGATGAAGCACCTGAATGCCTCTACTCTTTGCTTCTATCACCTGTGGATTTGTAAGCCCTCCATGAGCGGCTGAATATACCACGAGATCTACATCCTTAGGCAAATCTTCGGACTTAAATGAGGTTAAAACTGATATATCACCTAATAAATTATCTGTAATAAAGTGCTCAACAGTATCTGAACCACTAACTGTTTTTTGTAATTCTCGGGCAATGATGGCTAGATTTGCCATGGCAACTCCTTTTATCCCTACGAAGAATATATGTCGGGCAGAAAGCATATCATATTATAACCCATAGCCAATAAAATTAAGCATATTGCCCTTTATGGTTTTATCGCGGGTGAGTGAAAAGTAGCTGCTGTTATGTTCGGCTGTACAAAAGGGTACATGACCGATATGATCTTTACTTATACCCACTCGCTCAAGAGTGTGCCTATTTGCTAGTGCCAAATCCAAACCCACGCCATCACCCGTTATGTTTGTATTAAAAATATTCGTTCCAAACTCCTTCTCAAACAATTGTTTTCGATCTCCAAAAATAGAATAACAACACGAGCCGACACAAGGACCTATGACACAATAAATACGCTCTTTTTTTGCTCCTAGGTCAATCATTGATTTGACAACATGACTTGGTAAAAATCCAAGTGTACCTTTCCATCCCTGATGAGAAATACCAATCACCCCAGATAAAGGATCAACATAAACTATAGGCACACAGTCTGCAGTAAGCACGGTCAACAATATCCCATTAAGATGTGTAACCACAGCATCTGCCTCAGCTTGTGCATCTATATCAGAAAATGATTTGATGACGCGCACATGTGTGGTATGTTTTTGTCTCATTCTGACAACACGTCTCTGTTGCCAATTATTCGTCTCGAGTAACTGAGCTATAGTGCTTTCTTTTCTACCGTCTCCCCATGCTTTTGTACCAAATCCGTATGCAATATCGCCTGTTTGATAGATCGTATAAATAATTACTAATTATTAACAGGACTTACGCATTAATTAACGAAATAGATTGTCATAACGATGTAAAACCGAAGCGTCCAGGTTAAAAATACGACTGGATTCCTGCCTACTGGCAGGCAGGCTTCGCTACACTACATTCCTACCTCATCGGTGGGCAAGCAGAATGACCATGCGTAACTCCTATTATTAATTACAAATGAATATGTACTTCTTATTTATTAATTGTTCTTTCATATAAATGGAAGAAGGTATGCTAGTTTATACGCTTTTGAGCGCTTTTTGCACCGCTTGCTTTTCATCCCAGGGATATTCTTTTTTTCCTCGACACAGACTTTGTTCATGTCCTTTGCCTGTGGAGATGATAATGTCTCCTTTTTTTGCAACTGAAACGGCTTTGATTATGGCTTGTTGCCTGTCAACACAGGTTGTATATGTTTTTGCCATACCTTTAAACTGAGAAAAATCAACAAATTGAAGCTGGTGTTTTTTTAATCCATCAGCGATTTGCTCAAAGATGTGCTCTGGATCTTCAGTGCGATAATCTTCTTCGGTCAGAATCACCACATCCGCCACCTTTCCACTTTCACTACCCATCAAGGGGCGCTTTGTATCATCTCGAAATGCTGCTGCTCCAAAAATATGGATGATTCTTCTGTTTGGATAATTTTTTTTGACACTTGCAAGAGCCTCTTTAATTGCGTTTGGCGTATGAGCAAAATCGACAATAAAGGTAAACTCCTTATCATAAACAACTTCCATACGCCCGACCGGCGATTTAAATGATTTTATGGCTCTCAGTATGTCTAAGTCAGACAAGCCTAATGTTGAACATACCACATATGCAGCGAGAAAATTGAATCGATTAAATGAAGCAAGAGTAAGTTGAGCCATCTGCTCAATATCCTGGTGGAATTCGGCTTCTACGCTCAATCCGTATGTCAGCACCTTTTTATCACCAAATATCCTCCTAAGCTCGTCATATGACCTGTCATCTCGATTTATCACTCTTGTTTTTGCCTTTGTGAGAAGTCGACTTTTTGCCTCTACATACCGCTTGTATGTTTTGTGATATTGTAAATGTTCATGGGTGATATTAGTTATTAAACCAATCTCAAATGGTATTCCCCATACGCGGTGCTGATCCAACGCATGAGAAGTAGTTTCAAGGATAAAATACTCATCGCCTGCAGCCACAGACAGAGCAAGATATTTTTGCACGTCAAATGGTGAAGGTGTTGTGACATGAAAACCAGTATTGTATTCCCGCCCAGCAATGACAGCAGAGACAGTAGATATCATCGATACTTTTTTACCCGAGGACTTCAAAATATGATAAATAAGCGAGGTTGTCGTCGTTTTACCATCTGTACCTGTGACACCAATCACTTTTAGTTTTTTGCCGGGAAAACCATACCAGACAGCAGCAATGACAGCGAGTAAAAAATGATATATGTTTTTGATTGCCTGCAAATCAAACTCCATGATTTATTATAGCCGATAAGATATTTTCTGCGAGCAATAATTGATATATTTTGATATAATAAGAATAATTTATAAATGCATTAGTATGAAAGATAGATTAAGAAGAAAAATTGCGCCATGGCTTCTTGCCGCTGGTCTTATTGTAGGCGGAGAAACTATAAAAACCCCAAACGCTGCTGCCAATCCAGCTGGACAAGACGTGCCGTCCATCTTTGGCGGAAGAGATGCGACTGAAGAAAAAATACCTTATCTAGTCGCTCAATTGATACAAAACGCAAAAGGTGAAAACGAATTCGGTTGCAGTGGAACGCTAATAGAACCGGATATTGTTGCAACAGCCGCTCACTGTTTATACGAACAGGAGGCAGGAGCAAATCAGAAACTCCTGACTTTTGTCAACAATACTGCTCCTGGACTAATCAAAACTCAGCCAGATGAAGGAAACTATAGAGAAAGTGGTGTGAAAGCTATCATTCTCGATAAAAACTATAAAGAGGATGGCTTGAAAGGATCATACTACCATGAAGGAAATGACGTGGCTATTGTATGTCTAAATCAACCTATTGGTGAACAGTCTGAAACGATTCGACTCCCTGAAGCAGGGGATATACCTCCATCATCTGAACCTCTTACTCTCACCGTAGCCGGGTTTGGTAACACTTCCGAATCCAATATGCCATTTCCAGAATTTATGCCGAAAGCAGCACAGATGGCTCTTATCCCTCGCATTCCTGTCACCATGCCTGCAGACTCACCAGATATCGATCCCGCCGTGCAATTATTTGGAACTGATACATTTCATTTGGATGACGACAAGCCTAAATTGGGTGGCGGAGATAGTGGTGGCCCAATAGTAATACAAAATGCTCTCGGCGAATGGGTATTGGCTGGCAATAATCAATTTATAAATCCTGTCAAACACATAAGTGGTGGAAGCAATCTCGGCTTCATGCCTCTTCTGGAGTGGTATCGCCAGGCTGCAGCACAATGTGCACAACTCCCCTCACGAGAATATCCGCCAGCAACAGTTCATACTCAACGTATCCAACCATCATTAGATACTCGTTATCTTTCGACAGGATATCGAAGCTATGCAATTCCAGTAGCTCAATCAATACAATTTGTATATGAAGCCTACATAACACAAGCTGCGATAGCTCCGACTCAACCTGTTACTGTCACCGAAATGGCCTACCAGGTACAGATAGAAGGTTGTGGATATGGGGATGATGCAAACCCACCAACACAAAATATCAAGAAAACAACGCCAGGAAAAATTCCATTTTTAAATAGAGACACATTATCCGTTGAATTGGATGATTGCGCCACAAATCAAAATCCTTTTGAACCGGGAGATGCGATGACAATCACCGTCAATGCAGCTCCTATAGCAATGCTCACTTGGGGTCCAAATGGAGAAAACTCGATCAAAAAACAACTAGTAGATTCAAACGATCCTGATGTTGCCGCTCTAAGAAGAGCGAACACACAGGTATATACACCCATCAATCTACCTGAACTGGTACCTCAATCACTCGGAACCGAACCAACTGCAATATATACATTCACAGACCAGGAAGGTTTGCAACATCTTGTATATGCTGCACGAGGAGAAAATGATAATCTTGTATTGCTCGGAGAAGAACCTCAGGGAAAACTCTTTTTTGTCATAAAACCTGATGGAAGTATTGCGGGGCTGCGTACCCTCCAAGATACAAATAACATACACAAACTTGCAGAAATACCTGAATATTTTACGCCTCAAAACCACTCCTATTTACCACAAATTTCACGGTAAAAACATTTTCCACACTCTCGAATTGTCATAATTTTCAATGTATATTAAAAATATATACAAAAAGTCCAGGTTCATAAAAAAAGTCTTTTTTTTGTCTAAGCACAATCGGAATCGAAATTCAATAAGTTAGCTATTTTTCTTTTTTCGCAAAAACATGAGAACATACCACAACATTCTGCAGGCGTTATAACATGTAATAAATATATCAAACTATGATATAATATATACATTATTTTTATATATCATGAACAAACTCAACCAGATCACACTTTTCACAAAAAATCACATTTATATTTTGGGCACAATCGTGATATTGAGCATCGCAACAACTTCCTACGCATTCTACGGATCAAATTTGCAGCACAAAAGCGAAAATCAGCAGATTACAAAAGTAGTAACAAAAGTAACTTCTAAGCCCACACCTATTACACCGACACAAATCGCTTCCCCTACTTCACTCCCTCCCACTTTTACACCCACCCCCGCAACGCCTTCACTATTCACTGTTATGATCGGAGTTTACGATTTTTCAAAAGGCAGGACAACTGACCGCATACTCCATATGCCTGTCAAACTCTACAAGTCGGATGGTACATTCATTGGAGAAAAAATACCAAACGAATATACTCGAAATGGGCCTGTAGGCACTGGAGGAAATGCTGAATTTCAAATACCCTACGGCTCATACAAAGCTGTTGCAGAAGGAGATGCAAAAAAAGGAGATGTGAGTTTTACCATCGATTCTGCTTCTGACGATATAGGTTACACAATATACCTAAAAGCAAGCGCAATAAAAATCACTGGCAAATACTTCCTAGACTCAAATAAAAATACACAGTATGACCAGGGAGAAACTACATTTGCAGATAAAAAAGTTTATGCAATTGTAGATACGGAAGGCAAACTCTATACTGCCTTTGAGACTAAAACCGACGGAAATGGATATTTTGAAATGTACCCAGGTATTTTTGGAAAATACCTCATCACGGGCGAACAGGTTAATTCGTATAAAGCATCACCAGAGAATTGGATCGAACTGAGCGGAGCACGAACTGTAGAACGCAATGTATACGTCTGGGAATAACTATTAATTAGGAGGAATGTTGTAGTACACGAGAATGTCACGAGCAATATCAAAAAATATTGGCGCCGCTGTTTCCGATCCCCAGCTTGAAGCTTCGGGCTGATTGATGACTACCAGCATCAAAAAAGCAGGTTTTTGAGCAGGAGCAAATCCTATAAACGATGCTACGGTTTTTGAAGAATCATACGATCCTTCCAGCGCGATCTGAGCCGTGCCTGTTTTACCGCCAAATGTGTATCCTTTTGGAATATCCCATTTTGCTTCTGCATGAGAGACAGTCGAAACCAACATTTTCTTCATGATATCTGAAGTGCGTTTTGAAATCACCTGCCGCTCCACCATAGGCTCTCTTAATTTGGTATGCCCATCCATATCTTCGACACCTCTCACCACATATGGACGCATCAAATAACCACCATTAATAAGTGAAGCAAAAGCCCGCACCAGTTGAAGACCAGTGACAGAGATGCCTTGACCAAATGTCATCGTCGCAGCATCGATAGGATACCATGTGTCAAGACTTTTGACCTGTCCCGAAGCTTCGCCCTGTAAATCAATATCAGTTTTTTTGCCAAACCCGTAATCTTTAATTGCCCGCGCCAGTGCTTTTTTACCAAGCAATTCACCAGTCCGAACCATACCTACATTGGAAGATTTTTCCAATACACGAGTGAAGGTTATGGGTCCTTCATATTTATCATTCCAATTGCGTATTCGATATTCTCCTACAGTAACAGAGCCCTCTTCATTGAAAATTCCATCAGGCTTCACTTTTTTATTCTCAATCGCTGCAGCCATCACAAGAGGTTTAAAAGTAGAACCAGGCTCATACTCGCTGGATATGATCCATGGTTTAAAAATCTCTTCTGTAAAACTACCATATGTGGCAGGATCATAATCTGGCAAGCAAGACAACGCAAGTATTTCCATGGTAAACGGCTCAACAGCGATGACGCAACCAGAGCGCGCCTTAAAACGATCTACTCCATCCCGCAAATGTTTTTTTGCAATAAGCTGTACGTTATTATCAATTGTCAAAAGCAGATTTCGCCCATCCTCAGCTTCAACCCGTTGTTGCAAGCCGAAAAAAATAGGACGATTCAGGAGGTCTCTCTCTGATTTTAAAAGACCGGGCAACCCCGCCAGCTCCTGATCATAATACCCTTCAACGCCGAAATATCCAGTATCATCACCTTCATCATCTTTTCCCACAAATCCGATAAGGTGCGCCGCCAAAGATGATTCGGGATAATATCTTGTATATTTTTCATCAAACCCAAGTCCTTTTAAATGCAATGTTTCGATCTGTTCTTTTGTTTCTTTTGTCAAATTATCCTTAATCGAAACCCATACTTTTGTCTTGTCAAGTCTAGCCGAAATCGTGCTTTCTCCTAAACGAAGTATCTCATCGAGCTTGTGTGCGTAATATGATACGTCATCAATATACTTCGGCTCTGCAAAAAGCTGATAGCTAGCTCTATTTATTGCCAACACCTCTCGGTTTCTATCTAAAATCTTCCCTCGAGAAGGTTCGATATGAGATGTGCGGGTATAGTCGGCGTCATAAGAGCGCTGATTTAAAACCTGAATAAAAAAAAGCCTAACAATAAGGAGACAAAAAAAAGCTATAAAAAAAAGAAACAGAACTCGCAATCTATTCATGGTTGATATGCGTATTGTGGGTTTTCTATGTGCAAAGGAGCACCATATGTACCAAATCCTAGACGCGCTGCTGCAGAAGCTGTTTTGTCTATCCCTTCAATTCCCTGCAATTTTGCTTCAAGCTCAATATTTGATTTTTCCATTTTCTCAAGTGCGCTTTCATAGGTACTGATTTTATCATTTAATCCAATACCCTGGTAAAAAACCCAGATATTTAACACCACAAGAATACTCAAAAATGAAATAAATAGTGTTTGAAATGATGGTTTCATATTTTTTCTAAAATTCTCAGATGAGCTGATCGTTCGAAATTCATCAACTTTCTCTGAATTGACTGCCCTCCAATTAGCTTGACTTGCGAACCTTCACGTTTTGAAAACAATTTCACCCTTCTGTCTTCGAGTGAATGAAATGTGATAATAACCATTCTTTTGCCGGGCTCTAAAAGTCCAACTCCTTCATGCATGCCACTTTCGAGAGCTTCCATTTCGTTATTCACTACAATGCGAAGCGCTTGAAAATAGCGAGCATATTTTGTTGGCGGGATGACATTTTTCATATGTGCAACCAAGCTCAGCCTCTCTTTTTTTCGCTGTTTTGCGATAGCAATAGCGATCTTTTTCGCGTCTTCATCTTCTGCATACGTCATAAAGATGTCGGTTAACTCCTCAATTGATGCCCTATTTAGCCATTCAGCTGCCGAAATACCTTTCCCAGGATTTATGCGCATATCCAATTCGTCATCGTCTTGTTGATATGAAAAACCTCTTTTGCTTTTGATCATTTGCTCCATTGACAAACCCAAATCAAGCAAAATACCATCAACTTTTTCTAAACCATTTTCAATTGCTAACGTGCGGATGTTGGCAAACGATCCCTGTACAACATGCTTACCCTGCAATACATGCTTTTGTACTTGCTCTGGATCAAGATCGATACCAAGTACTTTTCCACCTCTTTTGGCTATTTCGTCTGCATGTCCTCCTTCACCATACGTACCGTCAATATAATTGCCTCCTGCTATGACCTGAAGAGCATCTATTGCTTCTTTTGCAAAAACAGAGGTATGCATATTACTCGTTAATAACACTATTGATATATGCATTCCACGCTTCTTTTTTCCATATTTCAAAATGATCTCCTACTCCTGCAATGATCGCGGTACCGTCAAGCTTGACAAACTCTTTTAAACCTTTGGGTATCACCACGCGACCTTGTTCATCGATTGTGAGATACATAGCTGACGAAAAAAGAGCACGTCTTTTACCAATCTGTTCTTTGTCAAGAAGCGAAACTCCCATAAGATTTTGTGAACGTACTTCCCAGTCTGTTTTGTTGTAGCCTGCCAGACAGGTATCAAATCCTTTCGTGATTACAAATTCAGTTCCGGCGAGTATGTCACGGATTTTTTTAGGAAGAGCTATGCGTCCTCCCGAAGTGACCGCAACTTCATATTCACCAGAAAACACCATATTCATCCATTATCAGCCATTTTTATACCAAAGTCAAGCAGATTTCAACAGTCAAATCAGAACAAATGACTGATAACAATACTTGATGAGACTTTCTTGCTAGAGATTTTTACCTTTCAGTTTCTTATGCTCATGGGAGGGAGGCAACTAATGGTTAAATCTTGCGTAATTTAGATAGATAAATCGTTGAATGAAGTTATAAACTTGATGAACTGTCTACTTAGTAGCTGATATACTGGTTACTGATTACAATAGAGAAGTTATGATTAGACTCTTTAAAAAGACAAAGGAATTTATTTTTGCTCAACAAACTAGTATTTTTTCGTCCACAATCATTCTCGCCGGAATGATGTTTTTGTCAAGAACAGCGGGTTTTGCGAGATACCGTGTACTTGCTAATTATTTTTCTGCAGGAGAGCTTGATATATTTCTAGCCGCTTTTCGTATACCTGATGTGGTGTTTGAAATATTGATAAATGGAGCACTGAGCACCACATTTATCCCTTTTTTTATTGAGTATCAAAAAAAGGGGAAGCAGTCCGAAATAATTTCTACCATTATCAACCTGGTAATGATTTTATTGAGTATATGTATACTGATTCTCTATGTTGTCCTTCCTTTTCTATCAACAATCATAACCCCTGGATATTCTTTTGAAACAAGCGAGCAAATTGTTTTATTTTCACGGTTACTTTTAGTGGGACAACTCCCCTTCCTGGTAGCTGGCAATTTTTTGACAGGGATGAGTCAGGCAAAACGGGCATTTTTGATTCCTGCACTTGCCCCAATCTTTTATAACATCGGCATCATTGTAGGTACAATTGTATTCGTTTCTTCTTTGGGACTTATGGCTCCGGTTTTAGGTGTCGTTATAGGATCAGTGTTGTTTTTCGTTATTCAACTGCCTGTACTTTTACATGTTGAATTCAAATATCAAGTCGTTATCCATCAAACCAGAGAAGCTATTCGTTTTTTACGTACTGCTATACCTCGTATTCTGACAATTATAGTTGCTCAAATAGATGCAACCATTGATCTCACACTGACTACATTGTTGGGTTCTGGCGCATACACGGTATTTTACTTTGCTCAACATCTGCAGCTACTCCCTATTTCGATCATCGGTATGGCGTTTGGCCAGGCATCTCTCCCCTATCTTACCGATCTTTACCAAGAAAAAAAATATGATGAATTTAAAAAAATCATCATCGACTCAATCCTCAATATCCTCTTTTTTACCATCCCTATGGCTGCATTCCTCATCATTGCCAGAACACCCATTGTCCGTATGTTTTTTGGGGGGAAACGGTTTGATTGGGATGCTACTGTGTGGACAGCAGTGACACTTTCTTATTTTGCCCTTTCGCTTCCTATGCATTCGCTTTACTACTTTCTTACTCGATGCTTTTATGCAATTTTTGACACCCGCACTCCTTTTTATATCAGTATTGTCGCGATAGGACTCAATGCAATTTTAAGTGTGAGCTTCACCTTGTTATGGAGACTTCCCGTATGGTCGCTGGCTTTAGCCTTTTCAATCGCTATGAATCTACATGTGATTTTACTCATTTTTCTTCTCTACAAAGCAGTGAAAGGATTTTCTTTAGAACTTTTAATTCGTGAAAGTTCTAAAATTGTTATTTCATCCTTTATATCATCAGTAACAACATACTTTTTGATGCGTCTACTTGATGGTTTGATTTTTGATACAACTCGCACCCTAAATGTATTTTTACTTCTAGCACTTGGTGCAATCTGCTTTTTTATCATGTATAGTTTTCTTAACTGGGTTTTGAGTGTGCGTGAAATGTACATGATAACCCTGATGCTCGTAAAAGCTCGAGAATATCAAAAAAAGCTTATTGAATTATATTCAGGTGTAAACTAATGGACACATCAAATCATATAAAACATCTTCAGGCCCTCGAAACAATAAAACGTAAATTAAGGGGAAAAACGCTCACCTATAAAGAAATATTTAATCTGATGGATGAGATTTCCCATGGGCGGATGAGTGATATTTTGACAGCGTACTTTGTAGCCTCAGGCTTCAAAGATGGATTTACGCCTGATGAACTGTATCATCTCACAAAGGCAATGGTTGAAACTGGTTCGCAACTGCATTTCAATGGTATTGTCGCAGACAAACACTCTATCGGAGGACTGCCAGGAACACGAGCCAGCATGATCATCGTTCCCATAGTAGTTGCCGCTGGATTTAAAATGCCAAAAACTTCGTCACGCGCTATTACATCACCTGCGGGTACCGCTGATGTCATGGAGACTATCGCCAATGTCAATTTCTCCCCTGAACAAATCACTGATATTGTAAATACTGTAGGTGGATGTATTGTGTGGGGTGGGCATCTGGGTATCGCACCCGCAGATGACATCCTTATTCGTGTGGAAGAACCGCTATCATTTGAATCATTTGATAAAGTGATCATGTCTATCATGGCAAAAAAAATTGCCGTCTCTGCAAATCATCTTGTGATAGACATTCCTATAGGTCGTACTATGAAAGTACGGTATGAAAAAGATGCGCAACTTGTTGCAAAAAAATTTAGAGAAATCGGTAAGCGATTTGGAATAGAAGTAATAACTGATATCAACCATACTGCACAACCTGCTGGAGATGGTGTAGGACCGTACTTGGAGGCTATCGATGTTATGAAGGTGCTTGAGCAAACGGCAGATAGACCAGTGGAACTTGAAAATCGCTCGATCAGACTTGCTGGAATGCTGCTTGATATGTGTTTTAAGACCAAAGGCATAGCTAAAAATGGCCATCAGGAAGCAGAGCTTTTACTCAAAAATGGTAAGGCTTGTGAAGTATTTAGATCTATCATAAAAGCACAAAATGGAAATCCTGATATCACTGCTTCAAAAATGAAAATCAGAGCTAAAACGATTGAAGTACGTGCTGAAAAATCAGGTGTGATCAAGAAAATAAACAATTATAATATGAGTGCACTTTGTAAAATTCTCGGTGCACCTGCCGACAAGCATGCAGGCATTTTCCTCATAAAGCGCAAAGGTCAGGAAGTACATGCGGGTGAAACCATCATGCAGTGGTACAGCGGACACTCAAAACTATTGGGTGAAGCACAAGAAACTCTGACCAACTTTCCCGTGATGGAGATAGAATAAAAAAATACAAATGATACATTACAAATTCCAAGACGATTTTAAGAGTCATAAATGACTCCACTACTTTGTTTTGTTGCAATGGGATTTATCGCATATTACATTTCTTTTCAGATTGCACACCTATTACTTATTAACTAAAAAAACCTTACACCTAACACCTCACACCTATTTTATGAACAAACTCACCATTTTTATTCTCGTTCTTGCTATTATCGGGATTGGTAGTTACCTTGTATTTCGAGAAGGATCACTTCCGGTCAATCGTTCCGACAATTCGAAAAAAATATTTGTCATCTCGCCTGGCTCTTCGCTAGACGATATCATCAAAAATCTTTCTCAACAAAACCTCATCCGAAACAGAATGGTATTTTATGCCATTGTCAAACAAAAAGGAATAGAGCGCAAAATTCAGGCCGGTGATTTCCGGCTTTCATCGTCGATGAATGCGTATGAAATAGCAGATGCTTTGACTCACGGTACATTAGATATATGGGTCACTATACCCGAAGGACTTCGCAAAGAAGAAATAGCAGAAATTCTCGCAAAACAAGTGGGTATTTCTGAAACTGAATTTAATCAATCCGTTCTTGAAGGGAGTTTGTTTCCCGATACATACCTCATGCCACGAGGTGCAAGTGTTGAACAGGTGGTAAATATTCTCACTTCAACTATGGACAAAAAATACCAGGAGGTGTCCGCTGAAATCACTGCAAAAGGTATGACCCGCCGAGAAGCTATTGTTCTCGCTTCACTGGTCGAGCGAGAAGCCGCAGGTACAGATGACAGACAAGAGATAGCAAATATTATCTATAAACGATGGAAAGAAGACTGGCCTCTGCAGATCGACGCTACTATCCAATATGCACTCGGCTATCGACCGGCTGAAAAGCTCTGGTGGACCAAAAGACTCACACAGGATGATTATCAAAATGTAAAATCGCCCTACAATACGTATCTGAATCGAGGATTGCCACCAGGACCGATTTGTAATCCTGGACTACAATCCCTCAAAGCGGTAGCCGACGCAAACCCGAATACAAAGAACTGGTACTATTATCATGACGAAAAAGGAAGAGTCTATTTCTCTGAAGACCTATCCGAACACGAAACAAATAGTAAAAAATGATAGTAAACAACTTTTACATTTTATTTTGAACTACTTCAGCTAAAAAATGTAGAACCTTTTGCTTGAATATCACCGGCTGCTCATCAAAAATATCATGCTGAGTATCTGCTTTCCATAAGTACTTTTTGGCCGTAAGTTCTTCAAAGAGCGACAATCCATCTCGATAATCCACATCTCCATCTTTATTTGCTACCATAATAAAAACAGGTTGCCTGATGTTTTTTATGACACGTTCTGGCGAAGAAGCATCATAATCAAGTCCAAATTCAAACATAGCTGCAAGGTGAAGAAAGGGAAACATAAGTTGTACTGGAAATCCTTCTTTTCGCAATTGGAATTTTAGTTGACTTGCTAGGCTTTTATAAGGAACTGCTGCAATGACAAAATCTCCGATCTTCTCCTTACCCGCAGTGGAGAGAGCTACGCTACCTCCCATAGAAATACCAAAAAAGCCAATAAACACCCCTTGATTTTCTGGAAGTGATCTCATCATATCGTATACAGCTTTTGCATCTTTGTGCTCCCGAGTGCCCAGAAATATTTTATTGCCGCCACTCTTTCCAGTTGATCGAAAATCAGGAATCACGATCGAATAACCCTCTTTAAGAAGATACTGCGTGTGTGGGAGCATGAGTGCACCACTTCCATTTTTGGTTGTGTATCCGTGAAGAAGAATGACTACAGCTTTTGGTTTCTGCGCCTTATGATAAAGCGCAGATATAATCACGCCGTCACTTGTATTCACCTGCATTCGCTCTCCTTCAATCTGATACTGGGAAATAAGTTTATCATTGCTATTTGTATGCAAAACTACTCCTTCCCTCAGCCTATACCAGACATAAACCAGGATGGCTAATGAAATCACAAACGCAAAAAAGCTTATCACAATAACGAATTTGAAAATCATATGAATGTTAGTTAAAACCCTAAGGCACGATCCTGATTCTCAGCTAAATCTGAATATGCCCGAAGCGCTGCAGCTCGTTCTTCAGGAGTTAAATCTGACTTTGCCAATAGTTGAGCTAAATCATCCACTGATAAATTGGCATAATTGCCTGACATCAAAGCTGTGTCAATAAGGGTTGAAACAGCTGCTCTATCTGGAAAATCTAACATCTCCCAGACAGTTACTCCAATTGTCGGATCAACTAACAAAGGAGCTTTTGACTGAACACCTTGAGGTAGAAGTTTGTTTTCTAAATCGGACAAATATATAAACAACTCATAAATAGATTTCAACTTCATTGCTCAGTTCCGCGCCTCAGAATTTCGCGTGGTTTAGAACCATCTGCTGGTCCTACATATCCCGCTGCTTCAAGCTCATCAAGTATGCGGGCAGCACGGGCATACCCTACTTTCAATTTTCGCTGTAATAGAGATGATGAAGCTTTTTCTGCGCCCATAATCAGCTGTACCGCCTGATCAAAAAACACATCTTTCTCTTCCCCATCGGTCACCACTACCCCAGCAGCATTTATCTTCACTGCAGGCTGAGAAACTATCTCATCAGTATACTGCACTACCGGCACCTGCGACTTCAAAAAATTCATCACATCCTTTACTTCCTGTTCCGTGATAAACGGCCCCTGTATACGTCTTGGCTTTGCCTGGTCTGGTGGCAAATAAAACATATCTCCTCGACCCAACAATTTTTCTGCTCCAGGAGAATCGATAATCACGCGCGAATCAATCATAGATGAGACGTTAAAAGATATACGACTCGGGATATTTGCCTTCATCAGTCCGGTGATGACATCGACGGATGGTCTCTGAGTGGTAAGAACCAGATGAATACCTACTGCCCGGGCCTTCTGAGCTATGCGGGTGATAAGATCCTCTACTTCATTGGCTGCATACATCATGAGATCTGCAAGTTCATCAATAATGAAAATAATATAAGGCTTTCGAGCTACGTTTTCCAACTTATTATAACCGTCCAAATTGCGTACTCCAGCCTGCGCAAGCTCTTTGTATCTGGCCTCCATCTCCGCGACTGACCATTTGAGCGCTGACACCACTTTTGACGGATCAGTGATAACTTCAGTTAGCAAATGTGGCGCGTGATTGTACTGAGTCATTTCGACTTGTTTCGGATCTACAAGGATCATTCTGAGTTCGTCCGGTCTGGTACGCATCATAAGGGTAGTGATCCATGCGTTTAGCATGACAGATTTACCCGATCCAGTTGTACCAGCAACAAGCACGTGAGGCATATCTGCGATACTTGCAGTTTGCGGCAACCCTCCCACATCAAGCCCTAAAGGCACAAAAAGAGGATTATCTTTCTCGGCTAACCGTGATGATTCCATAAGCTGCTTTAACGTGACAATCTGTGGCTTTTTGTTTGGAATTTCAATACCTACGAGTGAACGGCCAGGGATCGGCGCTTCGATACGCACCTGACCTGTAGGAGCTGCCAAAGCAAGGGCAAGATCATTGGTGAGTGCGGTGATTTTTGAAAGTTTAGTACCCATGGTGATTTCGATTGCATATTGCGTAACAGTTGGACCAAAATTCACCTCTGCGACCCGTGCCCGTATGCCAAAGCTATCCAATGTTTTTTCTATGGTGTGAGCGTTTGCTTTCACATCTCCTCTATCTGCATCTTTTTGTTTGACCTCATGTAACAAAGTAACTGGAGGATATACCCACGTTGATGAATCACCCACGGGCTTTATCGCAAAATCACTCGTTGACTTTGGCTTATCAGATGAAATCACAGGAGTGGGAGATTTAGATGCCTGGACAGGCGTGACTGGAGCGGCCGGTTGTGGCTTGTTAATAACCACGGTATCTTTAATAAACTCTTTTTCAATGGCAGAACTTTGTTTTTGAGGGAGACCCATTTTAGGTAACGAAAGTGATGGAGCACGTATTTTTTGAAAAAGACTTACAAACGGACCAAATACCTTTGCAAGGAGAGACACAATAACATCCAAAGAAGTATCTAAAAACAAAACAAGTCCAACAAAAAAACCAACAATGAGTATTGAAATCGCTCCCAAAGGTGAAAAATCAAGGGAAAGATTGTCAAAAATACTTCCTCCCCATACTCCCGAACGGAATAGACCAAGCAGTGTGACAAAAATCACAAAGGAACCAACCGTGACATTTACCTTCACAAATGTCATTTTTTTTGTGTTAAAAAAATGACCGGAAAAAAGAAGCACGATAAACGGCGCAAAAATACCCATACCCCCAAAAAGATTGAGCAGCTGACGATTGACCTCAGATAATACCTTGGCGTGCTCGGAATCTCCTAAAAAAATCTGAGCAAATGAACCTAACATCACCAGTCCTAGCAACACAAAAAACAAACCAATAATAGTAAAAAATGTTCTTCCGCTTATTTGAAGAAATGGAAATCGCGATTTTTTTCTTCGTCCCATATCATAAATTTAAACAACAACATGTTGCACTATTCATCATACCAGGCTCTTCCCTGAGTGTAAATGGAATGAAGATTTGACGACTATATGCGTGGGGTCGGAAATCGTTCAGGATTAAATAAAGCTTCAATTTGTACTATGCATGTAGTAGCCACCTGAGCAAATCGATCTGACGGATCTCTGACACATTGGCTTTTTAGTTTCCATAGCGCACTATCTGACACTATTTGATTCTCCTCGGAGAATACATATGAAGGACATTCTACTGTACATACTCTATCAGGATTCAGATGGCATTTGACTACTTCCATAAAAAATACAAATTACTAACAACTAGTACACTCCCTAGTTTTTATATCCGACTGAGATGACAAATGTACTAGTTATATGTTCTTTATCTCTGCTCTTCTGTGTGTTCGCTTTTAAATACTTCATTTTCCGGAACAGTGAGTAGCTGTAAGTTGATCCTGCCTTGGGGATCAATTTCATATACCTTGACATGCACCTTCTGGCCAATCTGCACACGATCTTCTGGTCTTCGGACAAAACCGCCGCCCATCTTTGAAACATGGATGAGACCTTCTTTACCTGGAAGAATCTCGACAAATGCTCCAAACGGCAACATACGCTTCACTTCTCCGCTGAATGTTTCACCAGCCTGAATGGTACGAGTCATGTTTCCGATAGCTTTGGCAGCTTCATCCACTTTGGCTTTATCTAGACCGGTGACAGTCACTTCACCTTCTTCACTGATATCAATTTCACACTCATATCGAGCGCTCAACGAACGGATCATCTTTCCTCCTGGACCGATAACCTCTCCAATTTTATCTTTTGGAATAGCGACCTGAGCCACTTTTGGAGCGAATTTGGACACATGAGAACGTGATTCCGGCAATGCATTGAGCATGACTTCAAGAATAGCTAGACGTGCTTTTTTAGCATCTGCAAGAATCTCGGTGATCATCCTGTCTGTCAATCCTTTATTTTTCACATCAAGCTGGATTGCTGTAATACCATCTTTTGTACCCGTCACTTTGAAATCCATTTCACCGCAGAAATCCTCGATACCCATGATGTCTGTCAGGACAACATAATCATCATCACTGTTTGTCATGATACCCATGGCAATACCCGCTACTGGCGCCTTGATAGGCACGCCTGCATCCATCAACGCAAGTGTTGATCCGCAGGTCGAAGCCATAGATGTAGATCCATTTGATGTCATCACTTCTGACACAACACGAATGGTGTAAGGAAATTCTGACTCAGAAGGCAATACAGGCTCAAGAGCTTTCTCAGCAAGTGCTCCATGGCCGATCTCCCGACGTGACACAGCACCTATTCTTCCCGTTTCTCCGACAGAATATGGGGGGAAATAATAATGATGAATATATCTTTTCGCTTCCTGACCTTCAGGACCCTCGATAAGCTGCTCAAGACTTGGGGAACCCAAGGTAGCAATAGAAACGACCTGAGTATCTCCTCTTTGAAAATGTCCTGTTCCGTGAGTACGAGGAAGAACTGCCACTTCAGCAGACAAAGCCCGAATATCGCCAGGCTTTCTTCCGTCTACACGAACTCTTGTTTTTAATGTATTTTCTTTAATCTGCTTTTTAGCAAGGTAATCAATTGCACTAGCAATAGCTTTTTTATCATATCCCTCACCAAGCTTTTCAGCCACAAGAGAGATAAGCTTGCCAAGAGAGTCTGTTTCACCAAACTCTTTTGAAGCTTTTTCAGCCAATACTTTTTCAAATTCACCATGAAAATCTGATTTGACGACTGAAGTGATTTTTTCATCAACTGGCGAATCGCTTGCAACTTCTTTTGGCTGGCCGATTTCGGCACGAAGACCTTCGATGAAATCGATGATTTTGCTATTTTCTTCGCGCATGCGTCGCAAACCTTCTTCCACAATAGACTCTTCAACCTGCTCTGCTTTTGTCTCAATCATGAGCACCTTTTCTTTGGAGGTTGAGGCCACCAGATCTAATATGCAGTATTTTTCCTCTTTTTCATCAGGGTTGATGATAAAAGTACCGCCGTTTTCTGCAGATTTCACATACCCCATTCTCATAGTGCTGATAGGACCATCCCATGGGATAGAAGATACATGTAATGCTGCTGACGTAGCAATAGCAGCTACAATTTCGGGGGGATTGATGTTGTCGACTGATAAAAGTGTGATGACTATCTGCACATCTCGTTTATATCCTTTTGGGAAAAGAGGACGGATGGACCGATCGATCAAACGACCTTTCAGAATAGCCTCATCAGATGGACGACCCTCTCGTTTGACCCATTGAGAACCTTTGATGATACCACCTGCATACAATTTTTCTACATATTCTACTTGGAGTGGAAAATAATCAAGATCATCGCGTACCTTGCCTGCCGTGATGGCAACAAGAACACAGGTGTCTCCCAAACGTGCAAAGACTGAACTGGTAGCAGCAAGGGCAAATCTCCCAAACTGGAGCGTAAGGTTTTGACCATCAATTGAGATGGATCTTTCTAGTTGTTTCATACAAAATAAATAAAATAATGTGAGGAATATGACCTGGAAATAAGAAGATTCTTTCCTGCAGATACCTCTGTAACGCCTAAAGAAGAATGAATAATATATTACTTACTCTTCACTATACGTTACAGAAAGAGAGAATCGTATTGTTGCCAGATAATGTCCTCTGATAATAACTGATTTACTTTTTGAGTTGTACTTTTTTCAAAAGTTCTTTATATCGCGCTTCGTCTAATTTTTGAAGATAATTCAAGATTCTACGACGCTTCGCAATTACCTTCAATAATCCTCGACGCGAATGATTGTCTTTTTTGTTTATGTCAAGATGACTGGTAAGACGAGTAATTTTGAATGAAAGCAAAGCTACCTGCACTTCTGGAGAACCTGTATCACCTTGTTTCTGAGCAAATTGTTCGATAATTTGCTGTTTATTTTCAAGATTTACAGCAACTTGTGCAGCATCTCCTGTTTTTTTAACAGCTTTAGCGGCTTTTTTTGGAGCCTCTTTAACTGCTTTTTTAACAGTCTTTGCGGGGGTTTTGGTTTTTTTTGCGTCTTTTTTTACTGCCATGATGTGAAAGATTATAATAAATGAAAAGCCAAGTTGCAAGCCCACTATGCATTTTAACCGTTTTTTTCGAAAAAGCCCGCTCTCATCGCGTTTTCTCAGTGCAATTATCCTGAGTATGGTTACCAGTGCCTACATAGCTGTCATTCGGCCACACCACTGGATCATCATCCTAACAGGAGTAGTGTTAGTTACTTTAACGATATATCATACTACACTTCTGCTTGTCAAAAAGCACTATGCCCTGCTTGCAGCTATTTGCACAGGTAGCTTTCTCATGATGACTTGGCTTGTTGGCTTTGATATGATCAATACTGTCTTACTTGTGTCAGTTATAATAACAATATCTTTGTTTGCAAGCACAAAAAATAATTCATGAAAAAAACTGTATATATCACATCTGCGATACCCTATGTCAATGCACAGCCACATATTGGTCATGCGCAGGAATTTATATACGCTGATGTCTTAAAAAGACATGCAGTTTTATCGGGCAAAGAAGTGCTGTATTTGAGTGGAGCTGACGAAAATGCTTTAAAAATACTGCAAGCTGCTGAAAAGGCAGGTAAAACCCCCCAGGAATTCACAGACGAACATAACGAAGAATTTTTGCAAGTAGCCCGGAAACTGGATGTTCATTTTGATATCTGGCAACGTGGCACTGATCGTGAACATCATTTTCCCTCATCACAAAAACTCTGGGAGCTTTGTGCCAAATCTGGCGATATTTACAAAAAAACATATACAGGACTCTACTGTGTGGGGTGTGAAATGTTTTACACTCTAG
Organism: uncultured Gammaproteobacteria bacterium; assembly: GCA_964576365.1. Classification (GTDB taxonomy): domain Bacteria; phylum Patescibacteriota; class Microgenomatia; order UBA1406; family GWC2-37-13; genus CAZMJG01. The sequence continues at coordinate 26,062 of CAZNUT010000013.1, forward strand.
ACGAACTTAATGAAAATGGAGAATGTATAGAGCATCCCGGCAAGAAACTTGACCAAGTGTCCGAAGAAAATTATTTTTTTAAACTAAGCAAGTATCAAAGTTTTCTTGAAATCCTGATAGAAACTGACGGACTACACATCACTCCTGAAATTCGCAAAAACGAAGCACTTGCCTTTATCAAAAAAGGGCTTGAAGATTTTTCAATATCACGTAGTATCGAGCGAGCTCGTAACTGGGGTATACCCGTACCAGGAGATCCCAATCAAATTATGTATGTATGGTTTGACGCGCTGAATATTTATCAAACTGGAGTCGGTTTTGGATGGAATGAACAGGAGTATCACAAATGGGCTCCTCAAGACATTATGGTCATTGGAAAAGGCATTACTCGTTTTCATGCTGTATATTGGCCAGCCATTTTAAAATCAGCTGGTCTTTCACTCCCGAAAGAACTTTTTATTCATGGATATCTCACAGTTGGAGGACAAAAAATGTCTAAAACACTTGGAAACGTAGTTGACCCTATAGAAGTAATTAATACATATGGTACCGATGCGGTCAGATACTATCTATTGCGTGAAATTCCGCTTGGCTCTGATGGGGACTTTTCGGCAAGTCGTATGCAGCAACTTTATAATGCCGATCTAGCAAATGAACTTGGCAATTTGATATCCCGTGTCACTACCCTAGCGGCAACAGATGGAATAGTGATATCAAAGTCTATAACACAACGATCAGATGAAATATCAAACTTGATCAAAACATACGATTTTTCAAATGCTCTTCAACTGATCTGGAACCGTATCCGACAATTAAATAAAGAATTAAATGATGTGAAACCTTGGGAACTCACAGCTGATCAACGTAAAACACACCTCGAAAACTGGTTATTAAAACTACATGTCATCGGATCTGACTTGGCGCCTTTTATGCCTCATACATCTCAGTGTATTATGAAGTCAGTAACTGGACCTATCTCAAAAATAACTCCATTATTTCCAAGACTCAAATTAACATGAAAAAACACTATCACAAAGTCAAACACCATGTCCTTTCAGCGATGGGCATCTTGACTTCAGGAATCATTATTGGGGCTTTCATTTTTATATATTTTTTCATCTTAAAAGATCTCCCATCACCATATTCCTTAAAAGATTACAAGGCAGTTCCCCTTGCAACTCATATTCATGACCGCAACGGAAAACTGCTCTATGAGGTTTTTCGTGAACAAAACAGAACTCCAGTCAAACTCAATAATCTGCCCAAATATATTGCGCAGGCAACTATCGCAATAGAAGATAAAGATTTTTATCATCATGGTGGTATCTCGATCGTCTCAGGCGTATTGCGAGCCATCAAAGATTCGCTCCAAACAAAACAGGTACAAGGTGGATCTACCCTGACACAACAACTTGTCAAAGGTGCTCTTTTATCTCCAGAACGAACCCTTCGAAGAAAAGTACGAGAAATGATTTTAGCTTTATGGGTAGAGCGTATATATACAAAAGATGAAATTCTTGAAATGTATCTGAATCAAGTCCCCTACGGCGGCTCGGCGTATGGCATAGAACAAGCTTCGCTTACTTACTTTGGCAAATCAGCTCAAAAACTCACTTTAGATGAAGCTGCTTTTCTAGCAGGCCTTCCTCAGGCACCCACTCTGTATTCTCCATATACTAATCCTGATCTTGCCCAAAAAAGAAGAAATACTGTGCTTCAGCATATGTATGAACTTGAATATATTAGTAAAAATCAATTACAGATCGCCCAAAAAGCAAAAATAGAAGTCAATCCACCGCAGGTGACGATCCGAGCACCACATTTTGTATTTGAAGTAAAAAAGCTGCTTGAAACAGAGTATGGCTTAAATCAATTGGAAGAAGGTGGCCTCAAAGTAACGACTACTCTTGATCTCGATGTACAAAAAGAGGCCGAACGTATCCTTCGTGAAGAAATTGATGATCTCACCTATCTCAATGTCTCAAACGGTGCAGTACTCGTGACCCGCCCTCCAACTGGAGAAATACTAGCGATGGTAGGATCTGTTGACTACTTTGCGTCGGGTTCTGGTGCATTTAATGTGGCTACAGCTCCTACCCGTCAACCAGGAAGTTCGATAAAACCCATCAACTATGCGGTGGGAATAGATCGTAAACTCGTGACAGCTTCGTCAGTTTTTTTGGATGTCCCGACCTGTTTTGACAATCCAGGTCAGGCAAAAAAATACTGCCCGAAAAACTATGATGGTACATTTCATGGCTTAGTCCAACTCAGACAGGCACTTGCAAATTCATACAACATACCCGCTGTCAAAATGCTTGCGATCAACGGCGTCGAAAATTTTGTCGCTTCTTCTTCGGCGTTTATGATATCAAGCTTCACAGACTCGAGCAAATATGGTCTTTCTCTTACGCTGGGGGGTGGCGAAGTACCCATGACTGAGATGGCGCAGGCATATTCGGCTCTTGCAAATCGAGGAAGACCTCGCAAACTTAATTATGTATTGAAAGTGGAGGATCGTAATGGAAATGTATTGTATGAATTTAAAGATCCCAATTTTCGCAAAAACACCAAGCAGCCGCTTCCATTACCCAATTACCTTTCGATGACAGGTAAACAGGCCATTTCAGAAGAGACTGCATTTATCATTTCCCACATTTTGCAGGATAACAGTGCACGCTCACTTGCATTTGGCGCCAATTCAGAACTTGTTGTTCCTGGCAAATCTGTATCTGTCAAAACGGGAACTACAGACGATTTACGCGATAACTGGACAATCGGATATACTCCAAACTTTTTAGTTGCTGTCTGGGTAGGAAATAACGATTTTACCCCTATGAATCAGGGAGTCGCCTCAGGACTGACGGGAGCATCTCCTGTATGGAATGGCGTCATGCGTTATCTCCTGAAAAATCAGCC
>CAZNUT010000014.1:0-6711 GCA_964576365.1 uncultured Gammaproteobacteria bacterium
ACTATAGGCTATATTATAGCATATTTTTTATTTAAATTTAGTAAATTGGTACAATCCTGCACTTCTGAGAGGCTCAGAGGCTGAATTGCTGAGCAACCGACTCATGCTGTATAATAAGTTCAATGAAAAAAGTTACCGTTATTGGAGGGGGTACCGGGACGTTTGTCGTGTTGTCTGGGCTCAAAAAGTATCAGTTTGATCTCGGTGCTATTGTCACCATGATGGATTCTGGCGGATCTACCGGTCGGCTGCGTGATCAGCTGGGAGTCCTGCCTCCTGGTGATCTTCGCCAATGTATGGTAGCTCTTTCCGAGGCGCCTGAATTGTGGCGTCAACTATTTCTCTATCGCTTTGAAAATGGTGATTTGAAAGGGCACAACTTCGGCAATATTTTTCTTTCTGCGCTCGAAAAAGTTTGTACTGATTATGATGAAGTGCTGGAAACTGCTCGGTACGTGCTCAAAACAAAAGGAGAGGTGATGCCTGTCACATTCGAAAAAACGCATTTGTGCGTGCAATATGAGTCGGGAGTAGTATTGTGTGGAGAAGGAGTGATTGATGAGAATAATCCAGAAAAAACTCGCATTATCAAGGCATTTCTCAAGCCAGACGTCATGCCAAATCCTGCAGCGGAGGAGCGAGTGGCTTTTTCTGACTATCTCATCGTAGGACCAGGAGATTTGTACACGAGTATTGTGCCAGTGCTGCTTGTGAACGATTTGAGAGGGAGGATCATTTCTTCAAAAACAAAAATCATTTATGTGATGAATTTGATGACGAAAGCCGGGCAGACAACAGGGTACAAAGCTTCAGATTTTCTATCTGATATGACAAGGTATCTTGGTAGAGCTCCCGACCATTTAATCATTCACAACGGCACAATTCCTGACTCTATTATCGAATGGTACAACCAGCATGGCGATGATCCGGTACAAGATGATATCACTCCAGATAAGTATTCTGGAAAAGTTGTTCGATCAGATCTCATTAATAAAAATCATATCGTGAAAAAAACAGCAGATATGCTCACTCGCAGTATCTTACGTCACGACGAAGAAAAACTTGCTGAAGTATTGTATGATATTATTACCACATGATTAAAAAACACGCTGATGCAATAGGCCACGCTCTAGAAGGGCTTCACTGGGCACTTGTGTCGCAGTCGAATTATAGAGTACACATTCTTCTTGTTTTATGTTCTCTATTCGCAGGAGTTTTGCTGCGGATCTCATATTATGAATGGTTGATTATTTTTGTTTTGATTGTACTGGGGCTAGTTATCGAAACAGTAAATACTGCGATTGAACAACTCGGAGATGCTATTTCAACAGATTTTAATGTTTATATTAAGCGAGCAAAAGATGTTTCGGCTGCCGCTATGCTTTTGTATGCGATAGGATCAGCTAGCATTGCAGGTATCATATTTATACCCCGTATTACTACATTGTTGTTTTGAATTCTGCAACAGTATGTCACTGTACCTTTTTATCACACTAACCTCTCTCATTATCCATGCGATTCTTATAATTCCATTTATTAACTTTTTATATAAAATAAAGTTTCAGCGTGTAAAGCAGCGTACTACAGATGCTTTTGATAAACCAACACCTATTTTTGATAAATTCCATCAGCACAAGTCAGGAACTCCTGTGGGTGGTGGTCTGCTTATTGTGGGGGTGAGCGTTTTGCTTTTGTTCTTTTTTTTGTGGTGTTTTTCTTTTTTCGACATACCCATAACTACTGTGTATCCTTCAGTTTCACTCGAGGTTTTACTAATCATGTTTACCTTCTTTAGTTTTGCATTGCTTGGACTTTATGATGATTTAAAAAAAATATTCTCATGGGAAAAAAAGCATTTTTTTGGTATGCGTTTACGATTGAAACTTATTGTCGAAATTGTCCTGGCACTTGCTATTTCGCTTGCACTATATTTCGGATTAAAAATCACCTTTATTCATATTCCATTTTTCGGAACACACGAAGTCTCATACCTGTATATTTTATTTGCCACATTTGTAATAGTTGGTTTTGCAAATGCTGTAAACATCACTGATGGTTTGGATGGCTTATCAAGTGGATGTATGCTCATTGCTCTTCTTAGTTTTTGGGCAGTAGTGCACTCTATCATCGATGTTCCTCTTTCAATTTTTATTGCGGTTTGGATCGGAGGGTTGATTTCATTTTTGTATTTTAATATTTATCCATCGCGTATTTTTTTGGGTGATGCTGGAGCGCTTGCGTTTGGCGCAACATTTGCGGTCATCGGGCTTATGTTGGGGAAGCCGTTTGCACTCACGATCATTGGAGGTGTATTTATATTAGAGATTATGACTTCTTTTTTACAACTCATGAGTAAACGATATCGTGGAAAAAAAATCTTTGAAGTAGCTCCGCTTCATCTTTTACTTCAATTTAAAGGTTGGGAAGAGCCCAAGATTGTGATGCGCTTCTGGATGCTTGCTTTGGTGTTTGCGTTGTGTGGGCTTATGATAGCTTTTATGAAATGAGTTGACGTAGGAGTAAAATCTCTCTAGAATGATCCTATGGGTGGATCCCGTGCAAAACTTGTTGTTGTCGTGATATTTTTTCTTGCTGCTTCTTCCCTTTATCTCGCACGGGTGATTCAGGATGGATCTTCCCCACTTGCTATTTTGAGTCCTCGAGCAGCGGGAGGAGACAGTGAGCAATTATTAGCTCAAAATATATTGACCCCTTCGCCGTCAGTTTCTGCCAGCTCGCCAACAGTTCCTTTTCAAAGTACGAGTCCCACTATAGCTGTTTCAACATCTCCCTCGATTTCTCCTACAGATGCGCTGCCTGTGGCTACATCTACACCAGAACCAACTATTGAACAACCAACGCCCACTGTACCTGTTATAGATCAGCCAACACCTACAACTCAAATCATTTATGTCACCGCTACACCTTCTGTCATCACTGAACTTCCTGTCGCAGGTGCAGGAAATCTATTAAAACCAGTCATGATAGGTGCCGGCCTTCTCCTTCTTTTAGGGTTAGGGTTGTAGCTATTTGATGAGCCATCCAGCCTCTCAGCAATTCAGCAACTCAGTTGCTCAGTTAGTTAGTTTAGATCATCACTTGCGCCAGTTTCATGAATTGTTGGGGATCAAGCGAAGCGGTGCCTACGAGAAAGCCATCGATTTCATTAGTTTCCAGATATGCGGGAATATTTTGTTCATCTACACTTCCTCCATAGAGAAAAGGAACATCAGGTTTGAGATTACATTTTTTTTTCATAATTGCCACTTGTTGGGGATCCTCATTTTTTCCCGATCCTATGGCTCCTGTAGGCTCATACGCTATCATGGTTGCTGTTGAATGGATCATATCCAGATTCCCACGTACACAAAGAATTGTGTTTATGTGATTTTCTCGACACTGTGTCAGTTTGGCTGCAATCTGATCTTCATTTTCGTGCTCATTTGATCTTCTCTCACTGTGTCCGATGATAGACCAGCTAACTAGTGATTGAAGCTGCTTTGCCGTGACTTCGCCGGTGAATTTCCCTTTTTGATGCGCAGAAATATCCTGTGAGCCGATCTCTATACCCTTATGTTCAAGTTCAGTCTTTACATTCATGATGTGCGGATAAGAAGGGCAGATGATGATCGAGATTTTTTTTGATTCTATAGCTTGTCTTACATCGGTTTTTTCTTGATAGAGCGATGTAAATTCACTCACCCACAGCTTGACTTCGCTGGGTGATAATTCAGCTTTCCAGTTGGCTATCAGGTATCTCATTGGTATGATTATACCGTATGTCTTCATATCTTGATGATTTAAATAAAGAACAGCGAGAAGCAGTGGTCTATACTGATGGCCCTTCTGTCATACTTGCAGGAGCGGGATCGGGAAAAACACGTGTACTCATAAGCAAAGTATTACATCTTATTCAGCAAGGTATCAACCCACAGCAAATTGTCATGATAACCTTCACAAATAAAGCTGCTCGGGAAATGAAAGAACGCATCGAACGTGCCGCTGATTCATCGATCACGCTTGGTTTTGTGGGTACATTTCATTCTTTTTGCTGTATGCTGCTTCGTCGTGATGGAATTCATATGGGAATTCCCCATGATTTTACGATTTATGATTCAGAAGATCAGCAGCAGGTCATAAAAGAAATTATTAAAAAACAGGATATTCAGAAATATTCTCCTGCCTATTTTTTGAACAAAATTTCACATGCAAAAAATCAACTCATCACTCCAGAAGGTTTTTTGCAACAGTATTCATATTACAAAGCTGCTACGGTAGCAGAGGTGTATCATACCTACGAAAAGCAACTGCAAAAAAATGCTGCGCTCGATTTTGATGATCTTCTCATGCGGACAGTGCTTCTTTTTCGGCAACATCCGGAGGTGCTTGAAAAGTACCGCCATAGATTTACCCATATTCTCGTTGATGAGTTTCAGGATACCAATACTGTGCAATATGCACTGGTGAGATTGCTCGGGGGGGTGAATGCACAGGTGACAGTGGTTGGAGATTTTTCCCAAAGTATTTATTCATGGCGGGGGGCGGATATCCGCAATTTGCAACTATTTACAGAGGATTATCCTGAAGCTCAAATATTTAGACTCGAACAAAATTACCGTTCATCTCAAAATATTCTTGACCTTGCATATGAAGTCATCTCTGCAAATCAATCACATCCAATTTTGCAATTACGCACGGAGAATGAAGAAGGCGAAGAGGTGACGTTTTATGAAGCAGAAAATGAAGAAGAAGAAGCGGTTTTTATCGCGCGTACTATTTCAGAATTGCATAATGGCGATGATCTCAGCGACACCGCAGTGCTTTATCGTACCAACGCTCAGTCTCGTATCATTGAAGAATCGTTTTTACATTATGGTATTCCGTATGTTCTCATAGGTGGTGTGCGGTTTTATGAGCGAAAAGAAATCAAGGATATTCTGTGTTATTTGCGTTTACTTATTCATCCCGAAGATGAAATCGCGTTGTCACGCGTCAAAAAAATCGGCAAGCGCAGATGGGATCGATTCCGTTCGTTTTTTCAGGAGCGTCATGACGAGGTGGCAACAATCGCAACTGAAGAACTTATGGATCAGGTTCTTGCGACAGTCGGATACCTGGATTTATTTGATCCTTCTCTGCCGGATGATTATGCACGGCTCGAAAACATAAAAGAGTTAAAATCGGTTGCCCGTCAGCATACGCAACTTGTTGATTTTCTTGAACAGGTGGCGCTTGTGGAATCAGAATTTTCACAAGGAGAAAAAGATCGTAAGGAAGGAGAGGGTGTGAGGCTTATGACGTTGCATCAGGCAAAAGGCCTTGAATTTGATTTTGTATTTATCTCAGGCCTTGAAGATGGGGTTTTGCCTCACTCTCGTTCTTTATATGATCCTGAAGCTCTTGAAGAGGAGCGAAGGCTTTTTTATGTGGGTATCACGCGTGCCAGGCGCAAACTGTTTATTTCGTATGCCAGAAGAAGATTTTTGTATGGACGTGGTGGCTATGCGACAAAATCTCGCTTTTTGCAGGACGATGAAGTACAATACGACTGGTAAAAAAATACATACATACACATATATATATTATATAAAGTATGAATATAAAAAGAGCGAAGCCACTATTCATCCAGTCAACAAACTCTCCATTAAAAACAGACATATTTCAGGTTGAAGAGGCTCCAAGCGTGTTAAGTGTTCGGGCTGCTCAACTAGATGCACAGCTTGAAGATGTCGCACCGGTCATAAATCCGACAGATGGTGACGCTTTGGATGATGTCCCGCATTACAAAAATAGCGGTTGGCTTCTTGATTTGGATGACAATTATCCAGGTATGGAATGGACGCGTTCAGGGATTCTCCGAGAGTTAGATAATGACGGCAATATAGGCGGGAAAATAGTATCTTAAATTAAAAAAAATAAGTTGCATGTCTTATGATAAAAAAGTATCATAATCTTCTATGAAAATCGAACACATGGTGATCGCAGGTGGAGTGATCGTATTTCTGGCAGTGATGGGCACATTTTATCTCTATCTTGACAAAAAAGGACCTGCCTCGTACTATCAGGAAGAGTCAGCAAAAGAAAAACAGGAGGGACTTGGCACAGTTGCTGATGATAAAACAATATTAAAAAGTCCATCCAAACAGATGAATAATCAACAACAACCTGCAACTCCTGCAAAAAAAACACTTCCCCCGATGACTATCGATCCTACAAAAACATACTCTGCTGTACTTGAGACCAGTGAAGGAGAGATCGCTATCAAGTTCGAAGCGGCAAAGACACCGCAAACGGTAAATAATTTTATCGCACTTGCAAGATCAAATTTCTACGACAACACGATCTTTCATCGTGTCGTTGAGGATTTTATGATTCAGGGAGGTGACCCAAAGGGAGATGGTACCGGTGGTCCGGGATACACTGTTCCTGCTGAATTTGATCCGTCTCTCAAGCACGTGCGTGGTGCTATTTCGACTGCACGTCTCGGAGATGGAGTGAATCCGAAAAAAGAGTCTTCGGGTAGTCAATTTTTCATCGTACACAAAGATGTACCTCAACTTGACGGACAGTACACAGTGTTTGGTCAGGTGACAGAAGGACTGGATGTCGTGGATCGTATCGCGACTGCTGAGGTGACAATGAGTATGTCTGGCGAACCATCAAAGCCAGTAAAGCCTGTGAAGATACTGAATATAAAAGTGATTGAGGAAT
>CAZNUT010000014.1:6811-8773 GCA_964576365.1 uncultured Gammaproteobacteria bacterium
GGATTTAAAAAGGTTTTTACTGCCTTCTGGATTTGTGACCAGTTGTCTTCTCCCGCACGGGGGACGAGGATAAAACCTCCAGCAGATGAGAAGCTGTCATCCAGGAGCTCGCGCTCAATCACATAGGTGCGGGTCGTATACTGGCCGGCTTTGGGTGCTTCAAGCAGAAATGATTGCATGTCTGCAAGCGTGATATCGGTTTTGATATGCTTTTCCAGCTCATTGAGCAGGGGAATGATCTTTGGAATAAATCCTATTGAAAGCATTTTAGATTTTACAGCCTCTATGACTTTTTGCTGCCTCTTAGCACGATTAAAATCACCGCCATCATCGAGCGAATGTCTTGAGCGGGCAAATTTGAGTGCTGTTTTGCCATCCATTTGTTGAGTTCCTTTGTCAAAATGCAGTTCTTCATACCTGCACGGAAAGGCCAATTCAGGAGATTGAGTAGCGACTTTTAATGCTTCTTCCAGCTCCTGTTCTTTTTTGTCACAAAGCTCGCTTTCTTTTCCTTCGATAGGATATTGGTAATCAGTAAATGTGCGATCTACCTGAATTTCGACACCACCCAGCACATCAATCATTTTTTCAAAACCGGTAAAATCAATTGCTACATATCCATCAATGGGTAAGCCAGTGATTCTTCTGGCTGCCAGGCGAATCATGCCCGCTGGATCATTTTTCACCACACGAGCATCGATAGCGGGATAATCCTGTGGATACAGACCCATCTGATAGAGCGAATTGATTTTTGCGTGGAAGTCCTGAATGTCGGCGGGTACTTCTACCCAGATGTCACGTGGAATTGAAACAAGCGAAACTTTTTTCCTTGTTTTGTCGATTCTGGCAACGATGATAGTGTCGGTGAGATAGGTGCCGTCATGTGCTCCTCCACCATAACCGAGCAGCAAAAAATTGTAGACGTTTTTAGTTGGAACAACAGTCGCAGATATTGAAGTGCGAGGTGTTGAAATATGTGTGAAAAACGAAAGGAGTCGTTGTGTTCCCAGCACCAGTATAAATAGCAAAAGAGTGGCGGCACTCACCCATATGAGAAAGGTTATGCGTCTTTTTCTTTTGATTCGCTTAAGTCTGTTGGTAGGGGGCATAAAATAGGTTTTAGCTTTTAGCTTTTAGGTTTTAGGTGTTAGTTTATTAGCTCTGCCTGCCGTTGGCGGGTGAACAGGTAATACATGTTTGTATTGACAGGTCGCGACCTGTCACCTCTGAATCAGGTTTTTGAAATTGTAACTTGGAAACTGACGATCTCTACATCTGCTTTTTTGTCGCACCATATATACAGTTACTGACTAATGTTACCCGTTAGCTCTGCTTTTCGTCAATATAGATAAAAAAAGCAATGGTCTATATAATACACAGTATGAGTATGACCGATAAAGACGGAAAGCCCTTGAGTTCTTCTGAAGTTTTGGCAAAAGGATATGGGCGTCTAGGATCAATAGTTCTTGAGATTGGCACGACTGTTCTCTGGTATTTTGGCTGGATTCCATTTGCATTTATCAGGATGCCGATCTTTCGCCTGAGTGGTATCAGGATCCATTCTTCATCTATCATCAATCCAGGGGCACGTGTATACGATCCACGGGGTGTGTCTATAGGTGAGGACAGTATTATCGGAGAGCGAGCGGTGCTTGACGGACGGGGACGATTGGCGATCGGTAGTCATGTGGATATAGCATCTGAAGTGATGATATACAATTCGGAGCATCTGGTCGATGATTCGACCTTCAAGGCTCACACGCAGCCGGTCGAAATAGGTGATTATGTCTTCATAGGTCCCCGTGTCATTATCCTTCCGGGTGTAAAAATAGGCAAAGGAGCCGTGGTCGGGGCGGGTGCAGTAGTGACAAAAGATGTTGCTGAATATGAAATCGTGGGGGGTGTGCCGGCGAAAGTGATCGGTATGCGCAACCTCAAAAATCCTTCATATCGTCTCCGACG
>CAZNUT010000014.1:8873-27370 GCA_964576365.1 uncultured Gammaproteobacteria bacterium
CGGCGAAAGTGATCGGTATGCGCAACCTCAAAAATCCTTCATATCGTCTCCGACGCAAATTTTTCTTTTGAGATTATGCTTATTGTATATGTATTTATTGTAGGTTATAATGTTTCAATTTAAAATTTTGATTTATATGGCAAAAAAAATGAAGGTAGATTGACAGGAGTAGCACCTGAAATATTGGTAGGATATATTGAGACTGGAGGCAAACCAGTACATGGTTATAAGGTAAAGAAAATACTTGATCACCGATATCAAGAAGTAACTGGTGGCAATCAAGAAGTATTTGCCCCAGTAGCAACTTTCTACAGAGGTATTGATACATTAATCGATAGCGGAATGTTAGAAGCCGTATCTTCACCTGACGATACAGGTGAGGATGATCCACGTAGACAATACCATCAGATTACCAATAAGGGAAAAGAACAGTATGAAAAAAATAGAAAATGGGCAGCTACTTTATATAATCTAGACGTTCCAGTCGGTGCTCAAGACCAGCAACCTTTGAGCGAACCAGATGCTACTGGTACAATTGATTGGGATGGTGATTCCCTTTTCCAGCCATATTAAAAGTCTTGCTGTAGTTAAACTATATCTCCTAGTGTACAATTAAATGGGTTTTCAACTTGAGATGTTGCTGAATATGAAATCGTGGGGGGTGTGCCTGCGAAAGTGATCGGTATGCGCAACCTCAAAAATCCTTCATATCGTCTCCGACGAAAAAGTGCATTTGGGTAACTTAGTTGATATCACTGAAAATGTCCACTCGTGCTTCTTATACTAAAGTCTTCGTTGATTGAAATTTTATACAGAGTATTCAATAGTTCACTATAATTTCTTTCCGCCTCTTTCATTTGCATGGGCTGCAAATTAGATTCTATCTCGTAAATCTGATACAATGCTTCCGTTCCTGCTGCATAATCGAGTGCGTCACCAGCTCTTTTAAGCATCTCAAGAGCTATTTGCCTTTCTTCTTCAAACACAAACAAAGGGTTTCTAATCATAAGCAGTAAAATATTACGACAATTTTAGCACATTTAATATGTATATTCAAAGCCATTATTCAAAAAAGCACGGAGGATCATTTTTAACAAAAAACATAGTTTTTGTGTCTAAAATAGATAACAAAAATCTAGATGTGATAAAAGGAAGGAAAAAGTTGGAATTATGTGAGATTATCCTTTTGTCCCTTTTAAAAAAACAGCCTGCCAGGGGCGATAGACGGAAATAAATGTCTTTTCAAACATAGAGCCGTCTTCGTGTGTCACCTTGTACGTGAAGCGTGCCTTGCCTCCCCAGGCAGGATAATCTACCTGCTTCACGACACCACTCGGTAGCGTCGGATCATCTTCATATAGAGGTGCAGGTGGAGCAGAAACATCCCACAATTCAATCTGTGAAAGTTCGATTTTACGATCATCCTTCTTGCCATACATTTTGAATTTCAGAATATTTCGTACTTCGTCTACCTCCGTTTGTATCAGTATCGCAGCTTGCGTATCATTTTGAATCTTCAGGTCAACACTCGGAGAAAAAATAGTCGCATCGAGTCCAGGCTTTGCGTCATTTTCATAATATGAAACACGATACGCATGTGCTGTACGCTCAACCACAGGAAGGCCAGTATTGAGTGCTGCGCGAAATAACGTGGTGGATACTTGACATACACCTCCCCCGTCACCGAGTACTGTGCGGCCGTTTTTTATGATATAAGCTGGCTGATATCCGGTAGATGATGAAATATCTCCTACTTCTTTGACAAATGAGAGAACTTCACCCTTGGGAATGATGACACCATGAAATTTGCTCGCAGCCAGTTTGACATTGTGAATACGACCTGGAATAGAATGGCTATAATCCGATACACCTTCACCTATGTACTCCTCGATGCCAAGATTGTTCGCTTGTGAGAGCGTGACCTCTGGTTTTAAAACCCGGTTACTGAGTCCTACTATCGTCAGGTTGCCATTGTTTTGTATTGTTGCCACTGCCTGATGAAAACCGATACGAAATTCACTTACATTCAATTGAAGACCGTCTTCATGAGTTTTAAAACTAGTAACCTTGCCACTTTCAAATGTAAACAACGCATTTTTGGCTGGTTTTTCATATGTCTCTTTCATGACAGTCAAAAAATCATCAAGAGGTGCTTTGTCGTAATGAATAGTAGAATTGAAGTTAAATTTTCGTATACCCAACACACCATTGATCAATTGCGCATATCGTGAAGGAGCGTGCGTGCTGCGACCTATAAGATATGCATGGTCTACGACTTCGGGCAAATCGCGTCGAAGCTGAATAAGTTCTGATGAGAAGGTGGCAACCGGTTTTTCGTGGTAAATGACCTGAATTTCCTGATTTGTAAGATATGAGTATTTTTTTTCGAGCTTCCGCAGGGCATCGCTTTTGCTCAGATTTCCTACATCCATCCCATCAATCAGCGTGTAAGGGATTATTCTGCCGCTTTGCCTGAGAGTTTCTGCTTGTAGAAATAGCCATGTACCACCACCGAGAATGATTCCGGAAAGAATAAGAACAAGGGTGCTGGCGATTGCTTTTTTTGTTATCATACCTATATGGATGATACTCAAAATGAGGGTCAAAATCAAACGTCGATCCGTGGTTCTTTGAGTGATATTCCTCAGCCGCTTGAGCCGGAAGAGGTTGCAGCGGACGTTGATACACCCGATGCTATCAAGCAGACTACTCAGCTTGTTGATGTGCCCGTATACGAAGAAAGTAAGAGCAAATTATATATCATTGGAGGGATCGTTGCGTTTTTTATCCTCATAACGGGTGGATTGTTGTGGTTTTTTCTCGCACGAGGCGAGACCAAGACGCCCACCATTCCTACTGTAGTGAAAAAAGACCCTGTCACTCTCACGTATTGGGGATTGTGGGATGAAAAGGAAGTGCTCGATCCTGTTTTTGAAGAGTATAAAAAAGCAAATCCGCATGTGACGATCCAGTATGAAAAGATGGCAGCAGGTGAGCAATACCGTCAACGCCTCATCGCACGTAGTAAAACAGGAAATGGCCCCGACATATTCCGATTTCATAATACTTGGATACCTGAAATGACCGAAGTGCTCACCGAGATTCCCGAACAAGTGTATCCAGCCAAAGAATATGAAAAGACATTTTACCCTATCGTTCTAAAAGATATGAAAATCGGTTCCAAATATTACGGCATACCTTTTATGGTAGACGGCATGATGCTTTTTTATAACGAATCGATGTTGAGACAGGCAGGTATCGTAGCTCCTCCTGGAGTGTGGATAGGCGATCAGAATGATGTGTATTCAGTTGCAAATGCACTCACAGTGCGCGATAGTCAAGGAAGTATTGTCACATCAGGTATAGCTATGGGCACTACGAGTAATATTGATCACTTCAGCTCTTTGTATGGATTATTGCTTTTGGTAAATGGAGGTGATTTGAAAAAACTTGATCAGCCTGAAGCAGCTGAAGCTTTGCAGTTTTACCGAAAATTTGCAGAAGACAACATATGGTCCGATGCGCTGCCGTATTCGACAACTGCTTTTATACAAGGCAAAGTAGCTATGATCATCGCCCCTTCGTGGACTCTTATCGAAATCAAGGCTAAAAATCCCAATCTTTCGGTGAAAACCGCATCAATTCCCAAAGGGCTGAATAATACATCGGTGTCACTCGCTACATATTGGGCAGAAGGCGTCAGTAGATATAGTAAAAATCAGCTTGAAGCATGGAAATTGCTCGTGTTTATGTCTGAAAAAAAGCAGCTTGAGCGTATATATCAGGAGCAGTCAAAAACCCGACCTATAGGATGGATATCCTCCCGGAAAGATATGGCACAGGCTATGAAAGGAAATGACTATCTTGCTCCTCTAGTCAAACACGCAGAGGCTGATGAATTTGTCTCACTACCGCTTGCTGATCGCACATACGATGCCGGCCTGAATGACGAGTTGAATCAGTATATCCGCAATGCGATCAATGAAACAGCAAAAGGAGTGGACTATGGTTCAGCGCTTCGTACTGCGCACAACGGGGTACTCCAGCTGCTAAGCAGGTATAAAATCAATTAAACACCACCCAATAGATGAGGTGTCCAAGTGCCATCAATTGTATTATTATTTTCTTCCTGCTGCTCATATATTTCACTTGCTTGACCAAAAAGAGTTTGCATATCATCTGGAGACAGATTTTTCAGTGCTTCATGTATTTTCGTTCCATGGGCAGCATTCTCTGTGGTGAATCGTAGAATGTCCCAGTTATCACCGGTTGAAACGGCTGTTCTGGTTTCAAAAGGACCATCTTCCTCTAATTGTGTTCGAAAGTTTGTATATTTTAAGCCACTAGCAGACTCTCCACTTTGAAGATAACCCTCATATGAGTGTTGATCAAATTCTATTTTGCCTTTAGGCCCGCTACCGATTGATTTTAACATATTTAATATGTAATGATAATAAAGATAGTTTAATATAAAAATATCAATATGCAACCCTTGCCTCCTCGAAAGAGAGTCTGGTAATATGAATATATGATTTCTCTCCCATTTTTTCGCAAAAAAGAAGAAAAAATTGTCTATTTTGGGGTCATGGTCACCGATACTATCACCTCAGGCTTTATATTTGATCTGGTAGGAAAAGACGCGCGTATCATTACTCAGAGCTCTGCTGAAGCTACTCCTGTGTATGACCAGATACTTCAGGCGCTTGATACGGTGATCTCGGAGATAGAATCAACAGAAAAGGTCTCTGTGCATCAGACTATTTATTTTCTTTACTCATCACAGCTTGATCCGCAGACGCATGATATTCGTGAGCCATACAAAGGTATATTGAAGAAGTCGGCAGCCGAACTCGCCTTAAAACCACTGGGTTACATTGATATGCATGAATCTGTAGCAGGTTATTTAAAAAAACGAGCCGTAGTGCATTATTTATTGGTGGAGGTTGATCAGCACACGGTAAGTATTTTTATGTACAAAGGGTCAATTCCGATATGGAGTGCTCATACTGCCCGCACCTCTTCGGTAGCAGCAGACATGAAGTCTCTTCTTGAAACAGCGCCAGCCGATACCATTTTTCCTTCAAAGCTATTTCTGTACGGTAACGGCGATATGACGAGCATAAGTAATGAAATCGCCGCATATCAATGGGATGAAAAAATATTTGCTCAGCATCCAGTCATCGAGGTCGTGAAGGAAGGTACTATCATGCAGGTGCTTGCGGATGCATGTGCTATAGAGCTCATCGGAGAAGGAAGTCCACAGGAAAAATCTGTTTCACCGGCGCCTGCACCAGCAGCAACTCCCACAGATGATTTATTTGGATTTGTAGTAGGTAAAGATATCGCAAATCAACCTCTGCCGTTACAAAGTTCAATGTCAGATTATGAAGTAGTTGGACCCATGCCTATCTCTGAACCGATATCAAAAGTACCTCCGCCACTGCCTGTTTCAGCTCCGCTTGATACGAGTAATACTTCTTGGGTACAATCTCAATTATCATTTTTATCCAGATTTTCAGGTGTGAAAACAGGAATTACAGCTACAGCCGGGAGTGGATTGGCGATTATACTCATATTGATTTGTGGTTTTTTGGCATTTGAGTATTTTTTTCATATGGCAACCATTGAGGTGCAGGTGCCATCCCGTTCACTTAGTGTTGATACTACTTTGGATATTCCTATCGCAGAGGATACACAGTCTAGTTCTTTATCTGCTATGAAAAAAACTCAATCTAAAGAACTTTCTGATAGTCTTGCTGTCACTGGTAAGCGAGAGGTGGGTGAAAAGGCAAAAGGACAGGTAGTTGTTCATAATTTTGATAATAGCGAAAAAAATATAAATAAAGGAGCAAAGCTGCAATCTGGAAGCTACGTATTTATTCTTGATAATGATGTGAAGGTTGCCTCTTCTAGTGGTATTACATCTGAAGGAGTAAAGCAGTCAGGAAAAGCTAAAGCGTCGGTCACCGCCGAAGCTATCGGACCTGAATATAATTTGAAAAGCGGAACACAACTTACCATAGACGGTCTTTCACAGTCGCTTTTTGTCGCATTTGCTGATGGTGCTTTTAGCGGAGGTACAAAAAAACAAGTAACTACTGTTTCAAAATCTGATATCGATGAATTGAAGAAAAAAGCATCTGATGAAGCAAAAAAATACTCGCAAAAAGATGTCGATTCCCTTGTGGGTAAAGATGAAGTATTGATAGACGATCTATCTGAAGTTGTATTGGCTGATACCAGTTTTTCAAAAGAGGTTGGAGAAGAAGCAAAAGAAGTTGCACTCACTGCCTCTTCAGATATCGTATTTTATACAGTTAAAAAAATTCAACTTGAAAAGGCTCTCTTTTCGTTGTTGGAGAAAAAGCAAACAGGAGGGTATCGCATTCAGGAAAAGTCACTTAAATACAATTTTGAGAAAGCTGCTTTAAATGAAAATGAAGATGCAGCAAATGTGTCGGTCAAAGCAAAGGCAGTAGAAATAAAGGAAATATCTCTGGATTTGGCCAAGAAAGCTGTTGCTCACAAAATGATATCATCGTTGCCCGAAGCAGCGAAACATATCGACAGCGCTCAAGGCGCAGAAATGTTGAGTCAAAAACCATCATTGCCTCTTATAAAATGGACCCCTCTCTTTTCAAAAAATATTACTATTCGTGTTGATTCTCCTTGATGTATGGCTCATTTTGTATACTACAAAGAAAAGCCTAAAAAGCGCAATCATTTAGTACAAAGGATTTCATATATTATGCTTGTAGTCGGTGCTTTCGTGATGTTTTGGGCGTATTATCCTATCGTTTCATTTGAAATCTACTCACGCTTTTTTTTGAAACAACGTGCATCATCACCGGTACCCGATGAAAAAGTGGCGCGTTCGGTTCAAATCGCGCAAACTGTCTATGCTGGAAATACCATTTTTTCACACAATCTGCGTGATTTTACTTCTGCCAATGTATGGTTTCCTTCAAGCGATCAGATGAATGCCTCGGGCAATCTTGATGTAAAAGAATATACACTTTCTATTCCAAAATTGAATTTATTTGATTTGCAAGTAGCCGTAGGGGGTGATGATTTATCTAAAAGTCTCATACACTATCTACCGAGATCTTTACCCGGTCAGTATGGAAACGTAGCATTATTTGGCCATTCTACTATACCGCAGTTATTTAATCCAAAAGATTATAAAACTGTTTTTACTTATCTACCGAAACTTGAATTAGGGGATACGGTACAGGTAGATCTGAAAGGAACCATCTATACCTATGAAGTTTTTGATACGTTTGTAGTGAAGCCAGATCAGGTTTCAGTGTTAGATCAGAATTTTAGTGATTCTTATCTCACATTGATCACGTGTGTACCCCCGGGTACATGGGAAAAACGACTGATTGTCAAAGCACGTTTGAAAAAGAAATAAATTTGATACAATGCTCGCATGAAACATGCGATTAGACCAGAAATGAAGCAGATTTCTGGATGGCTTTCTTCACGATTAGTATTGATCGCTACTTATATTATTCATTTTTTGATTTGTATTGGTGAATGGACTCAATGGATGTCTTTTTTGCCTTTTCGCATATGTTGGCAGATTTTGAGTAAATGGATAAAAAGAGTTTATTTTTTGAAATATCGCGGACCTGTATATTGGTTTGTTTTTCATCGATATAGATTTTATTTTTTTCGCTCTCATTTAGCTCGTACACTTCCATTTTTTCGTGCGTTTATCGCAGGTTTTATCTGTTGTCTTATGTTGGTGGGGGTAGGGCAGATATACTACTTAGTCTATGATTTACCCAATCCTGCATCTTTGGGAAAAGTAAATTTTGCCCGTTCTAGTCATCTATATGACAGAAATGGTAAATTGCTGTATGAAATATATCGAGACGTCAATAGGACACCTGTGCGTTTGTCACGAATTCCGGAAAGTGTTAAAAACGCCACGCTAGCGATAGAGGATAGGCATTTTTATCAACACAGGGGGATTTCTTTTATGGGAGGAATCGTGCGAGCGCTTAAGGATAGCTTTATGAATCAAGAGTTGCAGGGAGGTTCAACTATCACCCAACAATTGATTAAGACGGCCTTACTCACTCCTGAAAGGACATTTGATAGAAAAATAAAAGAGATGATTTTAGCTATATGGACTGAGCAATTATATTCAAAAGAGCATATTCTGGAAATGTATCTGAATCAAGTATCGTATGGTGGTTCGGCGTACGGCATAGAAGAAGCAGCAAATATTTATTTTGATCGTCCTGCATCTAAACTGACCTTGGCTCAAGCAGCTTTACTTGCAGGATTGCCAAAAGCGCCCTCCATTTATTCACCGTTTGTCAGTAGGCAACGCGCACTACAGAGAAGAAACCAAGTATTACAGGAGATGGAAGAATCGGGTTTTATAACTCAAATAGAAATGGATAAAGCAAAAAGCGAGCCGTTGGGGGTGGTGGCTTTGCACACTAGTATCAAAGCACCGCACTTTGTTTTTTATGTGAAATCATATCTTGAAAATGAATACGGAAGTAAACAGGTAGAAGAAGGAGGGCTTGAGGTCTTAACTACTCTTGATCTTGCAATTCAACAAGAGGGTGAAAAAATATTAAAAGAAGAAATTGACAAAATACGCGATCTTGATGTATCCAATGGCGGTATTGTAGTCTTAAAACCTGATACAGGAGAAATACTTGCGATGGTAGGGTCGACAGATTATTTTTCAGGAAGTGATGGTGCATTCAATATCACCACCGCTTTGCGACAGCCAGGTTCAACGCTTAAACCTCCTTTGTATGCTCTTGCATTGCAGCGTGGGTATACTGCCTCCACTTTGATTGATGATTCTCCTATTATTTTTCAGATCCCGGGTGCAGAATCGTACCAACCTGTGAATTATGATGGCAGATATCATGGCAAAATACCTTTACGATATGCACTTTCAAATTCTTACAATATTCCTGCCATTAAAGTTCTTAATACTTTGGGCGTACAGTCTTTTATTGAATTTGCGCGATTGATGGGTATAGAAAGTTGGCCTGACACATCGCGTTTTGGTTTGTCGATCGCGTTGGGTGGAGCTGAAGTATCGCTTGTTGATCTTGCTCGGGTATATACTGTTTTTGCAACCGGAGGATATCGAACAGACCTGCAACCGGTATTACATATTACAGATAATAAAGAGCATTCTATTGGGTTGGGAGAAGTAAAAAGAGAGCGAGTGCTTGATGAGGGAATTGCCTACATTATTACACATATTTTATCTGACAATCACGCGCGTCAGCAGGCATTTGGGCCAAATTCGGCTTTGGAAATCCCTGGTTTTACGGTAGCCGTTAAAACAGGAACCTCAAATGATAGACGCGACAACCTAACTGTAGGCTACACCCCAGATTATACTGTGGCTGTCTGGGTAGGTAACAATAATAATTCTCCTATGAATCCACATCTTACATCTGGTATCACAGGCGCAGCTCCAATTTGGAATAGAATGATGAAATTCCTTTTGACCCGTGGTTCAAAACAAACTCCATTCCGTCGTCCATCCTATGTAGTTTCTCGTCCTTGTTATGCAGGTGGCAAAGAGGAGATATTTATTCGGGGAACTGAGGCAAAGGGAAATTGTGTAGGAGGCATTTTGGCTCCCAAAATTGAACAAACAGCAGATGCGTCACTTCGTTGATTTTAGCTGAATGCGATATAATGAGGTATGATTTTTGGTCAAAATAGATTTATATTTCAATCCTATACGTTTGAACGAGAATTTGCTGCTATCAGGCTACAATACCGTATAGAGCATGAGTCTTATGTCGGAGAATTTGTAGAACGTATATTTCTTCCTTCTGATATTATCACTCCAGAAGCAGAATCATCCATCGAAAAAGTTGCTCTTCATTTACATATTGCGTGTGGTTTGAGTTATTGGAAGGCTTTTTGTCCTGAGAAGCTGATTATACAGTCTGGTGCATTGTCAGACACAGCATTACGATTTTGGCAGTCCGTGTACACAGAAGGAATGGGTGAATTTTATTACCGAAATCAAATCGATTTTAGAAATTTGGCGCATTTTGTCTCAGAAAATCGTCCTGACTGTCAGTATAATCTACGTAAAAATGAAATTTCTGAGTGGTCAAATGATCCGTTGGTTGCTTTTGGGGGAGGGAAAGATTCACTTGTCAGTATTGAGCTTCTCAAAAAATACAATAAAAAGCCCGTCCTCTATACGCTACATAACACAATGACTCATGCAGGTATTGTTCGTCTGGCACAAGCAACTGATTGTCCTCTCATATCAGTCAGACGTGAGATCGATCCTACACTTTTTTCCCTTAAGAAAAACGTAAAAATACATGATGGGCATATTCCTGTCTCAATAATATATGCATTTGTTGGCGTATTATTAGCTGAAATATTGAATAAAAAGTATATCGTTTTGAGTAATGAAAAAAGTGCAGACGAAGGAAACGTTTCATATTTGGGTTATACCATCAATCATCAGTGGAGCAAATCGACAAAAGCTGAACGGCTGATTCAGTCTTATATTGCATCCGAAGTTTCACCTGATATTGTATATTTTTCATTATTAAGACCATATTCAGAGCTAGCCATCACTCATGCATTCAGTTCAATGAATAAATATCATCAATTATTCTCTAGCTGCAATCGCAATTTTATTCAGGTTAGTCAAGGTGATATGAAATGGTGTGGAGCATGTGCCAAATGTGCGTTTGCATTTATTATGCTGGCGGCTTTCTTGCCTAAGCAAAAAGTGATCGAAATTTTTCGTCATGACTATTTGGATGACGAATCACTGGTGGCGTTATATGAACGACTATTGGGAACAGGTATCAAACCTTTTGATTGTGTAGGGACTATTGAAGAAGTGCATGTTGCATTTTTACTGATTGCAAAACGTAATGAATTTTTACGAAGTCGCACGATGCAGCTTTTTACTCAAAAATATGCATCCTCTATTCAAAATCATGAAGAGATGATCACGAGAGTGTTGAGGGAAAATGGTCCTCATTTTATACCTCAGCTATATTCACATATTCGTTTACATTCATGATAAAAAAAATTTCTCAAGATCTTGACGATGTCCGCACATGGAAAGGGCTTCGTATTTTGATTGTCGGGTATGGAAAAGAAGGAAGGGCGACAGAACAGTATTTGCGTTTATTTGCTCCCGACAACTCTCTTACCATTTTAGATCATACAGACGGATCCGAATTTATCAGTCAGCAAATGAAGCATGATATAGCAATCAAATCTCCGGGTATACCATCTGAAGTCATGAATATACCCTATACAACAGCAACAAATTTATTTTTTGGACACGTGGGCCGATCACAAGTTATTGGTATAACTGGTACTAAAGGCAAAAGCACCACATCTTCACTTCTCGCTCATATACTGAGTAAAGCTGATTGGCCTATACATCTTGTGGGTAACATTGGTAAACCTGCACTTCAAACGCTTTGTGATCTACATCTTGGTAAGGTAAATATATTCGCTCAATGGTATGTATACGAACTTTCAAGCTATCAGCTGTCTGATATTCGATTTTCACCACACATTGCATTGGTGACAAGTCTGTTTCCTGAGCATATGGATTATCATCAAAGCATTGATAGGTATTATCAAGCAAAAAAGAATATTGTTGTTCATCAAAATGAACTGGATTACTTTGTATATGACCCAAAAAATCCGCAGCTAGAACAATGGGCAGCCGAATCTATAAGTAAAACAATACCTTTTGTTGATTACTCTGCGATAGATACCCAGTTGCTGGGAAATCACAACAAGAAAAACATAGCGGGAGTTGTGACGATTGCTCGTCTGTTACAAATCAATGAACAAATCGTTTCAGAATCAATCAGTTCATTTTGTCCGCTTGCTCACCGGCTAGAGTTGGTGGGTACATATGCTGGTGTTACTTTTTACGATGACGCCATATCTACAACTCCTGAATCAACGATTGCAGCTCTTGAAGCTCTTCCTGAAACCCAAACATTATTTCTTGGAGGTCTGGACCGTGGCTATGATTTTTCTGAACTTATAAAAAAAATTCTTGAAAGCAATGTCAAAAATATTGTACTGTTTCCACAAAGTGGAAAAACGATATACAACTTGTTGAAGAGGGCTAAAGCAGATTGTACTCTCTTTGAAACAACTTCTATGACTAAGGCAGTTGAGTTTGCTTTTAAAAATACTTCAAAAGGCTCTGTATGTTTACTGTCAACTGCCTCTCCTAGTTATTCTCTTTGGAAAAATTTTGAGGAAAAAGGAGATGCATACCAGTTAGCTATTCGCTCGTCATTATATGCGACGTAAGACAACACATTATTCCTGGAATCTTGGATCCTGGCCTCTCCCACTTATCACATCCGTCCTGCTTCTTTCTTTTATAGGTATTATTTTTGTTTTTGAGTCATCTTCTATTCGAGCTTTACAAGAAACTGAAAACAGTTTTTATTATTTACGGCTCCAATTAAGATGGTTTTTTCTTGGATATTCAGTGCTTATTTTAACATCATTTATTCCGTACAAAATGTTAAAGTTGGTTGCTATACCGGCACTCGTAGGTATTTTGATTTTATTGGTGGCAGTACTGCTCCCCGGCATAGGACAGAAAATAGGGGGTGCGCGACGATGGATAGATCTTGGATTTATCACTATACAACCAACTGAATTTGCAAAACTTGCTACTATTTTATATTTGGCTACATGGTTTACAGGTAAAGAACGCAAACGGTTCATTCCCTTTCTAGGTTTCGTAGGGAGTTTAATGATGCTTATTTTGTTGCAACCTGATATGGGCACAGCTATTATCATTTTTGCACTGAGTATTTCACTTTATTTTTTAGCGGGTCAGGAGTTGCGCAATCTGTTTCTCCTGCTTCCAGTTGCGATTGTGGTAAGTATCGCGCTTATTTTTATAGCACCATATAGACTGCAACGGCTTACGGCTTATCTTGATCCCTCAAAAGATCCTCAGGGTATAGGCTATCATATTCAACAAATTAATATCTCTCTCACCGAAGGAGGACTGTTTGGTAGAGGTTTTGGTGCTTCAAGGCAAAAATATTTATACCTTCCTGAAGCCCATACAGACTCTATTTTTGCTATTTACAGTGAGGAGATGGGTTTTGCTGGAGGTGTATTTTTGATAGGGTTATATACATTCTTTTTGCTCCAAATATACAGAATTTATGTATTTACAGATGATCGGTTCGCTCAATTGCTTGCTGGTGGGATTTTTGCTTTTTTTGGCTGTCAGATCATGGTGAATCTTGGCGCTATGGCTGGACTGCTGCCACTAACAGGTGTACCACTGCCTTTTATTTCTTATGGGGGTTCTCATTTGCTGACCTCATGCATATTAATCGGTATCTTGATAAGTATATGGCGAAGTACAAAAGGAGGAGTAAGAAGTGTATAAAGACTACTGAGATTGAGTAATTGGTGTATTGTTGATACGTTTTTCTCATTTACAAATACCTGTAATACTTGCGAAGCTTTGGGATTATATAAAACCTGATGGAATTTATAAGTAAATCATACAAGCGAGTTGTTCGAAAAAACTTTTTTTACAATTTCATCCAGATTACAATACAACTTGTATCAAGGATGACTATAAACCTGATTTAATGAGTATTAAAACTAAAACCATTGTTGTGACTGGAGGGCATGTGACACCCGCTATTGCCGTGATTGATGAAATATTAAAAAAGCAGCCAGAGACAAACATTATTTTTATCGGCAGGCAATACACCTCTTCGTATGAAAAAAAGGAGAGTTTTGAATATCAAGTGGTGACTAAAAGAAAAATTCCATTCTATTTTTTGAAAACAGGAAGGTTGCAACGTCATTCGTTCTTAGGTGCAGTTTTAGGCATATTTGTTGCGATTCGTGGAATATGGATGTCGTTACTATTACTTCGTTCACATCGTCCTGACAGTATTTTTACTTGTGGAGGATATATTGGTTTTGCGGTAAGTATTGCTGCATGGATGTTACGAATACCTGTTTTTATGCATGAACAGACTATAGCGCCAGGTATCGCAAACAAAATTATCGCTCGATTTGCTAAAAAAGTATTTATTTCATTTGTCTCAACTGCTGATAAGTTTCCGCAAGATATCACTTTGTGGATTGGTAATCCAATTCGAGGCGGGCTGTTTCAACATACAGATAAACATGGATTTGAAATAGATAAGCGATTTCCGATTATATTTATTACCGGCGGGTCTTTGGGTGCACATAGCATAAATAAATTAATATATACAATTGCTGAAGAACTTCTCAGGGATTTTACTCTTGTTATTCAAACAGGTAATTTGCAAGAAACAGGAGACTATGAAGCATTTGTTTCCCTTCAAAAGAGTTTAGATGTTGATTTGGCGAGTCGTTTATATGTTTTGACCCATGTAGATGAAAATCAACTTGCGTTTCTTTTGCAAAATGCTTCTCTTGTCGTATCGCGTTCTGGAGCAAATACGATCACTGAACTGGTTGCTTTTTCGTTGCCGGCGATTCTCATCCCTCTTCCGTGGGCAGCGTATAATGAACAACGTTTGCATGCGCTTTGGTATGCAAAGCAGGGGAGAGGGGTAATGTTTGAACAAACAGGAACAGCAAAACAGCTGCTTGATTTAATCCATAATGTCTCAAAGAATAGGTCAAAATATAGAGGCCATATTAATAAAACTGATGAAACTCCTTACAATCCCCAAGCTGCAGCATATATCGCTCGCGAACTTGTGGAGTAACATATATCCATATTTTCTTTTTATTTTTGTTAGCGCGGTAGTTTTTTTTGGCTGCATCGCTTTTGATCAATATTTCAGATTGAGGAGAATTTTTTTGTACACTGTAGGTGATCAAGAGCCCAAACTGAACACCATTTCTCATGTTTCTTTGTTTTTTTCATCAGATAAACAAATACAGGAGAACATTCTCTCTTCTAACCCTCTTATTCAACATATTGATATTCGAAAACAATATCCACATACATTGATACTGTCAATATCGTGGCATAGACCAGTCGCTGCTCTTTCTCAAAAAGAAGGATATATCTATTTGAGTAGAGAAGGGGTTGTCACAGAAAAAATTTCGAATGAAAAGTCTGTCGCACTTCCGATTATGAGCTATTATCAACAATTTCCGTTTGTTCAACTAAGCCCCGGTTCACGCATACCAGCACAAGATGTCAGACAAGCTCTTTTGTTTCTGGTTTATCTGCAAAAAAAGGGAGTGCCAATCCAACGGGTTGATATTCAGGGATTTCATATGATAGGATTATACTCAGCAGATAGAGAGTTTGTATTTAATGCAGAAAAAGAATACGCTTTACAAATATACCATTTAGACGAAACGATAAAACTATTGAAACGGCAAGGAAAACAGTATAAAAAAATAGATGTACGGTTTGACAAACCGGTAATTGTGTTGTAGATCATCGTGGAGTTGGTGTTAGGTTTAAGGTTTTAGGGTAGGTTTTTTAGTTAATAAGTAATAGGTATACTGACTAGCTGAGATGCTGAGTTGCTGGGTAGCTTTAATGAGATATTGGTAATTGAATATTAGAAATTGTTACTTAGAAATTAGATATGGTTATTTGGTAATTAGTCATTAGTAATTGGTTTTTGTTTATTTGTATTTGGTATGCCAGAAAAACTTCTGTGTGGAATCGATATAGGAAGCACGAAAATAGCAACTATTGTTGGTCTGCAGTCCGATGACGGGCAGATCCGCATAATAGGATTTAATTCAACCCCTTCACGTGGTGTAAAAAAGGGATTGATTGTAGACATAGACCAGGTCACTGCAGCAGTGGAAGAAAGTGTTGAAAAGGCAGAGCGGATGGCTGGACACCATATCAAAGAAGTTTTTGTTTCGGTAGGAGGGCCGCATATTTCTTCTATGAATTCGCATGGTATTGTGGCTGTTGCCAATCCTCAATTTGAAGTAGTTGATGATGATGTGCGACGTGTTATTGAAGCTGCAAGAGCTATTTCACTTTCAAGTACACGACAGATCATAGAAGTATCACCACGGCAATACAGTGTAGACGGACAGACAGGGATCAACAATCCTATTGGTATGAGTGGTGTGCGGCTTGAAGTGGATACTCATATCATTACTGCTTCGCTTACCAATCTCAAAAACATCGATAAAGTACTCGCTGATCTTGGTATCCAAAATATCGGGTATATTTTTGCAGGACTTGCCTCGGCAGAAGCAACGCTCACTGATACAGAAAAAGACCTTGGTGTTGCGCTTGTGGATATCGGTGGCGGCAAAATAGATATGGCTATTTTTGTCGAAGGCGCCCTATCGTATTCATCTTCGATACCCATTGGCGCCAGACATATCAGTAATGATATTGCAGTGGGTCTTCGGGTATCTCTTGATTCTGCTGAGAAAATCAAACTCTATTTGAGCAATCATCAGGCTCAGCTGGAAGAGGCGCTGAAGAAAAAAGATAAATCGTTTTTTACTGCACAAAAGGTGGGTATACCTGAAGTGTTGACAGATATCAGCACAAAAGAAGTGATTGATGGAGTCATAGCCCCACGACTTGAAGAAATATATACCTATATACGCGAAGAGATTGAAAAAAGCGGTTTTGAAAAAAATATTCCATCAGGTGTTGTTATCACAGGGGGAGGCTCCTACACCATCGGCATGACAGAGATAGGAAGACGCACACTAAGATTGCCTATTCGGGTCGGTATACCCGAAAAAGCCACAGGACTTGTTGATGAAGTGATGAACCCTGTATACGCTTCTACGCTTGGCATTATTTATTATGGCGGAAAAGGCACTGTTGAAGAAACAGATTCCATGAGAGATTTTAACTCGGTTCTGAAAAATGCTTCGCTCGGTGGTATAATGACAAGCATTCAGAAAATACTGAAGCAGTTTTTACCGTAAGCCAGAAGCTTTACTATTTAATTAGGAAAGAACAAATTGATACTCCACAAGTGTCATGTTAAAAGTCTTATATCTCATCTCTAATTTTCGGCAGGTGTCACGAGTGGAGGGTTCCCATCACGCGCGCAATCGAGCGAGCTTGCGGGAGCGAAGTGAGCACTGATGGGAGGATAACGAGTGACAGAATCTGCCGAAAGAAAACTGAGATCCTGAAATCCCGATTTCATCGAGGATGTTCGATCTGCAATTATCAGATCGGCACAAATTCAGGATGACGAATAAAAAAGTTTCATACACGAATACTTATATGTTAATCAAACCAAAAGCAGGACAAGCGGCACGCATCAAAGTCGTCGGTGTTGGCGGTGGCGGCGGAAACGCTATTTCCTCAATGATCCGCGAAGGCGGTATCGAAGGGGTAGAGTTTGTGGCTGTAAATACTGATGCACAGGCTCTTCTTCATAACAAAGCTGAAATCAAAATTCAGATAGGAGACCAACTCACAAAAGGGCTGGGTTCGGGTGGTAATCCAGAGGTCGGTCGTCAGGCAGCCGAAGAATCAAGAGAAAAATTGAAAGACGAACTGGGAAGTGCGGATATGATTTTTATCACCTGCGGTGAAGGAGGGGGTACGGGTACTGGCGCATCACCCATCGTGGCCGAAGTCGCCCGTGAGTCTGGAGCGCTCACCGTCGCAGTTGTCACCAAGCCGTTTGATTTTGAAGGTTCTCCTCGTAGACATTCTGCTGAGGAAGGTACGTCACTATTAAAAGATAAAGTAGATACACTCATCATCATTCCCAATCAAAAAGTGCTCCAAGTGATTGATAAAAAAACACCCATTTTAGAAGCATTTAAGAGAATAGATACCGTATTACATCAGGGTGTTAAGGGTATTGCAGAACTTATCACTCTTCCCGGACTCATAAATGTGGATTTTGCAGATGTAAAAACAATCATGCAAAATTCCGGCAATGCCATCATGGGTATGGGTATTGGTAGTGGTGATAAGCGCGCAATTTCTGCAATCAGACAAGCTATTTCTTCTCCACTTCTTGATACCACGATAGAAGGCGCAAAAGGAATTTTGTTGAATATTGTGGGCGGTTCGGATATGGCTATGAGCGAGATCGACGAAGCTGCATCTATGATCGCAAAATCAGTAGATGCTGATGCCAATATCATTTTCGGGGCTGCGATTGACGAAAAATTGATCGATCAAATTAAGATCACTGTCATCGCAACACGATTTGACGAAAGCCGTGCTAAACTGTTTAAATTTCACCGTCCGCAAGAGATTGCCCAGCCAGTAGCTCCAAAAGAGCAGGGCACCAATGAAGATCTTTCTTTATACCCCCCGGAAGAGCCGCCAGTCAAGCCTGTGCTGAAGATCAATCCTATTTCCGTTTCGGACACCGACGAGTTTGATATCCCTGCCTTTCTGCGCAAAAAGTAGGTTGTCAAATGGTGAAATTTACCCCGAACGAAGTCGAATCGATATCTCTGTAATTTGAGGAGGCTAAATGGTAAAAATTAGTGATATATCTTCAGTTATAGACTGCTATAATCTT
>CAZNUT010000015.1:0-20390 GCA_964576365.1 uncultured Gammaproteobacteria bacterium
TTGCGGGAGCGAAGTGAGCACTGATGGGAGGATAACGAGTGACAGAATCTGCCGAGAATAACTAAAGATGCTGAATCAGGTTCAGTATGACGAAGGAATAAATGCTACAGGCTTTACCCTAAGCTTCTGCGAAGGAAAGCTGCTTTTTGCACCAGAGATATCACATCGCTTTTTGCATCAAGCCCTTTGCGTATTCTCTTTGAAAAATCTATGTGTTCTTTATCCTGAGGTAATAAATCTTTTTGGCTTTTATTAAGAAACTTAAGTATCTCTTCAACATCACATTTTATTTCTTCAAACAGTTCATCTGTTTTGGACCGTTCATATATATATTCAATATCTGTATATTTTAGTGCGTTCATTAAATCAGAACATATGTTTATATAATACTTTTCAAGTAAATCTAAAAGATTTTGTTCTTTTATCTCTTTAAGCGCCCTTCCAGTACCTATGATCTCCGGAGGAACACCCAGTGAATACAAAGAAGCAGTAAAAGTGATCGCTCTTGGCAATGACACCTTCCCCACTCCACGCGAATATCCAAATAATCCTGTATGCTGCACTCTCTCTCTTCTCTTTGGAATAAAAGCCGAAATTGTATTGATAAGAGGAGCTAATTTTTCAATACTACTTCTGTAATACTTCTGACCTATCTGCATAATATGTTCAAGCTGGGCAATTTCATCTGCTGGAATCAACATGGGTCGCTGCAACGAAAGATTTTTTTCAAGCTTTTGTAAAGCCTCAATAACAATTTCCTTGGGGAAATCATAACGGAATGCGCTTTGAATGGTAGTGGTTCTAATACCTTTATATTCATTCATAAATGAGTCGACAGTAAGCGGGCTGACACCTCCTCTAAAAGGTAAAGCTGCGGCTCCAATGATAGGAAACAAAGGTATTTCCCGCTTAATACTAAGCGAATGGTATCGTGAGAGCGCTATCTTGATGGCCAATACAGTGGGAATAATACCTGCATTCAATGCAGGATCAGATCGCGCGACATAGGGTCGCATATATGCAGGTGTTTCTCCAAAAACGTTCTGATAATGCTCGAGATATTCTTCTAAAATTTTGTCAGAGTTGGCGATTGTATAAATATCCTCAAAAAGAGGAATAATTTCTATATGACCAATATCCTCTGCTCCCCTCTTTAATAAGGGGTGTTTTAACGATGCGATCTCTCTGAAAGCCTCTTGTATCCCGATCATTTCAGCCGAAGTTTCTGTCATTGGCAGGATGACCTCAAAAAGAGGATGAGGAGATAAACCAAAATGTCGAGCCATGCTTGATGCAGCAATGATCCCCATGAAGGCTCGGCCAAGCCGAAACTCTGTCTCAACTTTAGGATTTGGTAGTCGAAATGTAAGGAATTTATCTTCTCCTATCGGATGGGATTTAAAATAGTCAAAATACAATGCCAGCATTCGTTCTATCACCGCTTCATCAACGAGCTTTCCCTCCCAGTCCCATTTGTACTCAGTGATACCAAGCTCACTAAATGACAGATACGCTTCATACACTTCTTCTTGGGTGCTGATAAATGGCGTGTGGTGCCAATATGGGGTGTGCGCATGATCAGGATGTTGCGTCGCCATTGTAGCGGGTATTTTGCGATTCGCTGATTTCATGGGTGATTAAATGACTAATTACCAAGGAACACTC
Source organism: uncultured Gammaproteobacteria bacterium (assembly GCA_964576365.1). Lineage (GTDB taxonomy): Bacteria > Patescibacteriota > Microgenomatia > UBA1406 > GWC2-37-13 > CAZMJG01. Next base: position 1,666 of record CAZNUT010000015.1, read on the forward strand.
CTGCCTACGGCGGCCAGCTGCCGGCTGCAGATCCAATATGTCGGGGCGGCCGGACTTGAACCGGCGACCTTTGGACCCCCAGCCCAACGTTCTAGCCATCTGAACTACGCCCCGTTTTGTTGCATCCATTTTACCAGAGCTGTCAATCTATTACGAGTGCTGTTCTGGCTGGACATACCTTATAATGTCATCATGAAACACAACCGACCAATTCTCTTTGCTCTTTTTGCCCATCCCGACGATGAAGCGTTTGGACCAGGGGGAACACTTGCTCTTTATTCCCAAACACATGATGTATATGTGATTTGCGCTACGCGGGGCGAGCAGGGGCGCAATCATAGCGACAACAATGAGGATCATATAGGTGCTATTCGCGAACAGGAGCTTCATAAATCCGGCGACATACTCGGAGTGAAACATGTTTTCTTTCTGGATTATCAGGATGGAACTTTGTGCAATAATATCTATCGAGAAGTAGCACAGAAGATAATAAAAATAATCGAACCTTATCAACCAGAAATTCTACTCACATTTGAATACCGGGGCGTTTCAGGCCATATTGATCATGTGTTCATGTCTATGGTCACTCATTATATTTTTGATCGAGTATCCTATGCAAAAACACTATTGTCCTACTGCATCAGCGATCGTGCACGATCTGAAATGGGCCCTTACTTTATTCATGTTCCGCCTGGATACAAAAAAGATTCTATTGATAAAGTGATAGATACATCTGCTGTCTGGGAGAAAAAAGTAGCTGCTATGAAAGCACATCTTTCACAAGCAAAAGATGCAAAAAGGATCCTGGAGCGATTGGAAAAAAGCCCGAAAGAAGAGTACTTCTTTATGCTTGAAAAAAATACTCAATAGGATTTATGCTGTGGTTCTCTGGCCTGAATCTTCATTTATTGAAGTCGGCAAGGCTAATTTACTCCCTTCTACTAATAAATTGAGGCTCATATAGAGAAGAGATGTAGTCGAAAATACAGATTGCTTGCCTTGCATTTCAGTGGGTAATATTGTTGGCAATGGCAACGATTCTAAACCAATTTGATTAAGAGGTAGTAAAGACTCAGTTTTTTCATGAATGAGCGGTTGATTTATAATTTTATACTTAAAATATTGGTCTAATAAACAAAATACACGATCTCTCTCTAATCGCTATCTGCTAAGAGCTATACGCTAAATACAGTGGACCTGAGGGGATTCGCCACAGTCATTCGACGTGGCGTCCTGTCGGATGACGGGACGAACCCCTGATTTCTGAATAATAATTTACACTTTCGCTTCATGCTTATGTGGACCTGAGGGGATTCGAACCCCTGATCTCCTGACTGCCAGCCAGGCATTCTAGCCGCTGAACTACAGGCCCGTAATGTAGCTTATTGTACCAAATAAACCTGAATTAAAAAGCCAAATTAAGGCATATATGCAGGATCGAGTTCTCTTAATTTTTTAGAATATATTTTCGCTTTTTCATCTTCTCCATCCTGTTCATGTAGCAATATCAACGATTTCAATATCTCGGTGGAGTTGGGTTGTTGAGTGAGTGCTTCAATCAACTTTTCCCTCAAAACTTCACGACTATGTTTTTGGGCAAAAATATCTGCATCATACAACGAAAGTTGGTCTTGTATTTCTTCGCTGAGAGTTTCAAAAAATGGGAGTCCTTGCGCTCGCTGGACGGTATGGATAAATATATCTTTTTTTCCTTGAATAATGTCTTGATACCACATGGGTATCAAGTGAAAAGAAGTAATATTGCCAGCTGCAAAAAAAACAATTAAGCAATAACCCAGCCATTTGACTATATCTCGGAAAGAAAAAGAGGAGGTTTGTAAAAAACGATAAAAAAAAGAAAGAGATATCATGAACTATATTGTAACCTATGGTGTCGGCGAGATAACAGATTGTGAAGTGGTAATAAGCACATCACTATCAATATCATTTTTTTCCTGCACAGAGACTGATTCAAAATAAAACTCAAGAATATTGAGTATTTCTTTTCTTTCTTTTTCACCAACATCCGTCTTAAAAATCAACAATGTTTTTGCTGTCTGCAAAGTTGGGGCATTGCCAGTCTCGATCGTAACATACGATTTTTCCTGCAATCTAGAGCGGATAGTATCTGCCTGGCCGGCTATTCCCGAACCATTAAGCACTCGAATTTTGAGATCTGCCTTGGATGCCTGAGTTTTGGAGGCGCTCGTCTGCTTGTTGCTGTCAAGACTGGCACTTTCTGTTGAGATAGATTGTGTTACCACTACCTGAGGTGTGGCAAGTGGTGGCCGACGGACCACTTTATTGCGTGGTGGAGTCGCCTTGGGCATCATGGTGAAATAAACTATCACGAGAATCCCAATAAGAACCACAAACAACCCGACGAGAAGATATAAGCGTTTATTGTTTTTTGCAACAGGGGCTCCTTCTCCCGAAGATTCCTCACCAACCTCTTTTTCAATAAGTGAAAATGCTCCTGCTTTCAAAACCGATGCCTTCTTTAACACATCTTGCGCAGTGTTTGCATCAAAACCATTTAATTGCGAAGCGCCATAAAGTGCCGCCGCTGGAGCTATATTTTCTACTGAAAACCCTGCTTCTTGAATGATATCTCGTAGTATTATAGTAAGACGTTTGTTGACGACAGCGACGATAATTGACTTGTCAAATGTATATTCTGCAAATAGCGTTTCATTAAAAGGCACTAAATCAACAAATGTTTTTTTTAATTCTTCTCTTTTTTCCAACGGCTCGGTCAATGGTATTTCTTTCAAAAAAGTGCTATTTGAGGCAAAAAGTATAGCGCAAAGAGTAGGCTCGATTTTATTAGTCTTTATCCAATTATGCAGTTGCGTTCGCAAATCTTCAGCATTGACAATCTCTAAGTCTGTGACCACCCCTTGAGGGTAAGGGAAAAAAACCACAGCATGAACATTGCCTCCATAATAAAAAATTCCACTTCGTTCTACAAAGAAAACACTACGCATATCTTACATGCTAGCATAAATTAGACATGAGTCGTTAGACTTTAGACATTAGACGGTGAACTTCCCACTCAGATAGTATTAATTCCTGTCTGCCTGCCGCAGGCAGGCTTTTACTTATTATTCAACACTCATACCCTAACAGCTAACATGCTAACAAGCTACTTTATAAACTTTACAAGCTTTATAACTTTATAAACTAATACATCTGTCTCCACGACGATACAGTCAACACGTTGTTTACATAAGAAACTTGCACTTCTACCGTTCTTCGATAATTACCCAATGTTCCCACTGACTGAATAACCTTGGTTGATCCGTTGGTAATAACTGTAATGGTGGATGTGCCTTCTCCTATAGTCAGAGTTTCGCCTGTATAACTCGTGTTACGAAGTAGTCGCAAGATAGCATTCTCTGCTCCACTATCGGCAACTATCAAAGCCTCCGCACTGCTACCTGCGATACTTGAGGCGCGGGTACTATTGACAACTATCATCACTGCAGCAGTAGTAACAGCTGTTGCCACCATCATAAATATCAACAATGTAATAAGCGCCTGCCCACGCTGTCTGACAAAATTTCTTTTCATTTAGTAGAAAGAATCGTATATATCGAACGAACTTCAGGAGTTTGATCTACCAGTGTACTCGTAACTGTAAATCCAACTCCAATGGCGTTTTTGCCATTTGGATTTCCTAAACGAGTAAACATAAGATTTGATATTCTGCTTCGAAAACTATTCACATATTCACTCGTTGCTCCCATGGTAAGATACAACCGATTGGCAGAAGCAGAATATGTATATTGTGACCCGTCGATTTGCAATGATAAGCTGGGGGATGTCCCACCAACTGTGGCAGGTGTAGAGATACTAGTGGTTCGACTCAAATCATATTGCAACCTGTTTAAAATAAACATCTGATCAGTATCAACAGAAGAAAACTGCTGCACCTCTATCTGTTTCGCAACAATTGAAGAATAAATCTGCATAAGCACTGTAATAATCACTGAAAACATTGCAACAAATATCAACAATTCAATCAAAGTAAATGCCTGTTTTTTTCGATGTACCATCATGGTGAATAATTAACCTGCACAGAATTAACAGTAGGAGTGCTATTTAAGTCTGATGAACTTAAATACATACGATAACGAAAACACCTACCTGGATTTTCAAATCCAGAACCATTATCATCAAGAGTTATCGGTGTATTTGTAGTATAGTATGTACCACTTGTACCATCTGGTCCCACAAACTGATATGTTGCCGCGGCACACGAACCACTCACCGCATCAGCAATCGCGACCTGAAAGTTTGCAGTAGTATTTGACGGCTGAGTAAATGAAGGAATAAAATTATTATAAGCAGTCGCATAACCCAAATCAAAAATTGCAGATTCATATTGTCCTGAATCTACATAATACCCATCCGGCCCTCCCTGTATAACTTTTAATTCCTGTGCAGTATCACCGGTAATTAAATACGCATAAGCATCTCCATCTGTTTCTTTTACTGCAGCTACACCAAAAATTCCTTGATCAAAATGCAGTCCTCCGCAATGAGCAGGTGAAGACTCACTTGATAGATCAAGAACCTGATATTCTTCCGAATTAACAGAATCTCCCGCATCATCAGTACCGACTAAAATTGCACGATCATTATTAATACCTACAACAACTGACTGTTCTGGATCCATTCCTCCGGCCTCATAACCTCCTCCATTAGTACATGGAGGATTTGTGGCAAAACCTCCCACCAATGATGGACTTGTCTTGGTAGTAGTATTAACGACAAAAAATTCTTTGAATGTCGTATCGTTCACAGAAGATAAATATGCGCGATTGCCAGCAGAATTCACAAATATTGCCTGTCCCGATTCAAGCGAACTACAATTATTTGGCTCAATATTTATACTACCCACAACTCCCCACTGAGATGAATAACTCGTTACATCAATAATTTTCATCTCTTCGGGAGTGCTGCCAATTATCGCAACATAGATATATGTTTTACTTCCCACAACTCGACCATAAATTTCTCCTGCTTTGTCTCCACTATTTGCAAATTGAATTCGTTGACCTATTTTTGGCCGCGCTCCTGTTTTACTCGCCAAATCAAATACATATAAATAATGTCCCGCAGTAACATACCCCCTATTGTTCAGAACAAACACTGTGTCGGCATCTGTCGAGTCACTTCCATTAAAATTTGTTGTTGTATTAAATGATCCAGATTCAGCATACACTTTGTTTGGTATATCTGAATATTGATTAAGATTAAAAATCACTACTTCTTTTGTATTGTTTGAAGTTGCTATATAACCCCAGTTTGCATCCCCAGACACTGCATACGTACGATATCCTTTGCCAATTCCATGAAGAGTGAAAGACGGCGGTTCAGTGTTTGCCACAAGCACATGAGCAAAAGATGTTTCCGATGAAACAGCATTCACTCCTGTTGCGGTGAAAACATGTCCTTCAATCGCAGAAACAGCGCGTGGAATACCCGGAAGATCGATTGTCACCGGTGAAAGATGGGGTTCGCACCACTTTCCTTTAGTATTTGGTAACAATGTCACCTCGCCTCCTGCCGAATTTGTCGTTTGTACATTTGTCAACGTGCCCGTATTAAAATCTGCTTGTGTCGTCTGTAAATAACTTGCATTGTCCAAAAATCGCGCAAGATAAAAAGTTGATGAAAGTGAACTCGCAATGGGAGAATTCCATGAAAGAGTAACGACAATCTGTTTTGTTGAAGGGTCAACAGTTCCTCCACTGGTGACAATTGCTCCATTACTATCGCGCAAAACACTTGAAACCACCACTGAACGTGTAATGGTATTCACAGTATCCGTACCAGATTGAAGCGTCCATGAGTTGCCAGAACGAACCGGATGAAATGTGCCATTTGTTGATATATTTGACCATCCCGCTTCTCGAATACTGCGCAAGGCGCTTTCTGTATCTTTTAACAATTGAACTGCCTCAATACGTCTATTATGTTGCACCTTTCCCTCTCTCGATGAAACAAGAGCTGTAGAAAGAGAAGGTAATAAGATAGCCAACAATGCAATCACCACTAAAATTTCAATGATGCTTTGACCGCGTCTTTGAAATATATTGTTTGTCAAGTTCGTCAAGTTTATAAAGTTATAAAGATATATGTTTAGTTGTGGTATTAGGTTTTAGGTGATAGATTTGGCACTATGTCATCCCGAACGTGTGCCGATTGCTCTCGAGCACCTGCCAGCCGGCAGGCTGGTCTGAACAGAGTCGGAAATTCGGGATCTTTAGTTAAAAATCGGTGTTATGTTGATATTTAACATACCTAACAAACCAAAGATACCTACCTACAACAGGCATAATGACATTTCTCACGAATAAACTAATTAGCAAAAAACTAACCCGAACACCTAACAGCTAAAACCCAACACTCATTTTTAATGTATCTGTGTCAAAACACCATATGTATTAAACTCCAATATTTTTTGATCCATAGTGACCGTGTTTACCATCGTCACACCTGCTTCACCACTTGTTAATCCATATATTTCTCCACTTCCACTCATAAAAATAAGTTGTGAATTGGCAAAATCAACATCCAGAAATTCTAGATTGTCATAAAGTGACACAGTAAAATTGTATGGGTCTTCCGGATCATACACAGTCCCACGAAAAAGCGTATAACTGTCTATATCAAAATAAACTCCAAATGGTTGTACAGTACCTGCACCAGCTGTATCTCCACTCATTGCAAGCACTTGCTGATGTTTAATATCTGAAATAAGTGTTTCTACAGATGTATCCAGATATGTTCTATTTTGCAGATTTGACAAAGTCAAGGAGCTTATCGAAAGAAGAATCGCACTAATGGCGATAATAATAGCCACCTCAATCAGGGTAAATCCGTTTCTCATACATTTAAAATTAACGCCCGCCCAACTGTCCGATAAGTCCGTAAATCGGCGCTATAATAGCAAGCATCATACCTCCAACAAAAATCCCAATAAACATAAGCATCAAAGGCTCCAACATGGTCGTCAGCAAATTTAATGTGCGAGACACTTCATAATCCATGTGTACCGATATATCCTGAAGTGATTTTTCTAAAGAACCTGTACGTTCACCCGCCTCAACCATTTTGATGACAATCGTTGGTACTAATTGTTTACAATCTCTCATACCTTCTGAAATACGTCTTCCCGCAAGCACGGTCATACGCATATGCTTCACCATTTTTTGTACATCATTTCGCCAAACAACATTTTCACATAACTCCAATGAACTTGTCACCGTAAGACCTGATGACAACAATAACGCCATACTTCTTGTCAAACGGGTAATATCAATCTGTTTAACCATATCAGATACCACAGGAAGATGAAAAATTGGAGTAGTAATCCATTCTTTTTTCTTTTTGTAAATAATAAGCACGATAGACGTCAGTGTTGCACTCACGAGCAAAATAGGTACGGTATTATTTACCAACTGATTTGATAAAAATATCATGATTTTCGTAGGTAATGGAAGTTCAGCTCGCATACGCAAAAACACAGAAGTCATTTTTGGCATTACAAAAACCAGAATAATAATCATGACAAGAATAAAAACAACAAAAATCAATATCGGATAAATCATTGCAGATTTTACTTTATCAAGAAACTCCATTTCTTTTTGCAAATGATCTTTTATATCTTTCAGAGTCACATCAAGTGTTCCTGCTTCTTCAGATGCCTTAATTATATTTACCGTCACTTTGTCAAATACGCGTGGAAAACGAGCAAAAGAAGCGTACATATGTTTTCCCTGCACAAGATCATCATGGAGAGCTGATAATAATTTTTTTTGATTTCCTTTCGCATCCTCTTTTAGCGAATCTACAGTTTCAAGAATAGAAATACCAGCGCTCAACATCGTAGCAAGATTACTCAGAAGACCTATCTTATCTTTTGTTGAGAGAGAAATATGAGCGTTATTGTTACTAAATAACATACACTTATAAACTTTCAACCTTTGTCACGCGTAAAACCTCTTCGATTGTCGTTATGCCTTGTACAACCTTACTCAATCCGTCATCAAGCATTGTTGACATCCCTTCCTTTCGCGCATTTTCGAGAATAATGTCAGAATCAGCTTTTTGCACGATCAATTTTCGAATATTCTGTGTAACCTCAAGAATTTCAAATATACCTACCCGCCCCAAATACCCGGTCTGATGACAAATCTTACATCCGGCTCCATGGTAAATTCGCAATTCTTTTTTTGTTCCAAAAAACTTTTTGATACGATCTGTTGGTAAATTTTTTGAAAGTTCTGCGAGAGATAAATCTACGGATGTTTTACACATTTCACATATCTTGCGAAGCAAACGTTGAGCGATGATGACATTGACAGTAGACGCAACAAGAAACGGCTCAATTTTCATATCCATCAAACGTGGCAACGATGTAGCCGCATCATTTGTGTGTAATGTTGAAAGAACCAAATGACCTGTCAAAGCAGCATTTACTGCGATTCCAGCTGTTTCGGAATCGCGGATTTCTCCCACAAAAACTACATTTGGATCTTGTCGTAAAATAGAGCGCAATCCACTGGCAAATGTCAAATCGGCTTTTGGATTGGTTTGAATTTGATTAATTCCTTTTAATCTGTATTCAACTGGATCCTCAATAGTAGTAATATTCTTTGATCGCGTATTTAAAATCTTTAAAATGGCGTAGATAGAAGTCGATTTTCCAGAACCTGTAGGCCCTGTTGATAAAATCATTCCATACGATTTTGCATACGCTCTGCTTATTTTTTCCAGATCTGCTTCGCTCATTCCCAAATCAGTAAGTGTAATCTGCTGATTGTTGGCCGATAAAAGTCTGAGCACAGCTTTTTCTCCTTCAACTATAGGAATTATAGAAAGTCGCAGATCAAGATTTCCCCCGTCAACCTCTATCCTCATCTTACCATCCTGTGGTTTTAAATGTTCATCTGTACGCAATCGGGATAATACTTTTAACCTCGTCATGATACGCTCATGCAAAAACTTGGGAAAGGTCAAAACGTCATGCAAAATACCATCAATACGATATCGTACGAGCGAACCATCTTCCTGTGGCTCGATATGAATATCTGAAACTTTGTCATAATAAGCAGTTTGTAACACAATATCCACCATCTGAGAAACAGGAAGCTCTTTTGACAATTTTAATCCTTTGCCATTCACGGTTCCTGTAAGCTCGTCAAACGCTTTTTGCAAATCTTTCTTGAAGATATAGTATGTATTATTTATATCTCTCTCAGTTGCAAGATGTGGAATGATAGAAGTTTGGGTTTTTTGAGCAATGAGATCTACTAAACTTTTATTATGTGGATCGGCCATTGCTACCTTGATGCCATTGGCATCACGGGCAAAAGCTATAATTTTATGTTTCCGAGCAATTTTCTCGGGTACGATATGAAATACTTCTTTCGGAATAGATATTTTTGACAACGAAACGAAAGGAATTTTGAGGGTATTAGCTATCGCGATACCAAGTTTTTCATCGGTTATCACATTGGTTTCCACTAGAGCCTCCTGAAAATCTACATGAGCATTGTTCATGTACTCACGCACAATCTTGACTTTTTTTTCATCAAGAATCTGCATTTGTGAGAGTAGTTTTTCGAGATCAGCTTCGGGAATCAACATAAAAAATATGATGATTAATGTGGAGCTTTAATAAGCTCTTTAAGTTTCTTTAACAATACATCCATATCAAAAAAACTTTTGTTGATATACCCACTTGCTCCAAAACTCATCGCTTTTTTGATATCTGCATCTTGACCAAGAGTAGAAAAAACCAGAACCGGAATATTTTTTATATCCGGACTGGCACTTTTTTCTTGCAAAACTTCAAATCCGTCCTTTTGAGGCATGATAATATCAAGCAATAACAAATCGGGTTTAAATGTAGCAAGTGCACGCATGGCTTCAACTCCATTAATAGCCACCTCTACTTCGTATCCATTTTCTTTCAACTGAGAACTATAAAACTTCTGAAAAAACGGATCGTCTTCCGCAATAAGAATTTTCATATAACTATATACTCGCAATATGTGATTGTAATAATGCAATCTCGATAGCAAAATCTCTTTCAGATCCATTTTTCTCTAGAAGAGAAATCGCCTCTTTGCATGTAATAATGATACGTCTACAATCTTCAATTATTAAAGGGGTTAGCGTACTTCCATCCAAAGCTTTTTTAAACAGCAATTCAAGATTCCGAGCTGTGAGTCCAATTTGTGAATATCCCATCACCAGACTCTGACTTTTGAGCGAATGTGCAAACCGATGACAATCAGCAAGAGCCTCCCGATCATGGGAAGTCTTATATATCTCAAGTCTTCCAGACAAATCATTAATGAGTTGTCGAGAAGTAGATATGTACAGTTTTTTATACTCCTGAATATCAAACCCCATAAACTAAAGATGTGGAAATACTACTCAGTATAAAGAATAGCGAGAAGAATGCAAAGGAGGCAACTTATTCAGCATCGTTGTTTCGCATAACTACACCCCTTTTATTACAATCAATTTTAAATAATTGGATCAATCTAAAATCTACTTACTATCTCCTCTCACCTTAACCCTTCCACCCGTCTCTCACACATATACTTTTCGAGGGCTTGACATCATCTCTAAATTTAACTATTCTGAATTTATTACTTATTACTATTTATATTTTTACCATGCGTAGTAAAAAAGGTTTTACCCTTATCGAGCTTTTGGTCGTGATTGGGATATTGGCCGTGTTATTGGCTATTACGTTGATCGCCATCAATCCTGCTCAACAGTTAAATAGATCGAATGATATTAAGAGACAATCTGATATCAATGCGATATTAAATGCGGTGAATCAGTACATGATTGACAACGCCGGCACTATTCCAACAGGTATCGGAGCAACTGCAACAATCATCGGTGATGGTGTAGGCGAGGCAGATTTGTGTGACCTCCTTGTCCCTGATTATATTGCTGCCATTCCTCAAGATCCAGGTAGCAATAATGGTGCAGACATTGACAACTGTGGTGTCACATATGACTCTGGATACAGCATAAGTACATCAAACGGACGCATCGTAGTATCCGCCGTTGATTCTAATGGACAAACAATACAGGTCATGCGTTAAGCTTTAGCAAAAAACCATACCACCCTGCCTCGGCGGGGTGGTTTTTTTTTGATGCATATTCTATACTTCACTCATGCAAAAGAAACGGATCTTGCTTGTTGAAGATGATACGTTCTTACAAGAGCTTTATTCACAAATATTACGTGAAGCTGATTACGGATGTATAATCTGCGGTGATGGCCTAAAAGCATTTGAAGAAATAAAAAAAGGAGGTTGGAATCTCATTCTTCTTGATGTAATGCTTCCCAACATGACTGGGTTTGAAATCCTGGAAAAATTGCATAATGAAAAAATACAAGTATCGTGTCCTGTGATATTAATGACAAATATGGAAAAAGATCCTTCTGACAAAGAAAAAATAAAGCTTGCTTCAGATGTTTGGGTCAAAAGCGATATGTCTCCTCCTGAATTTCTCACAAAGATCAAAAGATATACTACAATATAGTAAGGATATAGTGCCAACGGTTTCCGGGTTCAGGTTTTGGGCAATACCTAACACCGTCCGATTCAGAGGGCAGGCAGGCCTAACAGCTAAAAGCTAGAACCTAATAGCAACTTTACGAACTTTATAACTTTATAAACTAAATGGATCCCGATACAGTAAATCTTATCATCGACAGAGCAATCTTCATCTCTCTGATACTTCTTGCTCTTATTGTCGCCGGAGTCATTTCTGCAATTGTTTTGTATGTAGTGGCTTTGTATTTCCGACTAAAAAAACGGGAGCAGATGGCGGACGAAATGGTGACACTCGAAGTGCAAGTACCCAAAGAAAATGACATTAAGATAGATGCAGCTGAACAAATGTTTGCCTCATTTGCCTCTCTTAAAAAAGTCGGCTTCTGGGATTTCTTTGAAGTTGAAGATATTCTTGCATTTGAAATCGTCGCAAAAAAATCTGAAATACGATTTTATGTCACAGCTCCAAATGGTATTGTCGACCTGGTTGAAAAAACCATCTATGGTTTTTATCCTTCAGCTGATATTCACAAAGTAGATGAACCAAATATTTTTTCTGAAAAAGGAAAAGTGGCTTTTGCAGCTCTTCGTCAATCCAAAGATGCATACATGCCTTTGAAGGTATATCGAGATATTCCACAAGATTCTTTATCGGTCATCACCTCTACGCTTGCAAAAATGGATGATGATGAAGGAGTCATCATTCAGCTTCTGATCCGTGCTACTGAATCTGACTGGAAATCGTCTGGAAAATCATATCTGAGTGAAACCAAAAAAAATGAATCAGATCCTAGTAAAGCAAAATATGAGACCGACCAGCGAACGCTTGAAAAAATAAATGAAAAAGTCACGAAGCCGGGATTTGAAAGCATGATACGCATCGTAGTTTCCGCAAAAAATCAAGATATCGCGGATGCACATTTGCGTAATATCAAGAATGCATTTAGCACCTTCGATAGTGAAACAAACAGCCTCAGCAGCCCCAAAATCTGGTTTAACGCTGGCTTTATGATGAATTTTATTTATAAATTTTTTCCGGTGTATGAGCTATGGTTTGAGCCAATGACCTCTATTTTTTCATCTGACGAACTTGCAACTTTTTTTCACTTCCCAAATAGAACAGTAGAAACACCACATATTCAATGGCTGAAGGCAAAAACTGCACCTGTCTCCGCAGAAGTACCAACAGAAGGTGGCACTTTTCTCGGATACGGATATTACCGGGGAGTACGAAGACCGATTCATGTCCATTTGAAAGATCGTATGCGCCACACCTATATTATCGGAAAAACAGGCGTGGGAAAATCAGAATTGCTCAAAGAGATGATAAAACAAGATATTCAGGCTGGAAGAGGTGTATGTGTCATTGATCCTCACGGTGATTTAATAGAAGACACTTTGCGCTATATTCCACCAGAACGGGCAGAAGATGTCATTTTGTTTGATCCTTCAGACACCGAACGTCCTATGGGACTCAATCTTCTTGAAGTTTCGGGTGGAGACGAACAGCAAAAACATTTTATTACAGGAGCCATCATCAACCTTATGTACAAATTGTATGATCCTCAGCGAACTGGTATCATCGGCCCACGGTTTGAACACGCGGTGAGAAACGCAATGTTGACCGTCATGTCAGAACCGGGAGCTACGTTCATAGAAATCGTACGTGTGTTGACGGACCCCAAATACGTACAGGAATTATTGCCAAAAGTACAAGATCCAATGATCCGCAGATACTGGACTGATCAGATAGCACAAACAAGCGATTTCCACAAATCAGAAGTGCTTGACTATATCGTGTCGAAGTTCGGCCGTTTCGTATTTAACAAAATGATGAGAAACATCATTGGGCAATCCAAATCTGCATTTGAATTCCGTGACGTCATGGATAATGGCAAAATTCTTCTCATCAACCTTTCAAAAGGAAAACTCGGTGAGGAAAATTCAACCTTCCTGGGTCTCGTCATCATTCCAAAGATTCTCGCTGCTTCGATGAGCCGGGTAGACACCCCTGAAGATCAGAGGCGTGACTTTTTTCTATATGTAGACGAGTTTCAAAACTTCGCTACTCCAGATTTTGCAGTCATTTTATCAGAAGCGCGAAAATATCATTTGAGTCTCACTGTGGCAAATCAGTTTATAGGCCAGATGGACGAAGAGGTGAAAAATGCTGTGTTTGGCAACGTGGGTACGATGATCTCATTCCGCGTTGGTGTCACCGATGCATCATACCTTGCTCGAGAATTTCAGCCACGATTTGGCGAATCAGATTTGATTAATATCGAACGTTTTCACTCATATATGAAAACAATCGTGAACAATGAACCTGTTGATCCTTTTTCTGTAGACATGACAAAAGATATGACCCAATCACTGCAGGAACGAAATGAAAAGATAGCTCAGGCAATTATTCAACTATCAAGACTCAAGTTTGGCCGACCTGTTGAACTCATAGAAGCAGAAGTTTCTCAACGAGCACGGCTCTGATTTTGTATACTTCCTATTATTTTATTTCAAAAATATGCTCATCACATACCAATCACGTTTAATTGAAAAAAAGGAAATCGCTCCACAAGTACTACTCCTCAAATGTACATGGCCGGAAAATAAAGAATGGACTTACAAAGCAGGCCAATACATGATAATCCACATACCTCAGGAAAGTGGCCATCCAGCGCGCAGACTCTACTCTATCGCTTCTCACCCAAGCCATACCGATCACCTTGAATTTATTATTGAAATCATTCCAAACGGGATAGGAGGCACATACATCTCCAGTCTAAAAGAGGGAGAATCTCTGACACTCCAAGGATCTGCAGGTCTTTTTATCTACCGATCAACAGGTCGCACTCCTATCTTTTTAGCAACAGGTACTGGTATCGCACCCATGCGCAGCATGATCCATGAGCTGATACACCAAAATCAGTTACCATCAGGGACCAGATTGCTCTGGGGACTCAAATATCGCCAAGATGGATATTTATTTGAAGAATTTGAAGCTTTGCAAAAAAATAATCCTGGACTGCAAATCGACATCTGTCTTTCACGTGAAGAACGATGGGATGATAATAATCTCCAGTCCATGCTATGTCCTGGTAGAGTGACTGCCCATCTGGACAAGCTCAGTGAGGTCAATCAGCTGGCAAATCATGATTATTATCTATGCGGTGGTAAACACGTAGTTGAAGGACTCAGGGAGTATTTCAAATCACACAATGTGCCCGAGACTCAAGTCTTCTTTGAAAAGTTTACATAGTGAGCAATAGATATGTATCTTCTTAAAAAGAAGCTCAGGTAACACATATAATAAAATATTTATAATTTATTTAAATTTCCATGCAACATACTGAAGTAAATTTCGCAACAATTGTTTCATCTTTTGAACCATCTCAAGAAATCACTGCGGATGGCCCAACAGCCTTATTAACTCCAGGACGTCACTTTATTTCAGCTGATCCAACAATGTCAATTGCCGAAAGAAGAGCTGCAGAATGGATGCGCCAACAAGAAGAACTTGCACGTGCTAAAAACCAAAGTGAACTGCTGACATAATAAGCAAATCATACGCAACAAATCGTTGATAATTTGTCGTTCACTTGCAAACCAATATACTCTTAGTTGACACATTGAGCGCTGTTAGCTGACGTGCAGTCTTAAAATGTCGTGATGAAGAAATCAGCGGGAATTTGAGGAAGTGACTGAAAAACACTTACGATTGAAGATACGCCACTATTTGCTATTGCCTCCGACTTTATAGTTTTTCCCTGTGAGGGTAAATTGGTTGTACTACCAGTCGAAAAGCCAATTCTACTTTTGGCAAAAAGCACTCGTGCAATCATGATTTTTGCTTGTGAGTACGATCCAATATTGATAGGTGCTGATTCTATATGGTAACGAAAATTCACACCATCTATTGTTTTGGATGCATTAGTCGGCGTTATCTTGCCGTTCCCCACCGATCCGCCTACCATAGTGCCCGATGTACAGGGCTCAAGTAAATACTTTTGGATTGAATCTCCTTGTGCGCCATACAAGATCGTGAGCTCAACCGCCGGAGCAGAACGGCTTCCACTGCAGCTACCAGCGCCATCCGATCCGAAATACAAGCGTAAGTTGCCTGTATAAGGATTATTAAAATCTGGGTAATTGTTAAGATAAAAAACATACTGCTCATCTTTTGGTACTTCAGGCGATGCAAACTCACTTGTCGCTATAGTTGTCACCGAGATATGGCTTCTTTGCTCATCAATACCCTGAATTTGTATACCAGCCTGTTTATATGTCTGATATGCAGGCGTACCAGGATTGCTGGCTATTTGCATACCTACATCTGCTCCGGAATCTGCTGCTGCAAGGGCTTTTACTGATTCTTCTTGTGTTTTTGAAATCTGTGTTTCGCCAGTGAGACGATATGAAAGAGCTATCACTACTGTGACCACCAAAGAAATAAGAAGGACAATGAGCAATAAAGCCTGTCCTGATCGAAGATTACGCATACAAATAATTTTTGATTTCTTTTACCAGTTTATCTGGCGTATAATCACTTTTGACGATATAGCCTCGCACATTAAACTCCATTGCTTTAGACATTACTAAATCTTGTCCAAGATTCGTAAGAAGGACTACATTATTTTTTGGCAATTTGCCATCTTGCTTCAGTTTTCCCAAAACTTGCAGCCCATCCATATTCGGTAGAATAATGTCAAGCAAAATGAGGTCATATGTATTTTGCATTATTTTTTTATAGGCGAGTTCGCCGTCTGCCGCTCGGTCGACATCATATCCTTCTGCCTCCATGATACTTACATACAAATCCAGCAGATCACGCTCATCTTCAACAATCAAAATTTTCTTTTTATTATTAGCCGATACATCCATTGCTTACGCTCCTCCTTTCTCGCGATTAATAGGTAATACCAATGTAAATGTCGAACCTACACCTACCGTTGATTTTACTTCAATTGATCCTTTGTGTAAAGTTGCTATCTGTTTGGAAATATATAGCCCTAAACCTGTGCCTGGCTGGCTACTGTGATGGGCATAAGAATAATCAATTTTGCTAAATTTTTGAAACAATTTGGACATAGATTCTTTTGGAATTCCCGATCCAGTATCTATGACTGAAGCCAGAAGAGTTTGTTTGCTTCGATAAGACAAATGGATTGTCACCTTGCCCCCTGGGGGGGTAAATTTTAAGGCATTTCCTACAAGATTCTGCAAAACTTCCCTCAATTTATCTTTATCTCCTAATACTTCATACATATCGTGTGCGTCGTGAGTTAAGGTAAAATCTACATGCTTTTCTGTAGCGGTGACTTTAAGCTCTTCATGCAACATTTGCGCAATTTCAAGCAAATTAAAATTGATCATTTTCAACTCTATTTTGTTTCGCTCAATACGCGAGACAGTAAGCATATCATTGACAAGGCGTATGAGGCGTTCTGTCGCATTATATGATACTTCCAGATACTTTTTCATGACCGGATCAAGTTTTTGGGGAGATTTATAAAGCGCCATCCATAAATAACTTTTGATAGCAGTCATAGGAGTCCGCAGCTCGTGAGATGCAATAGAGACAAACTCATCTTTCAGCACATCAAGCTCTCGCAGATGTTTATTATTTTCCTTAATCCTGTGTATCATTTTTGCCTGTTGGATAGCGATCGATATGACTTCAGCGAGCTCATTGATCGCTTCTCGCTCGGCACGTGATAACGAACCAATATGTTTACCTATGCCCAATACAAGTACTCCTTGCGGTCTATTACTGAAAATCAAAGGATAAAAAAGAATTGTCTGAATTTTGTATGCAGCCTGCAGTTTGTGCGCCTCATCATGAGGAAGACTGGGCACACAGATATCGTTAAGCATATTTGTCATCCTTCTGCGCATCTTCACGGCAGAATCGACGCAATGGTTGGTTTTATTTCTAAGACTAATCTCAAGCTTCTGAAATAAATTTGATTGCTCAGGTGTAACTCCAGATAAATCTTCACCTTGACACATTGCAATAGTTTTTAACACTCGCTTCTTTGAATCTATGAGCATTATCAGTCCAAGTTGAAAATTCAATTCTCTAATAATTTCCTCAATTAAGTCAGTTGCAGTATCCACAACGCCTGCATGCTTATTGATGATGTCATACATATTCTGCAGGATGGTGAAGGTATGATTTTTGATCGAGAGTTCTACGTTGCGCTCATACACTTGTTTTGCTACCTGAACAAGTTCTTTTTCTTTATTGGAAGCAGATGAAGAAGTATCCATATGGTTCATTATACAGACAATCAGCGTATATCTCTCTGAGCGACATACTCCTGTATGCCCGAAAACCAGTTGGCTATCGATTTGGTATCTGAACTTTGAATATGCCTCATATACCACGAAAGTTCAGAACCGCTGTATGCTGCGTCGGCAAGGTCATGAAATATGCTTTCTTTTTTCTGATGAATCAAAATCCACCAGACATTTTCACAAATGGTTGAAAACTCATCTAAATCAAGATGAAACGAAAGAAAATCAAGATATGATATCCGTAATAATCTATCTAGTTGTTTTGGGGTGGCAAGCAATGGATCATGAATCTTTAACAAAACAAGATATTTGTTTGGAATATGACACACAAATGCGTTTTGTTTACAATCCTTTGATATGTGCTCATCTGAATTATTGAGACCAATCGGGAGGATGATACGGCGCATCCAAATCCCCAACATATGCTTCAAACTGTAAAAACGTACGTGAAAATGTGTCATCATGTGGTGTCAATGCTACTGTACGTAATAAATGCTTCAGCACACTCCCACGCTGAAGCGCATTCCACAACTCAAAAGACTCATATCTCAGATCTGTTTTTATGCATAAAAGCAATATTTCTTCACATACAGTCGAAAGTGTATCAATATCTACTTGATATTCTTTAAAATCTGTATAGAGCAACTGCAAAATACGATTTATATCCCCTTTATTTACATCCGCACTGTTGTCTTTTCCTATTTTTTTAATATATTGCGATAACAATACCATTTCATAATTTTATACGTTTCTATAAACAATCAGCGGGTTTTTTTATCGGATACATGCAAATCCTTCGATGGTATTTTCTGATATACGCCAAATCGT
>CAZNUT010000015.1:20490-26727 GCA_964576365.1 uncultured Gammaproteobacteria bacterium
TTTATCGGATACATGCAAATCCTTCGATGGTATTTTCTGATATACGCCAAATCGTATCGGATCTCCTCCTCGAGATGCTGGTTGTCCTAAAATGTAACCTTTTTTTATATAAAATTGCTCATGTCGAATTCGGGGAAAATCTGGTTGTTCCATGTCGTATAAAGTATCCTGAATCAATTCATACCCCCTCTCCTGCGCATTTTCAGGAGTCAGGGTGAGATCGACAAATGATGGAAAGGGTAATAAATATTTCATACATCATGATTCTAAATTTTCCGACAAAATGAAGACGATATCAAAAAATGACAAAGTGATTGATACATGAATCAATTATATGTTTATTGATTTTCAACATCTACTCTCTTTGGTATTTTCTGATATACGCCAAATCGTGTATAGTCTCCTCCTCGAGATGCAGGTTGGCCAAGAATAAGATGGTTTTTTATGAAATATCTTTCATCTTTCACTCTTGAAAAATATGGTTCTTCTCTATCGTAAAAGGTATCTTGTATCAATTCATACCCCCTCTCCTGCGCATTTTCAGGAGTTAAGGTGAGATCGACAAATGACGGCATTGGTAATGTATATCGCATATATAAAAGTATTATAACCGCAAGGGAAAGGAGGGATCTGGGCTTTCACCTTGTGTGGTAGCCACACACTATCCATCACTGGACAGATCCCTTTATTGGACTACGTATTCAGTTATTCAGGTCAAATACTACCCTTCTTGCGAGCTGCGGGAAGGAGCGTTTGGCCCTCGTTGTCCTGAGCGCAATCTGTTCGGATCATAGAAGTTGTGCATGTTTTTAAACTGCCCATCCACAAACTTCATATTGAGCTGATCAGCAAAGAGCTCAAACTGCCCGAATTGGTCAGTTCCAATTCCTGGCAACTGGCGAGTTGCAGTCTCCCAGAATGCAACGTCTCCACAATGACGCTTAGTCATCTTCGGCCTTCTTTCGCCTGAAATCAAATATGCAAAAATGCAATCATCAATATAAGCGCTTTCTACCAAAGCGAGTGTTTATTGAATCTGTTCAAAGGCGCTAACTCTTACTAAGAGCGTCTCAGTTTGTCAATAAACCCTGCATATGTGAGTGGCGACATGTGTTGATAGTGCACTCGACACACATTTGACCTGATAGTGGTAATTCATGGCGTCCACTATCTGAATACTTGTTTGGCATATCGAAAACGATCCGATATATCAAACACCCGATTGGTTAAAGTGCTTCGTTGAGGAAATGAAGCAAATGTGGCACGGCTATTGTGTCTCTATACCTCTTTCCATCAAAGAAACAGAAATAATATAACAGGATATCGTGTCAATAAGATTGACAGATCAGGCTCAAATGCGTGAAGTATAAACAAAATGTATTCGTCAATAAAATTGACTCAATACCAGGATATAATATACGCGATGTCATATAGCCACAATTCACAGACATTCACCGAGGTATTTCAACGCTATCGACTACGCTCAGAGATCGAGCGCCTAGCCGACCTCTGTGACTTCATGAGAGAGGAGGGTATGGCTTACGATGTATCGCTCTATACACGGTGGAAAAATGGCGACCGCCTGCCAGATCGTCGCGCCACACTTGCACTCATCAACATCTTTGCCAAACGTGGAGGCATCTTCAGTGTAGACCAGGCAAATGAACTTTTGAGATCAGCCGGTCATGAAGAACTATCAGAGGGAGAGATAAAAACGATCCATAAAAAAGTATTGAATAAACACCCATATAGGTCTCAAAGTGCAAATCAGATTGCAAAAACTGAGCTAAAAAATGACATAGAATGGTCTGAATGGATTTACCATCTCATTACAACCCGAGGCGACATCGCACTGATTACATACAACTTCCTTCTCTTTACCGCCTACTGGATCGTCGTATGGATCAAACAATCAAAAGAATTGGATCATTTTCTCACTCTCTACTTTATAGTAGCGATTATTGGGGGCATATTTACTCTACAGATTGGAAGAAAATTGTCGAAGCAAGATAAATATTTAGGCCGAAGCATGTATATGTTTTCTGCAGGGCTCATCGCTCAGGCATTTGGACAAATTGTTTATTTTGCATACATAGTACTTACTGCATGGTCTATTCCCTATCCTTCTACAGGAGATTTAGGCTTCTTTGGTAGTATGTTTTTTTACTTACTCGGCATCTACTACCTTGGTCGTTCATTTGAAATCAAAATCTCAATACATGCTCTTTTTAAGAAAAAAATTATTCTTTTCTTTCCACTAACAATACTTATAATTTCGTATTGGTTTTTATTACAAAACTATACATTTTCCAGCTATAAAGTCTTAAAAATAATATTAGATTTTGGATACCCACTCATTGAATACTTATATATCTCATTAGCACTATATATTCTTGCCATGACTAAAAATATTCTTGGCAGAATGAAGTTGAAAATTCAGCTTCTTACCATTGCTCTGATATTACAATATGTCGCAGACTACATGTTTGTCTATCAAACAGAATACAATATGTGGAGTGTTATGGGATTTAATGACTATGTATATTTGTTATCTTATACGACAACCAGCATAGGGTTAACTCTCTTTAAAGAAGAGACTTAACATCGACATGCCATTACTGAAGTATTTCAGGTAGTATTTTGGAGTCAACGCTGGGTTGAATTTCACGAATCGCATCCTTACAAACCTCTATTGATGCTTGACCAAAAAAATACTCATATTTTTTTACTAGATTAGTTATCACTTGTTTGAAATCACCTTCAATCTTTACATTAGATTCATCTATAACTTTCAATCCTTGCACCTGCCTCGCTTGATCAATAGCAATAGGACCTATGATGCTTGCCTGAGCTTGGATGATCGCCAACGCTGTCCGTGCGTAGATGTTCATAGTATTTTTGCCTAACCTTCTTATAATTCGTCTTATTGATGATTTATGTTGTTTGTCTCATTACTTGTTTTGACCACTTGTCGACACATCTTGACTAAATTAGCCTTTTTCAAAAGTCATTTTGCTGTTGTTTCGCAAACTTTCATACAATGCTCCTAGTTGTAATAGTCCAAGAGTCATAACAAAATAAGCAATAAAATATAAATAGTCCCCATACCCTCCATTTACCCATGTACCTCGGCTACTTTGGAACAAAAAATTATAATCAGCGATATATTGAGCAACAAAGGCTAAAACAATAATAAATATTTTCTTTTTCATAACCCCTCCCAGTATGCCGTGAGTTAATGTGTAAGTTAAAAGGGCTAAGGAAATATATGTTGCTTGTCCCAATGGGTAGCCAAAATCCAAAAAAACTTTTAATTTATTTGTCCAATCAACCTCAAGTGAGCGTAAGAAAAACCAATATGAAATAGTTAAAAGCAGAGCAGGAATAGTGATCGCTTGCAACTTACTGCTAATTTTTTTTAGAGAAAATCTAATATTTGATGCCTCTCCTAACAGAATAACCCCCATTGCATACAAGGGTATATTGCCAAAAAAACCAATATCTGCAACTGAAGGGTATGGAACTTGAACTTTAAGAATGATGTTGTAATAGCTAAATACTATCTGTCCAAACTCCTGAAATAAGAGACCTGAAGCAAGCAAAAGTACCGCTTTACCCATCAAGCTTTTTACTCCTCCCCACTTAAGAGCTATTGATATGCCAGATATACCTCCCCATAAAGCCATAATGCCATACAAGGCTCCAAATGCATAATGCGAAGCAGACTCAGGATCTGTAAAAAAGTCCAAAATAATCCACCATAAAGTGAATACTATGAAGCATATTACCGTAGCGCTCACTTGCCATTTATGATTTAGTGTGAACATCGGATGATAATCAGTATAACAAAAATCTATCTGTCAACCAGCATATATAATAATCTTTAAGCTAGATCTATATATGTATTACTTATAATGTATCTTATATTTTTTTGCGAAAGTATATGGACACCAAGATTGTTTTGATTTTCGCAAACCTTCAATACCCAAATCTTGCTCGGTATTCAAATACATACAACCATTCTTTTCTAACATTTTTGCAGTTTCGTATTTTAAATATTGATAACTTCCAATGAACGTTGTGTTACATTTTTCAAAATGGAGGATGGCATATTCTCGATTTACGATCTCTGTAATTGAAAAACCAATCAAGTCGCCTTTATATCTTATACCCAACACATTGATGTGATCATTCTGATTTAGCAAAAAAAATCTTTTTATGGCCTTCAATTCTACAACAATATCTTCATAAGATTTATTACTCTCGGTTTGCCAATCCATAAATAGCTTCAACATCTCTTCGCGAGCACTCTCATGATCAATTCTTAACATCTCAACTTGTGCCTCTGGATATTGCCTCAAAAATCTGTTTACAAAATTCCTCTTTCCTCTCAGCCGCTTACCTGATAATGTAGACAAGGCAGAAATTTGATAAATATAATCGTAATTATTGATATCATCTACTACTGAAAACAGCTTTCGTGAACCATTTAACTGATTGACAACTACTTCTGGAATAAGAGCCAGCTCGTGGGGAATTTGATTGCTAGACGAATAGTCCAGCAATACATCTAGTGTTTCTTTGACACTATTTGTTCCAATAAATGTGTAAAACGGATCTTGCGTGATATAGTCATGAAACTTGATAACTAAATTTTTATTTAGCACGCTTATTTCAGCCTCGTCGTTCACGTTATAACTCCACAAACTTGCAAAATTAAAATCAGAATAAGGAGGAAATTGGCTAGTAATTACTTCGATATCTTCTCTGTCACTCAGCTCAAGCTTCTTAAATTGTGGAAAAATGGGCAACATAATATATTAGTAAATTAACAAAATGCCTATAAACAATATTGATGTGAAAACAAATTTTTTGGTTAAACTCAAACTATCCATATCTTCTCTAAATACTTTTGGCGCCAACTGGGTAAGAATATACCCATAAATCAACCCGAAAAATACTTGCGTGTTCCCAAGCACTCCAACAATAGCGGCAGGTCCTAAAGAATAAGCAAAATAAGTGAACGATTTAGCGCAGACATACACAATCTCATTTCCCATCAACACTCCCAATGTACTTTTATCAATAGTTTTAATATTGGCCAAAAATGCTTTCCTCATACTTGAGACAAAAATAAAAAGAATTGTTGCCCCAAGACTCAAACCAAAGCTTTCATACACGAGGACTGTTTGTATATCGTTTACGCTGGTCGCAAACTTCATTAATACTCCGGATAAAGCCCAAAGAAGATCGCTTCCTAATATTAAAAAAAATGCTTGTGATAGAGTAAATCCTTGCTTTGCCCGTTTATAAGAAAGACAAATAGAAGCACCCAATACTAATACGAATCCTGCCAACTGTTCACCACTTATCTCTTCATGTAAAAAGAGGTATGAAAGAATGAGTACAAATACAGGAGTCATCTGAAAAAGAACAATAACCGCGCTTGTCTCCTCTTCAGCAAGAGCTCTTACATATAGCATCAATGAGCCAAATGTTAAAACCCCGGTCAGCAATATAATACTTAAATCAAAAAAAGGCAAAGTTGGTCGACCAAAAATAAAATAAAAAATAAATGCGGTAATAAAAGCCATGAGACCCGTATATAGAGGAAGAATATTGTAGTCAGAAAAACGACGTGACAACAAATACTTGTCAATAAAATTATTGACTGCGTATATCGCAGGAGCTATAAAAGCAAATATGAGCCATGTTTGCATGGATATATTAAATATTAGTGTGCGTTATTTATTGACCTTCTACCCGCGTCACGGGATCAAACTGCGTTAAAAATTCTCTTGTTTGTTGAGCCGCCTTGATAAAAAAATCGGCCAGATATCGAAGGTCGTCAATCGCGCCTTCACCGACATTAAAAGGACTGTTTGGCACAACCTTATTATTCTGCAAGGATTTAAACTCATTTGGGACTTGATTTTGTGGCAACTGACATGGCTCAAATTTCATATATTTAGTAAATATTCTCAACTGGATACTTCATCCCTCGCTCGATTTTTAATACATTTTCATCTTGCGACTCAAATACTTCTTTGAGATATTCCACAATACCCACTGACGAAAACTCTTTGCATGAATACAAATCGATCGTGACAAAACCACGACGGGTAAAAGTATGTAGACTGATGTGCGATTCTTGAATCATTACGAAGGCGCTGACACCACCTGGATCTTTGCCACCCAATGCTTCATTGCTATCTGCATTGATGACGACTGGCTCAT
>CAZNUT010000016.1:0-20775 GCA_964576365.1 uncultured Gammaproteobacteria bacterium
GACCGGAAGAGGCGCCCATTGGCGGTAATGTGACGTTGGGAGGCGTGGTGGGGGTGAGACTGATTTGGATGGGAGGAGTTATTGTAGGAGGAGTAGTATTTTCGCTGTAATAACCTAAATACCACAGAGCATAATCAACCAGATCTATTTCATTATTAGTTGTTAAATAAGTACTTCCTGTATAATTAAAATTCGCGTCCATTGCTGCAGTATCATGATCAATATCTTCACCACAAAGATGTGAATTGACATTATTGCAAGAATTGACATATTCACCGACCCAAATAAGATAATCATTCCATGTGACATGTTTACCTTGAGAGTCAGTTTTACAATCTGCATCCCCTTTTGATTTATATACACAATGAAGAGAGTTGGTAGACTGAGCATGAATAGGACGCCCGATGAAGAAGCCTAAACATAAGATAAAGAGAGTAAAATATAAAAGTGATAAGCGTAAACTAATCTGAATCATATATAGTATGAATACTAATACAGATTTACTTGTCGCTCAACAAAAAAAACAAATTGAGCCTCGCAAAAAAGTCGCATTGATATATGATTGGCTAGATACACAGCACGGCGGGTTTGAACGGGTTTTACAAGTACTTCTAGAAATATTTCCTCAAGCTGATGTATTTACAACAGTATATGATAAAAATGTTAATTTATTACCCGCAAAGACAAAAGTTTATACTTCCTTTCTTCAATATGCTCCGAGAATAGTATGGAAATTCCGGTACTTTTTTATCTTTTTTTATCAACGTTATTTTGAATCAATTAATTTAACTTCGTACGATCTTGTTTTTTCTGCAACATCAGCTCATGCCAAGTCCTGTATAAGTCGACCTGAAACCAAACATATTGCATACATTCTCACACCCCCACGTCATTTATGGAGCATGGAGTCAATATATTTTTCATCATTGCCGAGGTGGATGCATTCCCTCCAGTTTTTTTACCATATTTTTACTACACAACTAAGAAAAAAAGATACTATATCAGCACAACGTGCGGATATAGTATTAACACTTTCTCACGCGGTAAAAAATCGAATCAAATCTTTTTACAATAGAGATGCTCTCGTAGTGTATCCACCATTTGATTTTTCTTATTGGAATAAGATTAAAAATGATATTTCTGTGGTTGATTATTCGCCGGAATTAAATATCGATTTACCAGCCAAGTATTATCTTATTGTATCACGGCTTGAAAAATATAAATTTATTGAATTAGCAATTGAGGTTTGTAAACTTAGTTCTTCGTTGCCTTTAGTGATTGTTGGAACAGGGAGAGATGCGACAAAACTTCAAAAAAAAGCTACAAAAAATATTTATTTTTTAGGTACAATCGATGATCACTCGTTAGGATTTTTATATCGTAGAGCAGAGGCTTTACTGATGCCTCAAGAAGAAGATTTTGGATATGTTGCATTGGAAGCTCAGTTTTTTTGTTGCCCTGTCATAGCGTATGCCAAAGGTGGCGCTCTTGAAACCGTACAAAATGGTGAAACAGGTATATTGTTTCAGGAACAGTCAGTTGAAGGATTACGGAGGGCACTTGCACAATTTCATACTGTCTCTTACAATTTACACAGAAATCTCAAAGATTCGAAAAAGTATTTAAAAAAATACTCTAAGGAGCATTTTATTACAACTATTAATTCATTGGTTTATCAGCAAACCAAAGTACACGTATGAAAGCGATTATTTTTTGCGGAGGTGTGGGTACCAGGCTTTGGCCACTTTCGCGTAAAAAATCTCCAAAGCAGTTTGAAAAAATTATCGATGACAAATCTACGCTGCAGTTAGCAGTAGAAAGATTGATGCCAGAGTTTCAAGCAGAAGATATATATATATCGACGAGTTTTCAATATGTTGAGACTGTAGCAGCTCAACTTCCCTTTATACCACGCTCAAATATACTAGGAGAGCCCGCAAAACGCGACGTTGGTCCTGCTGTAGCGTATGTTGCCGGTTTTTTGGCGAGAAAATTTCCTAATGAGCCGGTCGTAATTTTGTGGAGCGATCACTTGGTAAAAAAACCTAATGTATTTAAAGAACTTATACAAGCAGCAAGTAAAATGGTATTAAAGCATACAAATAGTATTATTTTTATTGGACAAAAACCGCGGTTTGCATCCGAAAATTTGGGGTGGATACAATTAGGAAAGGCTGTTCATATTCAAGATGGTGTTCCGTTTTATGAATTTGCCGGTTTTCAATATAAACCAAATAGCGAGACCGCTCATCGTTTTTTTCATGACGAACATTATTGCTGGAATTTGGGTTATTTTGTTTCTACACCTGCATTTTTGCTACAACTTTTTAAATTGCATGCTCCGGCAATCTATAATCTAACCCAAAAAATTTGTTCAGGAGAATCTGAGCATGATTTTCATCGATTACTCAATATGTATTATGCCGAAATGCCGGTAATCAGTTTTGACAATGCGGTACTTGAACAACTAGATGCAAAGTCGGCTCATGTGGTAGTTGGCGATATTGATTGGAGCGATTTAGGAGCATGGGAGGCTCTAAAAGAAGCTCTTGAAGAAAGGCGAGAAGACAATATCATTAAAGGAAATGTACTTGTAGAAAAATCGAATGATGCTCTGATTTATAATTATGAAGAAAAGAAGCTTATTGTAGCTGTGGGATTAAAAAATGCGATTGTAGTAAATACAGAGGATGTTATTCTCGTTGCAGATAAATCTTCGGTAAAAGAAATTAAGAAAATTGTTGAAAATTTTGCAGGAACTCCACATGAGCACTTATCGTGATAAGGATTACGTATTACTTTACTTCACTAAAATTGCATGAGTGGCACATCGACGCTTGTGAGAGGGTTTTTTTATTATCGCTATACAAAGCGATTTCTTGATGTTGGTATCGCGCTGGCTCTACTTGTTCTGTTTTTTATACCTTCTCTTATTATTGCTATTTGTATCAAGATATCTTCCCGAGGGCCTATTTTTGCAGATGTTCCTGAGCGCATCGGGCAGAACGGAGTCACGTTTAAAATGTATAAATTTCGATCTATGATTCAACACGCACACACCCTTTTAACCTCAGACCCCCGTTTTAAAAAATTGTATGAAGAGTATAAAAAAGGTAGTTATAAATTGATGAAAGACCCTAGAGTAACTCTGGTTGGAAAATTTATCAGAAAACACTCTCTGGATGAAATACCTCAAATACTCAATGTTTTAAAAGGCGATATGAGTATTGTTGGTCCTAGAGCATATTACCCTGATGAACTTTTAAATCAGCAGCAACAATACCCACATGCACGTAAATTAGCAGAAAAAGTATTGTCGGTTAAGCCAGGTATTACCGGGTTGTGGCAAGTGTCAGGACGATCCGGTATTAATTTCGATGAGCGGATTGTTATAGATGCTCAATATGTCGATAATATTTCTCTTTGGGGTGATCTGGTGATCATTTTTAAGACGCCATATGTTATGCTTAGCGGTAAAGGTGCAGTCTAGACTAGACACAGAAAAAAACGACTGGTAGAATGACATTTATGTATTCATTTGATGAGCCTCCCGTGGCAAAAACAAATAAAAAACAAAAATCAGTAGGAAAAACTCTTGGAAAAATATCTCTTGGTCTTTTAGTAGTTTTTATTGCTATTGGGGCACTTTCTTATTTTTTTATCCTTCGTCCTGCTCTAAAGATACGTGAAAAAGGAGTGGCGCTCGCTCAGGAAGTACGGGTTTTGAAAACACACCTCAAAGAGAATGATATTGATTTGCTAAAAAAAACGATGAAGTCTGTTAATGAAAAATATGCCTCATTTGAAAAAGAATCGTCTTCTTTGTATTGGGCTGCTTTTATTCCATATATTAATGATTTCAAAAGTGCTGTAGAAGCTGGACGATTTAGTTTGATTGCGGCTGACGAAGCAATAGAAGCGATTTATCCATACGCGGACCTAATCGGTTTGAAAAAAGGAGAACAGAATTTTTATGAAAAGACAGCTGAAGATCGATTGCAGACAGCTGTTTTGACTCTTGATAAAATGCTTAAACGTATTGATGTAGTTGCAGAAAATATTTCGCAGGCTGAAAAGCGTATTGAATCTATAGATCCTAAGCGATATCCTTCAAAACTAGGCAAATATGAAGTGCGCAGTCAAGTGCAATCGTTGAAAGATCAATTTGCTGGTATGGCTACACTTTTTGTTAATGCAAAGCCATTTTTAAAAGAGTTGCCCTCTATCTTGGGAGCAAAAGGTGAAAAAACATATTTGATACTGTTTCAAAATACAGCTGAGCGCAGAGCAACGGGAGGATTTTTCACTTTTTATGCAGTGTTTAATATAAATAAAGGCAAAATCGCAATCAAGTCCTCAAGTGACATTTATGATATAGACAGCAATATTGCCTCGCACCCGTCAGCCCCAGATAAAATTTTGGCTTATCACAAAGATGTAAAAAAGTTTTATATTCGCGATAGCAATCTGTCACCTGATTTTGTCGAATCTGTCAAATTGTTTGAATCTCTATATGAAAAAGCTGGAAATAGAGTGAAATACGATGGGATTATCGCAGTAGACTCTAAAGTTTTAGTAGATATGTTGAGTATTTTTGGAGATACGCAAGTATCAGGTATAAACTTTTCCGCGAGCATTGATAAACGATGTGATTGTCCGCAAGTGATTTATACGCTGTTCGATATAGTTGACAGGCCTGTTCCTTATATCAAGATTGATCGAAAGCGTATTTTGGGCAATTTGATGTTGGAATTATTTTATAAAGCAATAGGTTTTTCACCTTCTAAATATTGGGGAAGATTGGCTCAAACCATGTTTGCAAATTTAGATGAGAAGCATATTATTTTGTATTTCACGGATGAAAAAACCCAAGCCGCAATTGAGTCTATGAACTATGCAGGTAGAATAAAAGAATATAAAGGCGATTATCTTCATATCAATAACGTCAACTTTGCAGGCGCTAAGTCAAACCTTTTTATAGATGAAGAAATTATTTCTGAAACTACGTTTGAAGGCAGTGCAGTAAAAAGAACAGTTATCATGAAATTTAAGAATCCACATCCTCACTCAGATTGTAATTTAGAAAGGGGAGGGTTGTGTCTCAACGCTACATTGCGTAACTGGATCCGTTTTTATGTACCCAAAGGTGCTAAACTTGAGTCATTTTCTGGCTCTCAGACTAAGACTTTAACTTATGATGATCTTGGAAAAACTGTTTTTGAAGGTTTTATGACTGTCAATCCACAGGGTTCAGCCCAGGTTAAGATAACATATACATTACCCACCGAGATAAATTCAAAAAATTATTCTCTTCTTTTGCAAAAACAACCTGGAGTAGAAAGACAAAAGGTCAAAGTATCCGTAGATGGTAACACCTATCTTGATCAGTCTTTTCTTACTGACAAGGAAGTGAAACCATGAACCGGATACACACACTTGAAGGTTTTGTTTTAAAAAAAACAACTCTTTTAAACGAAGACGTATCTGTAATTATTTTTTCAAAACAAGAAGGTAAGATTCTTCTTATAGCAAAAGGCGCTAAAACATTTAAATCTCAACGCGCCGCACACCTTCAGACTGGCAACCTAGTAAAAGTGTTGAGTCGTCATCATAAAAGTAATAGATATATAGAAAAAAGTGAGCTTATTTCGGCGTTTTCTAAAGTAAGAACAGGCGAAAAGATGGATATTGTTTACCTATATTTTTTTATCCTTGATAGACTTTTGGGCTTAGATCAACAAGAAAATACCTTGTTCAAGTTTACGATCGGGTTTTTAACAGATTTATCCGCTTCAACTCAAAATTTGGATTCATTATTTGCCCGTTATTTGTTTTATATGCTACATACTTTGGGTTATGCTGACAAAGTAGAACCTATAGAGATACTGCTATCAAGAGCAGAAGAAGTGATTGAAGAAAAACTGCCTATGCGTGGTATAATGTAATTCAATATGTTTGAAGAGATTGTTGCCCTTGCAAAGCGCAGAGGTTTTTTTCATCCTTCATCTCAAATTTATGGAGGATTGTCAAATACGTGGGATTTTGGACATTATGGAGTGTTGTTAAAAAATAATCTCAGGAATATCTGGTGGGATTTTTTTATAAGTAGAAGGACTGATATTATTGGAGTCGAAGCGAGCATCTTTCTTAACCCAAAAGCCTGGGAAGCGTCTGGTCATGTTGCGGGTTTTACTGACGCATTAATAGATTGTAAAACCTGCAAACATAGAACGCGTGCCGATCACTTGATCGAAGACGCACTTCCTCAAGAGAAAGTAGAAGGTTTGCCGGTTGAAAAACTTACGGAAATTATACGATCGCACAAACTCAAATGTCCACGCTGCGGTAGTAGTAATTGGACAGACGTACGAGCATTTAATTTGTTATTTCCCACCGCAGTTGGGATAGTAGAAGAGAGTAAATCACATGTATACCTTCGTGGCGAAATAGCACAAGGCATTTTTCTTAATTTTAAGCAAGTACTTGATTCAATGAGGGTTAGAATTCCTTTTGGTATCGCTCAACAAGGCAAGGCTTTTCGAAATGAAATTACATTAGGGCAGTCAATATTCAGAACGCTAGAGTTTGATTTGATGGAGTTTGAGTATTTTATCAAAAAAGAGCAATGGGAAGAGCTGTTTACTTATTGGCAAGAGAAATTACAGGAATTAACTGTTCTGTATGGTATCAATTCAAAACGGTTGCGATGGAGAGAGCATGAAGCTCACGAACGATCACATTATTCCTCTCGTACGGTTGACCTAGAGTACCAATTTCCATTCGGTTGGAAAGAGATGTGGGCAATTGCTTATCGAACAGATTTTGATTTATCAAATCATGCAAAGCATTCTGGTGTTGACTTGAGCTATCGAGATCCTATAACTGGTGAAAAATTTATTCCCCATGTGATTGAGCCTACATTCGGATTGTCTCGCTTAATGCTTGTGATCATGGCTGATGCATATACAACCGAAGAGGTAAATGGTAAAGTCCGCACAGTGCTGAAATTTCATCCGCGTGTAGCTCCAATAAAGGCGGCAGTATTTCCTTTGCAAAAGGATGAGGAATTGCGAGCTAAGGCAAAAGAGTTATTCAGTACACTTCAGAAACAATGTATAGTTGAGTTTGATGATTCAGGTAATATCGGCAAAATGTACCGCAGACAAGACGAGATAGGTACGCCCTTTTGTATCACAGTAGATTACCAAACGCTCAAAGATGGAACAGTGACCATTCGTGATCGAGATTCGATGATGCAGAAAAGAGTTGCTGAGCATGAAGTAGGTATTTTGATCAATGAGGCGATTAAATGGTAAAATTTTGACCGCTTTGTTATAATTTCAAAATCTTATGAAAGAAATCCCTAAAATGTATCTTGTGGTAACAGGTATTGTTGTTCTTATTGCAGTAGGTGCATTTTTCTTTGCTGTTTCTAGACAAAAGACAAATAATGCAGAAAAAAATGAAAAAAAAACCGTATTCGAAGAAGTTCCTCAGGCTATTCCTACGGTAGATTCATCGGTTAAGGTTGATATAAAAGGGAATACGCAAGCCACCATGACTGTATCGGGAATACCAAATGGCACAGAAGCCATTGAGTACGAACTGACCTATGATACAGCTTCAGGCAGTGTTGAAGGCGTATTTGGTTCAATTGAATTTGAACCGGGAGATAGAAGTGCCGAAGAAGAATTTATTTTTGGCACAAGTTCATCGGGAGTCAATCGTTATCATTCGATAAAAGGAGCAGTAAAAGGTACATTCAAGTTCAGTGGGGACTACGGTGAAAAGATACTTGAAAAAGAATTTAATTTAAATTAAAAAAAGAGTTTTTTTTATTAGACATCAAATTTATATTTGTTCTGACTAAGATAAGGTTGTGATGTTTTGTGTTATGTTGATAGTTAAAATATATTATCAATTAATTTATTGAGGGGGTGAATCGAGAATATGCCAAACATAAAATCAGCAAAAAAGAAAATGAGGCAAGATATAAAGCGTGCTAAAAAAAACACCACCTATAAACGTGCAGTAGAGGATATAATGAAAAAAGCTACTAAATCTGCGGGAACTGATAAAGCTAAACTTATTTCAGAATCGTACTCTGCTATTGACAAAGCAGCTAAAAAAGGAGTGATTCACAAAAATAAGGCGGCCCGTTTAAAAAGTCAGATGAGCAGAAAAAAAGTAGCAGGCTAACATGAAATATATTATTAATCTGCTTCCCGACAAAAAAGAGCATATTGCCGACAGAATCATATATTTTTCTTTTCATTATCTTCGCTATATATTGGTCATAACTCAGTTTGTGGCCATATGTACATTCTTTTTTCGATTTAAAGTAGATCAGGAGATAGTCGATCTGAGAGATATATTGAAACAAAAAAAAGTGATAGTAGAGTCTACAAATGAACTTTTAAAAGAAGTAGATCGTATAGACAATAAAATGTCGTATATTGCTATTTCTTTGAATGAGCAACAAAAAACAAAAGAGTCTTACGAATATATATTATCCCGTCTTCCACAAGGGATGATAGTTGACAAACTGTCCTTCACGAAAAAAGAAATAACACTTCAGGGCACTGCTTCGGCCATCAGTCTGGTACAAGAGATGTATCAACGTTTCAAGGATGAAAATAGATTTAAGTCTGTAGAATTAAAGTCTATCGTGAAAGAAAAAGATGGATATTTATTTTTATTATCACTTGCTTCATATAAATGAATCAATTTGACAGTAAAAAAATCATAGCTCTCTTGCAACAAAAAAGAATACAAAACTATTCTTTCGCGATTGTTTTTTTTGTTATTTTTACTTTTTTTGTTATTTTTGCAATTAGACCAAACATTATCACAGCTTTTAGCTTGCAGCGTGAATTGCAAGAGTTGAGACTGAAGGATAAATTGTATGAGCAACAAATCATCAAAATAAGCAATTATCAGTCTTTATTGGAAGGGTATAGGGATAGTTTGCCATATCTCGACCAGGCCCTACCTGCTTCACCCTATGTCGGAGCTTCAATAGAGGTATTAGAAAAAGTTGCGAGTGAATCAGGTTTTCAAGTCTCAAATATTGAGGTACAACGAGTTCAATTTCAAGAAAAAGAAAAAAAGGAAGGTGTAAAAACGTTTCGTGTTGTGGTGAGTGCTCAAACAAAATTTGAACATGTTCAAACATTTATGAGTAAGCTCGCAGAGTATCGACGCTTAAAAAATATTGAGCGTATTGATTTGTCCCGAGAACAATTTATCGGAGGAGATTCTAATAATATGAATAACTATAGAGTGGATGTTACCATTACAAGCGATTATTTATGAATCAGAAAGAATTTATGGTTGTAGCGGTGACTATTTTTATTACCGTTCTTGCGTGGGTAGGATTTGAAGTGTATGCTATCCGTAAGCAGACGCCAACTTCCGAGGAGATCGCAGCAGTCAATACAAATTATGTGATAGATGTTACCATTCTTGAAGTATTAAGACAAAAAAAACCCTGATATGTATAGTGATTTATATACCAAAAAACGGTACGCGCCTTCACGCTTTCTTGTCGCGTTAGCACTTCTAGCTGTTTCAGCAGGAATGGGATTTTATTTTTTTTCATCAACCACTTCAAATATACGGGCAAGTAAACAAAATTTAACTCTTCATGAGCAGGTAAATATCACTTCATCTCAAGCAGGAGTTTTTTGGTCGACAGATACTCCTGATAAAGGATGGTTGCTTTATGGAATTGATAAAAGTAATTTGCAATCTATAGCTTTTGACGAGCAAAATAGTACTCAAGGAAATGGTATGCGTCGTTTTCACTATGCAATAATGAAAAATTTAAAACCAGACACAACGTATTACTATCGCATAATAAGCAATAATAATGCAGTTGAAAATGATGGTCGACCATTCGAAATTCATACACCTCTTGCTCAGGGATCGAGCGGTCAATTGTCGCCTTCGTATGGAAAGGTTGTCAACGCGAACGGAAAAGACGTTGTAGGAGCAATTGTACTATTGTCAATCTCTGATGCGTATCCATTACTTGCGTTTACTGGACAGTCGGGTGAATGGCTTACTCCACTTCAGTATGTCGTACATACAAAAAATAACACTTACGTTCAGCTTACTGAAGATACACTCATTTCTCTTGCGATATATAAAGAAGATCAAGTTTC
This sequence comes from uncultured Gammaproteobacteria bacterium, assembly GCA_964576365.1. Lineage (GTDB taxonomy): Bacteria > Patescibacteriota > Microgenomatia > UBA1406 > GWC2-37-13 > CAZMJG01. Next base: position 10,167 of record CAZNUT010000016.1, read on the forward strand.
TCGTGTAAAAACAACACTGAGTAAATCGCATCCAATAAGACAAGCCATCGTGATAGGCCAAAACTATATATTTCTTGAAGAAAATAATGTGCTTGCAGCTGCTCAAAAAAAAACATCATCACTATCTGTTAAAAGCAAAGATACAAAGTCATTTTCAGTGATGTTTCCCCGAGACAATGCAGTGATTCCAGGAACTGCTCCCTTGATAAAAGGGTATGCGCCACCTATGACCGATGTCTCTGTGCGACTCAATACAGTCCCACCATTTAGTTCTGTAGTGAAAGCAGATCGATATGGAGATTGGGATGTCCCAATAAGAAGTAAAATTGCTCCCGGAACGTATCTTGCTGTCATCTCAGGTCGAGACCTACAAGGAAATTTAAAAGAAGTGACTCGTAAATTTACGTTAATAAAAAGTGGTGAAATGGTTCTTGGAGAAAGTACCACATCCACTCCATCAGCCACGTTGCAACCTGTTTCACCAACTGTAAATCCTTCTTTAGCGGTGGTAACCCCGTCAGAAACTATATCCCCGACAACCATATCTCCAACCCCTATTGTGTATTCAAATGTTTCGCCTGTACCCCCGCCCCCGGTAAGCGGTGTTGATTCGGTTTGGCCGTATGCAGTCACAGGTGCCGGTCTATTAATGGTTGGGGCAGGCTTGATTTTGATTTTTTAATTGACTCATACCAAAATTTTGTTACAATAAACTATGCAGTTACAATCGCAGAGTGTTTTTTATTTTTTCTTTTACTTTACCGCTTCAGGCGGTGTGGCACTCTGTGAATAAATTTTACAGAAATAACCACCCGCCGAAAGGCGGGTTTTTTTATAGCCTGTCAGATTATTTTATTAAGTAAGTTTATAAAGTAGGTTATAGGTGTTAGGTTTTAGGTGTTAGATTTTGGTAATATGTCATCCCGAACTTGCCTGCCCGCCGATGAGGTGGGATTCGGGATCTTTAGTTAAAAATGGATGGTATGGTGATATTTACCATAACTGACAAACCAAAGATGCTGAATCAAGTTCTCGTCTCATCGGCGCGTGGCAACATGACAAAATGGTCACGAGCGACTTGTAATAAGATGTAGGAAATTGGATCTGTCTGTAACAGACAGGAATTGTTACTTGGAAATTAAAAATTAGTAATTAGTTATTTTTATTCATTCATATATGTCTTCTCAGTCAGTCACTATAGTCGCCGGTCCTTGTTCGGTAGACGAAAAAAATATTGAAGAAATACATCAGATTGCTGAGATGAAAGTGTCTTTGCGAGGGAAAAAAGTTTCGCTGATCGCGGGCACACGTGTAGTAGGTTTAAAATCCCGAACAGATTTAAATGGAGACGGGAAAGGTATGGGGATGGATTTTGACGTGTATATGAAAAATACACAAATACTTTTGAAAGGTGGGAGTATTGCCGATTTCGACATTTTGCCGAGCGCAAAAATTGCCGAAAGTATACACAAGAAAACAGGCATTTTGATTGCGACTGAGGTAATGAGTCCACTTATTCAATTGCCGTCATTCGTAGGACGGATAGGGAAAAAAGCTCTCCTGCCGTGGAATCCTGCTGTAAATCAACTTGGATGGCAGGTGGCGCAGATGGCTGAATTTGCGAGATCACAAGGATGGCACATCGGCTTGAAAAATGGCAAATGGATTGGCGATCATTTACACAGTGCTGATAGTCAGGAGTACACTGGTCAAACCACCATGGAAAAAGCGTGGATGGGTCTTGTGAAGTATGCCGGCACTATAGATGGAGATATAGTACTCATTCATCGAGGAGTTGATGTGCCGGGAAAAGGTAATTATCGCAGTGCTCCGACCCACGTCATCGCAAAAAGAGTAAAACAGAAAACAGGTGTAAAACTTTTTTTTGATCCTAGTCATTCATTTGGCCCTAAAATGCGAGAACATATTCCCTCAGCGGTCGTTGACGTGATGGCTATGAAGCAAGGAGACAATGAATATTTGTACGATGGAGTTTTGATTGAGGTGGGCACATCATCTACAGATACAGATCAGCATATTAGTATTTCTGAGTTGAAATGGATAGGGGAGCAAATCAGTGCTTTTCGTCCACTGGCAGCAAGACCGAAAAACTAGTTTATCAAGTTCGTGAAGTTTATAAAGTTATAAAGTAGGTTTTAGCTGTTAGCTGTCAGCTGTTAGGTTTTAGAGAAATGTCATCCTGACGATCCGATTCGGAGGGGAAGAACCTATGTTTTAGTTTTGGATGTTTCGGCTTTGCCTCAATGTGACAAACTCGGGCAAGCTCCGGAAATTAAATACTAAATGGCCGTTTCATTGGAAATTAGAAATGAGATATTAGCAATTTGTCAACTATATGAATTCTTTATCAGATTTAAGAAGCGAAATCGATCACATAGATAGCCAGCTTGTTGAATTGCTCGGGGAGCGGGGAAAGATAGTTCAAAAAATCGGGGATTTAAAAAAAACAACAAACAAAACGTCTCTTGATCTGAATAGATGGGGACAGGTATTGAGGCAAGTAAAACAGAGCGGTGAAAAACATTCTGTTCCTGCGGAGGTTATTGAAAAGATTTGGAATGAGTTACATCGATGGTCATTACAACTTGAATCATAATATGAGGAAAATTGCATCCGTGGGCATTATAGGTAGAGGTCCAATGGGTACCATAATGAGTGAATTATTTTTGCAAGCTTTTCCTGGTATACAAATAATGCATTATTCACCTACCAAAAATCAAAAAGTCAACACGCATTCCCTTCAAGAGGTTGTTCAGTCTGATTTGGTTGTGCCGTGTGTGCCGATTTACGCATTTGAATCCGTCATAACATCTATAGCGCCTTTGATGCATTCTGGATCGGTAGTTATGGATATCTGTTCGGTAAAAGTACATCCATTTCAAATTATGAAGCAGTGGTTGCCATCAGGTATAGGGTTTATCGCATCCCATCCTCTATTTGGTCCTGGATCCTTACATAAGTCTGGATCATTTAAGCAGATGAGGTATATGATCCATAGATCACGAGTAAACAAAATAGTGTACGACTCTCTGGTGAATGGATTCAAAAACTTGGGATTACACATGATTGAAATGACTCCAGATGCACATGATAGATTGACTGCAAAGAGTCAATGTATTACTCACTATATTGCAGCGTGTTTGCGTGAATATGATTTTGTTCCTACCTGCGTAGATACATTCTCAACTGAAGCTCTTCATGATATGCTACAACTTATTAAGACTGATAAGATAACACTATTACACGACATGTTGAAATACAATCCATACAGCAAGACAGAAATGGATAAATTGTCAGTTTGTTTTCAGGATATTAAATTGCAACTTTTGACATAAGTCTGGGAGGTTGGTCAATTTTTTATATATATGCATATTTATATATTGGGGCCAGTAGGAACTTTTAGTCATGTCATAGCACAAAAATTATTCCCTCAAAGTGCAATAAGATTGGAAGATACGTTTGAAGTAGTAGTGAATTGTGTTCAGCAAGAGCATGACTCGATAGGAATACTTGCAATTGAAAACAGTATTACCAGTTCCGTACATAAAACAGTAGATCTTTTATATAAGCATCCGATTCACATTGTAGGTGAAGCGAGTATGCAAATACATCTTCATCTGATTGGTAAAAAAACAACGACCTTTGATCGAGTGAGACATGTATTTTCTCATCCGCAAGCACTTGCTCAGTGTAGTGATTTTGTATCAAATTACAGCTTACAGAGTTTTGAGACAACTAGTACTGCGGCAGCTCTTGAGCATCTTGTGCATGATGAAGATGCAGTTATAGGAGGGAGTGATTTGTTAAAAAAAGATGAAACTTTAAAAATTTTAAAATCCGATATAGCCAATGATGAGGTAAATCTTACTCGCTGGGTATGTGTATCTCAAAAATTAAATTCAATTATCGAAGGACCTGTGAATAAAATGACCTATATTGTACAACTTCCCCATATACCTGGAAGTCTAGCATCATTGTTGAGTCAAATTGCACATGAAGGCGGCAATCTCACTAAAATTGAATCCCGTCCACTTCCAGGCACACTATGGGAGTATGCTTTTTGGATCGATATGGAAATTCCATTAGGAAAAGAACAGGTATTTGTTACGCTTATGAAGAAGCATGCTCATAAACCTCGGTTGGTTGGCGCATATCACAAAGGACCATCATTTATTATTTAACTTTTAAAGTATGAAAAAAATTCATATATCTCCTCATTACAATTCCCCAGTTTATGAAATACTGATCACGAGTCATATTCTCGATAAGATTTCTGATTATATAGATATTGAAGGTCATTCTCGCATTTTTATTTGTATGGATGAAAAGGTGGAGTCTCTTTTTGGCGCAAGGATGGTAGATGCACTAAGAAGCAAAATTTCTCGCGATTATATCTCGGTTTTTTCTTTTCCTTCAGGAGAAGATCACAAAACGTTAGAAACAGTTGCTAAGATGTATCGCGCTCTTACCGATTATCATGTTGATCGTCATAGTTTGATAATTAATTTTGGTGGAGGAGTGGTCAGCGATTTGGGAAGTTTTGCGGCCGCTACTTATATGAGGGGAGTTCCATTTATTACCGTGCCTACTACGCTAGAATCGATGGTTGATGCGTGCATGGGTGGAAAAACTGGTGTCAATTTTCACGGGTTAAAAAATTACATTGGTACTATTACGCAACCTCAAAAGGTCGTCATTGACGTGGCATTTTTGAGTTCTTTGCCTCAACGAGTGCTGATACAAGGTTATGCAGAGGTGCTAAAGCACGGCTTGATAGCAGATCGTAATTATTTTATGAAATCTGTCAAAAAGCCATTAGTAGAGTTGGACGAAAACGAGCTTATATCTATAATAACGCGCTCATTGGAAATAAAAGCCAGTATCATTGAAAAAGATCCTGAAGAGAAGAACGAGAGAAAATTGCTCAATTTTGGTCACACTATAGGTCATGTGGTAGAATCATTGAGTTTAAAAACCGACAAACCATTTTATCATGGTGAAGCTGTTGCTATTGGTTTAATCGGAGAATCTTATCTTTCTTACATGTCGGGATATTTGAGTGAAAAAGATTTGGCATACATTGAAAAATCCGTAGCAGATGCAGGATTGCCGACCCGGTGCGCCATGCAATTTTCACAAGACGATATGTTTTCTTTACTTCACACTGACAAAAAAAATCAGTCAGGTGTTGTCAAATGGACGCTCTTGTCAGAAATAGGTTTGGCCTGCATTGATCAAGTCATAGATGAAGTAGTGATCAGAAAAGCATTACAGTACATTCAGCCATGAAAAAGTTACATGCACTTTCAAAACCCGTTTCAAAATCAGTGCGTATTCCAGGATCAAAAAGTGCAACTAACCGTGCATTGGTGATGGCAGCGTTGAGCGACCGCGAAGTGAGATTGAAAAACTATCTTACATGCGACGACACAGAGGCAATGATACATTGTCTAAAGGAAATTGGTTTTTCAATTAGTCAATTTTCGGACTACATTGTTGTTGGGGGTGATATCACATCGATAGATAGCTCGATTCGTATTTTACATCCAAGACTTTCAGGTACAACTATGCGTTTTCTTACGGCAATGTCTGTTCTTTTGCCCGGTAAAACTACTCTAGTTGGTAGTGAAGGTCTCAATAAAAGACCCATACGAGATTTGATTGAGAGCATCAAACAGATAGGGGCAGAAGTCATGTATGAAAAAATAGATGGTTTTCCTCCGATTACTATCACTTCTCCATCAGTGTTAATGCATTCTACAACTTTGCAAGGAAGTGTAAGTAGTCAATATTGTTCTGCTCTTCTCATGGTGGCGCCGCTTTTAAATGGTTTTACGTTAGACATAGTTGGTGCGCAAATTAGCAAATCATATATCGATATTACTCTTGAAATGATGAATGAGTGGGGGGTGCAGGTCGAAAATCACGACTATAAACGATATGATATTCCTGGTAATCAAAAGTATAAGTTGGATGAATATACGATAGAGGGCGATTATTCATCCGCATGTTATTTTGCAGCCATCGCTGCTTTGACACATTCATCGATATCTCTCTCCAATTTGAAAGTCGATTCAACCCAGGGCGATCGTTTCTTTTTTGAGATTCTTAAACAAATGGGAAACGAGATTTCGTATATAAATAATCAAATTATCGTGAAAGGTCGGGGAGTAAAGCCATTAAATGTCGATATGGAGATGTGCCCTGATCAAGCTCAAACTCTCGCGGTTCTTGCCGCTTTTGCTCAAGGTAAAACAGTTATGACCGGAGTACGATCACTTCGTGTTAAAGAGACTGAGCGAGTAAAAGCAGTTCAATCAGAGTTAGCAAAAATGAATATCAAAACTGAATCGCCTGACGATGACACACTCATTGTGTTTGGTGGCAATCCATCACCAGCAGCGATCGATACATGGGGCGATCATCGTATGGCAATGAGTTTTGCAGTTGCTGGAACAAAATTAAATGGCATGAATATCAATCACCCCGAAGTCGTAAATAAAACATTTCCAGAATTCTGGCACACATTCGAATTACTGTATGTCTAAAATTATTCTTATCGGCTTTATGGGTTGTGGTAAATCAACTGTTGCTCATGAATTGGCAAAAGTGAAATCAGTTCCTTTGTATGAAATGGACACTGAGATATTAAAAAGATCAGAGTATCCAGATATGGCAACTTTATTTCAAGCTAAGGGGGAGATATGTTTACGGGAATGGGAGATACGATTGGCGAAGGAATGGAGTCATCTGTCTGAGGGAGTTGTATCATGTGGTGGTGGCGTGGTATTGAATAAAATTATTCTCGATTATCTGCGTCAAAATGGAGGCGCGGTATTTTTTTTGAATGCATCTTTTGAAGTCTTAAAACAACGTGTTTCTTTAGATCCCACACCGCGTCCTTTATTTCAGAAAGAAGATGAAGCATATGCATTGTATACATTGAGAAAGCCACTCTATATTGCATACTCTGATCACATCATAGACGTGGAAGGTAGGTCAACCTCTGATAGTATTCAACATATTATTTCATTATCAAAAAGATGAGTATTACTGGTAAAACAAAAATTAATTTGATTATCGGCGATCCGGTAGAACATTCTTTATCGCCCCTCATGCACAATGCAGGGTATCGTGCGGATGGGATTGATAGCGATTTTGTGTTTGTCGCATCCCGAGTTCCTACAAACTCACTTATAAAGGCCGTAGAAGCGGTAAAAATTTTGGGTATACGAGGACTTACCTGTACCATGCCACATAAAACTGCAGTGATGCCCTTGCTAGATGAAATAGATCATACCGCTCGCATGATCGGGGCAGTCAACACGGTAGTACAAGAAAATGGTAGTCTTCACGGCTACAATACAGATTGGAAAGGAATACGCGACCCTTTGCTCAAAAGAATGCAAAAATTTCAAGGTAAAAAAGTAGGTCTTATTGGCGCAGGAGGAGCTGCTCGAGCCATGGCATATGCGGTGTTGCAGGGAGGTGCAAAATTATATATTTACAACCGCACACAAGAGTCAGCTGAACTACTGCGTACAGATTTTTATTCTATTGCTCAGGATGAAATTGTTGTTCATACGCTTGATGAATTGGATTCACTTCATACGTGCGATATAGTATTAAATGCAACGAGTATCGGTATGGATGAAGATCGATCACCTGTGGCTGCTCACTTGTTGCATAAACATCAGGTTGTATTTGACGCTGTTTATCAGCCGTATATGACTCGTTTACTGCGTGATGCGACGTCAGCTGGAGCTTCGATTATTCATGGAACTGAAATGCTGTTATATCAGGCGCTTCCCCAGTATGAATTGTATACTGGTCGGAAAGCTCCATATGAGGTTATGAAAAAAGTATTATATGATGCATTATCAGTACCCCTTACCCTATGATTACTTTTTGCACTTCCATTACGGCACCTACTGTCAAAGAGACGGTCATCTTTATAAAAAAAATTCCAAAACAGATTAAACGCATTGAGGTTCGAGCTGACTTTATTACAGATCTTGACGAAGTTGGTATAAAAACTATTGCAAATTCTATTGATTGTGAGTCGATTTTTACCTGTCGAAGCAAAAAAGAAGGTGGTGTTTTTTCCGGTGATGAATTTGAGCGTACAAAATTGTTGCAGCGGGCAGAAGGCCATTTTACCTTCGTAGACGTGGAGTACGAAACTATGATTATGGCCGATATTCATCTGCAAAAATCACAATTAATTATTTCATACCACAATCTCGAGGATACTCCTCATTACTGGCAATTGCAGAAAATGATTTTTAATATGAAAGAATATTCTCCCAGCATGATAAAAATTGCGTGTTTTGCAAAAGAGCCATACGACGTGACGAAATTATATCGTCTGATGTTAAATAAACCACACGAAGAACGGCGGGTCATCATTGGGATGGGAGAGTATGGCAAAGTGACTCGTGTGCTTGGGCCCTTATTGGGATGTGATATGACATTTGTGACGACCGTTTGTCCGGCTTCTGCTCCTGGACAATATCCACTTGAAGAAATGGTGCATATATATAAAACAATGGGAGTTGAGATCGGTTAAAAGCATTCGTACTGCAGGCGGGTGCCTAGCTATTTAGTTACCAGTTTGTAAGTAGGCAAGCGAATTCCCAATTATGAATGGCTCTTGCTCATTTTGTCATGTTTATACATGTTTCATAAAGTACGTTACACGTTTTACGCTACACGTTACACGCGATAGCTTGATAAACTTAAACATATGATCCGTTTTCTTACTGCCGGAGAGTCTCATGGCAAAGCACTGACTGTTATCATCGAAGGAATGCCAGCAGGTCTCAGTATTTCTCAAGAGTATATTGCTGTTGAAATGCGAAAACGTATGGTGGGCGCCGGAAGCGGCGGGCGAATGCTGCTTGAGGAGGATAAAGTGGAGATACTTTCAGGTATTCGTTTCGGCAAAACGATTGGCAGTCCCATTTGTCTCCTTATACGCAACAAAGATTTTGCCAATTGGGGCGACAAAATGAGCGCAGATCCTCAACCAGAGGAGGTCGTACATTCTGCCCGTGTGACACGGCCGAGACCAGGTCATGCCGATCTTGCAGGAGTGCAAAAATATGGTTTTGATGATGTGCGTAATGTACTTGAGCGGGCATCAGCCCGTGAGACTGCAGCACGTGTAGCAGCAGGCGCCATTTTTAAGCAATATCTTGCGACAAAAGAGATCGAAATTGCGAGTCATACCCTTCAGATAGGAGATATTAAGGTTGCAAATAAATATACATTCGTTGACATCAAAAAAGTATATGAAACCGATCCATTGACGCGTTGCGTAGATGAAGATGCTCGAGAGAATATGCAAAAAACTATTGATCAGGCTAGAAAAGAAAAAAATACACTTGGTGGCGTGATCGAAGTTGTGGCGGTGAATGTGCCGCCTGGTCTCGGAAGCTATGTCCACTGGGATCGCAAGATAGATGGGCAGATAGCACAGGCACTCATGAGTATCCCTTCGGTGAAGGCGGTTGAGATCGGGCAAGGGGTGAAAAATGCCGGTGAACGCGGATCATTGGTACATGATGAGATTTACTATACCCAGCGAGTGGGGTATTATCGCAAGACCAACCGGGCGGGGGGTGTGGAGGGTGGGATGACCAATGGTATGCCGGTGGTGGCGCGTGCTTATCTCAAACCTATTTCGACGCTTTATACGCCATTAAAGACTGTTGATATTATCACAAAAGAGCCTGCTGAAGCGACAGTCGAGCGCTCCGATATCTGTGTAGTGCCTCGAGGAGGCGTAGTCGCCGAAGCCATGTTGGCCTACGTCCTGGCGCGTTGTATTTCAGAAGGAGCGTGATACTCATTTATCAACATGATGACAAAAATATGTCTCACGAAAGAGGTTTGATTGTCACCTACGGATCAAGAAGAGCAAAGATTATTCCAGCTGATCCTACAGACCCTGATAAGCTAGTTCAAGCCTATGCAGGTAATCTTGCCTTTCTTGAAGGGAGAGATCTTCGTTATGAAGAAGAAATTGCTGAGTTGAGTCAGCAAATAACAGAGGTACAAACAAATATCGCTTATGAGGGAGAAAGTGATAAAGCAATGCAAGAAATCAGTGAGCTTGAGCGCAAACTGAGATTTGCAAGACTTGATCGCAGTGCTTTGAGGATCGAGGTTTTTTAACTCTATTGTACATATTAAGTATGTATGATATACTATAGGTTGTTGTTAGGATTCGTTTGCAAATCGACGCGAGTTCTATATAATTACTAAATACATGAAAGCCATCTTTTCATTCATTCTTGTCATTCTCCTTATCGTCCGCTAAGGCGGCGGGAGAAGCTTGGAATGAATGAAAAGCAGACCCGCCGAAAGGCGGTTTTTTTTGTATATAGAGATAATTATGAATTGTTAAGGAATGAAACGAATGAATGTGTTTGATTTATAGTTTGGAGTTAGAATTTAGCAATTTATCTTTAGTTTCATATGACACACTTACAGACCACCTCATTTCCGTTTGCCTTTTTTAAGGGAGAAATCGTACCGATTGAAGATGCGAAGGTATCTATCATGACAAATGCTTTGCAATATG